>CAMAXX010000009.1 GCA_945862435.1 Pseudorhodobacter antarcticus
CTATGGCGATAAACGCACCCGTAATACACGGCTCGGACCCGGGGGCGGTACCCGGCGACTCCACCAATATTCCCTTTCATTTGGGGCGTGTGGGGTCGAAATAGGATCGACGAACGTCTAAAGGGGCCAGCTTTCGCTCGGTGAGCCACCACCGTTATCGGTGCAAAACGTACAGTTGCAAATGACAACCGTGCTCCGGCAATGGCTTTGGCTGCGTAAGCAGTTAAGTCGCCGAAACTAAGTCCTTGCGCTTAGCCGCGTAAGGCGGGGCCCGCCAGAGCCTGGCAACAGAATCTGGCACTAATTCCCCTATTCCTAAGGCTCTGGCAAAACATCATGCTTCAGAGCAGGCCCGCAGAAACGGGAACTCACTTTCCCGATGGCGCGATGGCTGAAACAAGGGGGCTTTGCGCCCCCCAGCGCGTAAAGCACGCGCTTCCCCCCGCAGGATATTTTTAGAGTTAGGAAGCAAGCAGGGTGTCTTACTGTTCCTAACTCCGCAAATATCCACGGGGGGTGAGCGAAGCGAGGGGGGCAGTCAGCCCCCCTTTTACAGTTCCAGCGCCACGCGCGCCAAAAAGGCATCTTGCGCATGGCGCAGCGCCTGACGCCAATCGGTTGGGGCCGCGCCATCGGCATTATCGGAAATAAACTTGAACGCGCGCAGCGGGATTTGCGCAGCGCGGCACAGCTTGGCGATGGCATAAAGCTCCATATCAACAAGATCGCAGGGCATCTCGGGCGCGCTCGCGGCAAAGCTGTCCCCCGTTCCGCACACCAAAGGGGCTGAGGAAAACCGGATCTCGGCGCTATCGTCCTCAAACGGGGTGGCGCCCAAGGGCACACCCAGCGCACGCACATCCATATCGCGCTGCACGGTGGCCCCAACCTCGATCAACCCTTGCAGGCCCTTGGTTACAGCCCCCGCCGTGCCAAAATTGATCGCTATATCAGGGCGATGGGCAGCCAGCGCCAGCGCGGTGCGCCACGCGGCATTCACTTTGCCAATGCCAGTGTGGACAAGGATCATGCCCTGCGGCGCGGTGGCCATTTCTTCGGGCATGGCAACAAACATCAAAATGTTAGGCATCATGTCCCCCTTGCAACGCCCGCAAAATCGCCACGCGGATAGCCGAGGCTAGCCCGACATCGCCGCGCGCCTCATCCATTTCTGCCGCCAGCGCATTGACCGATAGGCCGCGCTGTACCGCCAAGTCCTGAAAGGCCGCCCAGAATTCAGGCTCTAACGTCACCGACGTGCGGTGCCCGCGCAGGGTAAGGGAATGTTTTTGCGGCCCGCTCATGGCACCTCGCGCTTATGCGCGTCAAGCTGCGCCTTCGCCTTTTCGGTTTGCGCTTTCTCGGCGGCCTTCTCGGCGCCGCTGCGGCCAAACTTGGCGGCATTCTCATCGCCCTGCGCGCGCGCCTTGGCGCGGGTTGCCGCCCTTTTCGCCGCACGCAGGTTGATGATGTCTGCCATGGCCCCCCCGATCAGCCCTTGGGCCCGATCATGTCTTCGGGACGCACCACGCGATCGAACGTCTCGCCATCGACATATCCCAGCGCAATCGCCTCTTCGCGCAGCGTTGTGCCATTTTTGTGCGCAGTCTTTGCCACTTTGGTCGCAGCATCATAGCCAATGGTGGGGGCCAGCGCGGTCACCAGCATCAGGCTTTCCTTCATTAGTTTGTCAATCCGCGCCACATTCGCCTGTGTGCCCACCACCATATTATCGGTAAAGGACCCTGCCGCATCGCCCAAAAGCTGCATCGATTGCAACACGTTATAGGCCATGACTGGGTTATAGACGTTCAACTCAAAATGCCCTTGGCTGCCTGCAAAGCCCACAGCCGCATCATTGCCCATCACCTGCACGCAGACCATCGTCAGCGCCTCGGCCTGTGTCGGGTTCACCTTGCCAGGCATTATCGAAGATCCCGGTTCGTTTTCTGGCAGGATCAATTCGCCAAGGCCAGAACGCGGGCCAGAGCCCAGCAGCCGCATATCATTGGCAATTTTGAACAGGCTGACGGCCACTGTTTTCAAGGCGCCCGAAAACATCACCATTGCATCGTGGGCAGCGAGTGCTTCGAATTTATTTGGGGCTGTGACAAAGGGCAACCCCGATATAGCGGCAATCTCGTCGGCCACGCGCACATCCCATCCGGCACGCGTGTTCAACCCCGTGCCGACCGCCGTGCCACCTTGAGCCAGTTCGTAAATCTCGGGCAAAATCTTTTTCACCCGCATGATCCCTTGCGCGACTTGGTGGGCATAACCACCAAATTCTTGTCCCAGCGTAAGGGGGGTTGCATCCTGAGTGTGGGTGCGACCAATTTTGATAATATCCTTGAATTCCGCCGATTTGGCCGCCAAAGCCGCTTGCAGCTTTTCAAGCCCTGGCAGCAAAACATCGCGCGCCATCATGCCAATGGCGACATGCATCGCAGTTGGAAAAGTATCGTTGGACGATTGTCCCATATTCACATGATCATTGGGATGCACCGGTTTCTTGCTGCCCATTTCGCCGCCCAGCATTTCAATGGCGCGATTCGAAATCACTTCATTCGCGTTCATGTTGCTTTGCGTGCCCGACCCCGTTTGCCAGACCACCAGCGGAAAATTATCGTCAAATTTGCCGTCAATCACTTCGCCTGCCGCCGATGCAATCACCTCGCCCAAAGCCTTATCAATATCGCCTTGCTCAATGTTGACCAGCGCGCAGGCCTTTTTAATCACGCCAAGCGCGCGGATGATGGCAACGGGCTGACGTTCCCAACCGATGGGAAAGTTTATGATGCTGCGCTGGGTTTGCGCGCCCCAGTATTTATCGGCGGGAACGTCCAGCGGGCCAAAGCTGTCAGTCTCGACGCGGTAATGGGTCATGTGCAAGCCTCCTGTTACTGGGGCCTGCCTTAGACCAAATGCACGGAAAACTCAACGGTATACATCTGCATACCAACAGGAAATTGCGTTAAATTTCTCTGGCCCGTTTGATGACATAAACCCGCGCAGGCGGCACGTTCGCCCAAACTTTGCGGCCTTTTATGGCCACAAGCCCAAGCTTTTCCATGATATGCGACGCGATGGGCGGCTTTGACCCATAGGTAAATTGCCGCATCTCGCCGCCCTTGCGCAGCACAGTAAAGGCAGCGACCAAAATTGCCTCGACAACAGGATCGGGCATAGACAGCAGCGGCAGGCCAGACACAACCGCCGCCACGCTGCCCGCAGGCGCAAAACTTGGCGCCTCTTGCGCGCCCGCACGGTGCACTGTCACGCCTGCAAATTCGGTCTGCAAATGGCGCGCAAAATCGGCGCTCATCTCGATAAGCGTCAAATCTTGGGGGGGCACACCCGCGGCCAAAATCCCCCGCGTCAGTTGCCCTGTCCCTGGCCCAAATTCAACCACTGGCCCCGTTGTCGGGCCAAAACCCACTGCCATTGCGCGCGCCAAATACCGCGACGAGGGCGAGACCGCCGCCACTTGAAACGGCGTAGCCAAAAACTCGCGCGCGAATAGAATAAAATCTTGGGCCATGGTCAATCCTTTACTAAAAACAGATGTTTGGCACACGTTCGGCGATTAATGTTTCAACCGCGTGACTTATTTGCGAAACTTATCTAACCGCACAATCTGCGCCTCGCCTTTTGGCGGGGGCGGCGGGTCGTCTTCGGGGGCCTCGTCTTCGTCTTCATCCTCACTGGGATTGGTTTCAAACTTCAGCCCAAACTCGACCGACGGGTCAACAAACGTGCGCACAGCATCAAACGGCACGGCAATGTTTTCGGGGTTATTGCCGAAATTCAGCGTCACCGAAAATCCGTCATCCGTCACAGTTAGGTCTTCAAACCAATGTTGCAGCACCAGCGTCATCTCATCTGGATAGCGGTCATGCAGCCATTTAGCCATTTTCACGTCCGAGATGCCCGTATCGAACGTGATAAAGAAATGGTGATCGCCTGGCAGGCCATTTTTGGCCACATCGGACAAAACCGCTTGGATCAGACCCCGCATGGCGCGGTGCATCAAGTTGCCGTAGTCAATCGTTTTTGCCATGCTGCCTCCCCAAAAAACTGTTAACACACCTTAAGCGAATTGCGGCGGTTGAAAAGAGGGGGCAGCCTAGAAAGCAAGGCTTAAAGCAGAAACTGCGCTACAAATAACCAAAACCCAAGGTAGCGCCCAGTGCAAGCGTAGCAAAAGCATGCCCGCCAACAAGGCAAGGCCCATGGGCAGCAGGCGCAACGTGGCAAAATCGGGCAGCAATGGCTGCAATGGGCCAATTTGGACAGTGATGGTTGCGCCAAACAGCACATGCAGCCCAAACCACAGCGACAAATGCGCAATCACCCCAACCACTGCGGCCATAATGCCCGACAGCGCCGCCGCGGCGCGCGGGACGTTTTGCAGATGCGCAATCCACGGCGCGCCTGCAAAAATCCACAAAAAACAAGGCGCAAACGTCATCCAAAGTGTGATGACGGCTGCGGCCAGCGCCAGCCCCATGCCCCCCTGTTTATAAGCGGCGACGTAGGCCACAAATTCCGTCACCAATATCAACGGCCCAGGCGTGGTTTCGGCCAAGGCAAGCGCGTCTAGCATTTGCTTTGCTGTCATCCAACCGCGCGTGACAACCACTTCGGATGCCATCCACGACAGCACTGCATAGGCCCCGCCAAAGGTCAGCATCGCCAGTTTGGAAAAGAACAGCGCGATATCGGCCAAAATCTGCGGTGCAAAGGCCACAACCCCCGCCAGCGGGATCAGCCAAACCGCCCCCCAAATCAGCGCCGCAATCAGGCTTTCCCGTATAGGCAGGGCTGCGGCAATCGCAGGGGCGGGCGGGGCGGGCTGGCGCAGCAATGCCAGACCCAGCAGGGCAGCCGCGATAATCACCGCGGGAAAAGGCAGATGAAACAAATACAGCGCGGCAAAGGCGGCAATGGCAATGCCCAGATGCGCGCGCGCCTTTAGTGCCCGTTTTGACAGGCGCAGCAGCGCCTCGATCACCACCGCCAGCACCGCCGCCTGCACGCCCACAAACAGCGCCGTCACCAGCGGCAGCGTGCCAAAGGACGCATAAACCATTGCCAACGCCAGCACCAATGCAGCGCCCGGCAGCACGAACAGCCCGCCCGAGATTAGCCCGCCAATCACCCCGGCTTTGCGCCAGCCAATCCACGTGGCCAGTTGCATCGCCTCTGGCCCTGGCAGCAGCATGCAAAACGACAGGGCCGACAAGTATTCCTGTTCGGACACCCATTTGCGCGCCTCGACCACCTCGCGGTGCATCAGTGCAATCTGCGCCGCTGGCCCGCCAAAGGATAAAACGCCAATGCGGGAAAAGACGCGGGTTAGGTCACGCAGATCGCTCATAATGCCCCCAGCACAGATTTCGCGGCACGCAGCGCAGGCGGCTCTCCCCCCCGCCCAAGACGCAGCATCGTCACAGCCATCGCGGCGTTTTGCGCCGCAGGATCATCCAGCAGCGCCAACAGCGCGGGCGCGATCTTTTCTGGCGTGCAGTTTTTGCCAATAAATTCGGGCACGCGGCGGGTTTCAGATACCAAATTCACCAGCGTAACCGTGTCCACCAGCGCCGCGCGTGCCATCAGCCACAGCGTCAGGCGGTTCATGTCATAGGCAATGACCATGGGGCAGCTATTAGCCGCCAGTTCCAGCGACACTGTGCCCGATGCCGCCAACGCTACATCCGCCGCGGCAAAGGCCCCACGTTTTTGCGCCGCATCCGTGATAATCTGCGGCACAATCGGCCAATCGGCGGTAAGTTCCGCCACCAAATCAGCCACCCCCCGCACCGTGGGCAGCGCCACGCGCGCGTTGGGATGTTGCGCTTTAACCAGCCCCAAAACCTGCCCAAAAATCGGCGCAAGGCGGGTGACTTCTTCTCTGCGCGATCCGGGCAGGCACAGGATCAGCGGGCCATCCCCTGCAAAGGCTTGTGCCTCGTCCGCGCTGGCAACAGGTTCAGACACCACAGGATGGCCCACAAAATCGCAGCTCATCCCCGCGCCCTGCATCAAGGGTGGCTCGAACGGCAGCAGCGCCAACACATGGTCAATCACCCGCGCCATTTTCACCGACCGCTTTGGCCGCCACGCCCAAACCGATGGCGCAACATAATGGATTGTGCGCAGGTCTGGAGTGGCGGCTTTCACCAGCCCCGCCACGCGCAAACAAAAATCGGGGCTATCAATGGTGATCAGCGCATTAGGGGCAAACGCCAGCGCCGCCGCCGACGTCTGCGCAATACGGCGTTTCAGCGCGCGGTACTTGGGCAAAACCTCGATGATCCCCATCACCGACAGCTCTTCCATCGGGAACAGGCTGACCAGCCCCTGCGCCTGCATAAGCGCCCCGCCAACCCCCGCAAAGCGCGCGTCAGGGTGCAGCGTGCGCAATGCACCCATCAATGCAGCCCCCAAACGATCACCCGAAGGCTCGCCCGCGACGATGAAAAAACTTAGCGCGCCCATAGGGTTAGGCCTGCGGCATTTGCAGCGGCTTGCATGTTTGGCAGATCAAGGCAAATCACATCGCCCGCGCGCCAAACAATCGCGCCCAGGCTCGCACGAGCGGCATTGGCCACAGTCGCGGGGCCAAGCGTGGGCAGATCAATGCGCAGGTCTTGGCCCAGCTTGGCCGATTTGTAGAAAACCCCGCGCGCAGCAGGGCGCAGATCGCCAAGGGCGCAAACGCTGGCCAGCATCGCATCGGTACCAGAAATCACCTCAACCGCCAAACACAGCCCGCCCGCCACAACGCAGCCCTGCCCCACATCAACCGCCCCCAATGCCGCAACAATGGCTTCGGCGCGCGCGCCGTCGCTTTGCATATCCGCAGTCAGCTCCCCCGCATAGACACCAGCCGCAGGGATCAGTGCAGGCGCAATATCGGCCACGCCCTGCACAGCAAACCCCGCCTCTTCAAAAATACCAATCACCGCGCGCAACGCCCCGTCATCGCCCTGCCCCATCGCCGCCAACAGGCGCGGCACCATCTGCGCCGTGGAGGGGTCAAACAAACTGGGGTCAAGACGCGGACGGCGCACCGCCCCCGCAAAACAAACCTGCGTGATGCCGCAATTTTCCAATTCGCGCAGAAACAGCGCAAGCCGTTCAAGGCGAAACGTAATATCCACCGCCACGCCACCCGGCGCAAAGCCGTCCAGCGCGCAGATCAGCGGGCGGGTCGGCAATGCCGCTAGCACTGCAGCAGGCAGCGCCCCCTTCCCCGCGATCAGCGCCAGCCCAGACAGTTTTGCACCGCTCATTTCGGCCCAAGGAAAGATCGGTCAGATTGCGATAAGATAAACTCGACAACCTCGCGCACCTGCGCGGACGGTGCGTTTTCCACCAACGCGCGGGCACGTTCCACAAAACTGCCACTCCCGCCCGCCAACGCCGTATAGGCCGCGCGCAGGGCAGAAATCTCAGTGCGGTCCAAACCGCGCCGCTTTAGCCCCACCAAATTCAGCCCATCCAACGTCCCGCGCGGCCCTTGAACAAGGCCATAGGGAATCACATCATTGGTCACCATCGTCAGCGCGCCAATCATCGCACCATGACCAATACGCACGAATTGATGAATGCCCGACAGCCCGCCAATCACCACATCGTCCCCGATCACGCAATGCCCAGCGATTGCAACCTGATTGGCCAGCACAATGCGGTTGCCAAGCTGCGCGTCATGGCCCACATGCGCGCCTGTCATAATCAGGCACTCATCGCCCACGCGGGTTACCCCACCGCCGCCCGTCGTGCCCGTGTTCAACGTGGCCCCTTCGCGGATACGGCAGCGCGCGCCCACAATAAGGCGCGTCCGCTCGCCCTGATACTTCAAATCCTGCGGAATTTCGCCCACGCAAGCATAGGGGAAAATCACCGATCCATCGCCAACATCCGTCCAGCCTGTCACCACGGCATGTGACTTTACAAGCACGTCCGCACCAAGGCGCACTTCGGCGCCGACGATGGAAAACGGGCCAATTTGGCAACGCGGGCCAACCTGCGCGCCTGGCTCGATCACCGCAGAAGGATGGATTGTGGCGTCACGCGAAATCGTCATGCTTTGGGCACATCAAACATAGCCATAAACTCGGCTTCGCAGGCCAACTCGCCTTCGACCATCGCACGGCCTTCAAATTTCCACACGCGCCCGCCGCCCCGCAGCGCGCGCACATGCAGTTCCATCACATCGCCCGGAACAACCTTGCGGCGAAACTTAACCTTATCTACACCCATAAAGAAAACTGTGGCGTTCCTATCGACCAAATCCATCGACAGACCCACCAAAATTCCCGATGTTTGCGCCATGGCTTCCACAATCATCACGCCAGGAAAAATGGGCATATTCGGGAAATGGCCCTGAAATTGCGGCTCGTTAAAGGTGACGTTCTTAACGCCCACGCAGCTTTCATTCACGATGATGTCGCGCACTTTATCTACCAATAAAAATGGATAGCGATGCGGAATAATACGTTGGATCAGGGCCAAATCGGCGGTCAGAACTGCGGGTATAACTTCGGCCATGACCTCTCCTCGGCGATAAACATTCTGCAGATCACTAGCAATGAATGGCCAAACTGGCAAGGTGATGATGGGCAAATGGCCGCTGGGCTATTTCGTACCGTCACCCAAAACGTCATCGATGCGCGTCACGACCTCGTCTGTCACATCCAGCCCCCGAAGCGAGACAATAACCGCCCTTTTGTCAATGATTGCCGCCGCGCCACGTTCCACCATGAAATCGCCCAAAACCTGCGCAGCAACGGTGAAAAACTCTTTACGCCCGTCCTGTTCTTTCAAACGCAGCGCCTCGACGGCGGCCGCGTTTTGCGCGCGCAGATCTTGCGCTTTTTTGTCAAAGGCAGCAGCAAGCGGGGCAAAATCTGCCGCAATCATTTCGCTGCGCTTTTGCGTCAGCGCGCGCTCTTCCGCCTCTAGTTCGGCATCAATGCGGCGACTATCGGTCTCAAGCATCTCCACCTCTTCGGCGATCTGCGCGCGTAGCGCCTTGCCGTAAAGGCTGAGCTGGTAAAGCGCATCTTGATCAAGCGTCAAAATGGGCGACATGGCCTGCGTAATAGGGCTGCTTTGCGCCAGAAGTTGCCCGGCTGACAGGCCAGCCGTTATAGCTGCTACAAAGCAACATACGCGTGCAAACCGTCCGACCATCCTAGAACTTGGTCGAAATCGTCAGCTCGAAATCTTGGCTGATGTCGAAGCTTTCCTTTTGCAGCGGACGCGAGAAATTCATGCGCAGCGGGCCAATCGGGGTTGTCCACAAAATTGCAAGACCAGCGGCCGAACGCAGCGCGCGGTCAACGCCCTGTGCCGAACCCACATCATCAAGGCCCCAGACCGATCCCATATCCACAAACGCACCGCCCGTAATACCATATTCTTCAGGCAGACCCAGCGGGAATTCTGCTTCAAAACGCAGGGACGCAAACATATTGCCGCCCAAAGCATCGCCAGCTTCACGCGGCCCAATGCCGTTGCGTTCAAACCCGCGCAAGCCTCCCGCATCAAAGAAACGATCCGTCACGCGGCTGGTATAGCCGTTCAGCGACGAGATGACCCCGCCTTCGGCCACGGCCCGCAGCGTCACTTCTTCGTTTAAAATCTGGGCTTCGGCCACAGCCAGTGCGGTGGTCGAGACATAGTTTACATCGCCCGCCAAACCCGCAAAATCTTGCCCAAAGCGCAGCAAAAACCCGCCGCTGGACTGATCTGTCGTGCGAGTATCAAAGTTCAGCGTATAGCCCAAGGCCGAGGTAATCTCGTTCCCGCGCGCAACTTCTGCGATAATCAACCCCGAGGTGGAGTTGGCGTTCACCACACCTTCGCGCGCGGCGCGGTACCGCAGTTCCAACCGAGTCTGCTCGCCCATTGGGAATTCCAGTGCGGGCGAAAGGGTGGCAATTTCGGTATCATAATTCGAATCGGCCTGTGTCGTGGTTTTGTACTGTCCATTCAGTTTGAACCGCAGATTACGGCCCAGCAGCGCAGGCTCGCTAAACCCAAGCGCATAATCTTGCGTGTCGCGCGTGCCAGTGACATTCAAATTCAACGCCTGACCGCGGCCCAAGAAATTCGTTTCCGAATAGCCAAACAAAATCCCGCCACCGCTATTGGTGCCATAGGTCACTCCAAAGGACAGCGATCCAGTTGGCGTTTCTTCCAAATCAACATTGACCACAACTTGTTCAGTGCTGGATCCTTGGCTCGCATCCACATTCGCCGCGGCGAAAAAGCCCAAAGCGCGAATACGTTCAGCCGCTTGGCGAATTTCGCGTGGGTTAAACGCATCGCCTTCGGCCGATTTGAACTGGCGGCGCACCACTTGGTCAAGCGTCGTGGTATTGCCTTCAATATCAATGCGTTCCACAAAAACACGCTCGCCGCGTTTCAGTACCAAATCCACATCAATGGTCTGGCTGTCGGCATTGCGGGTGATGCGCGGTTCAACTTGGACAAAGCTAAGGTCTTTGCTGATCGCCACATCTTCAAGACGGGCGATGCTGCTTTCAATCAACGAAGGCGAATAGGTTTCACCCGATTTCAGCCGCAATGCGGCAGCAAAATCTGCAGAGTCCAAATCGGCAACTTCCGATACCACATTCACATCGCCAAACGTATATTTAGCCCCTTCGCGCAGGGTAAAGGAAATAAACGAAGCATCACGCTCGCGGCTTAGGTCTGCGCTGGCGTCGATCACTTCAATATCGGCGTAACCGCGCGACAGATAAAAATCGCGTACCATTTGCTTGTCTACTTCCAACCGGTCAGCGTCGAAAGTGTCACGGCGGATCAATTGGCGGAAAAATCCCGCCTGTTTCGTTTGCAGCACTTGGCGCAAGCGGCGGTCAGAAAAATCGCGGTTGCCGACAAAGGCGATGCTTTCATTTTCAACAACGCGACCTTCGGTGATTTCAAACACCAAATCCACACGCCCCGCCCCACGCGGAATGATCTTTGGTTCAACCGAGGCTGCAAGCCGGCCACGCGCGCGGTAAAGTTCCGCAATTGTCGCGGCATCCTCTTCGGCAGTGGCCGCAGAAAACACACGGCGCGATTCCGACGAAATCACTGCAGCCAATTCTTCGTCTTTCAGGCGCTTATTGCCCTGAAAATCTAAGGTGCCAATAATGGGCAGTTCTTCAACCTTGATCGTCAAGGTCGCCCCGCTTGGCACAAAATCCACAGAAGCAAACAGCCCAGAATCTGTGACGCGCTGCAAAGCATCATTCAACTGCGCCGCCGTCAGGGGGGCGCCCTGCTCAATGCGGGCAAATTTCAAGATAGATGAGGTATCGACGTTATCGTTGCCCTGCACTTCGACGCGACTAAAGGCGTAATCCTGCGCCATCGCAGGAGCCATTGGCCAAACGGCAAGGACAATAGCCGCTACAGCCACAACGCGCATCCCGTAAGATGCTTTCAAAAGTGCCTTTATCATAACGCCGCGTCCCCAACTTGTCTGTTCAAAACTGCCTGTGCAATTTGCTGTGGATAACTAACCGTGCTGGCCCAAAATGTCAAAGACCTAAGGCAATTATTAGTCAGAGTGGTGCAGATGTGCTGCGCAGGCAGCAAAAGCCCGACCTTCTAAAGTAATATAAATTTAAATCAATAGCTTAGCTGCAAGTCAGATCATTACCTAGCGCAAAAATCGTCAGCGCCGTCACCAAAAACAGCCCAACCATCACCGCCATATTCACAAATCGTGGATTGGGTTTGCGCCGTGTGATTGCCTCAACCGCGAAAAACACCAGATGCCCACCATCTAAAACAGGCACGGGCAGCAGATTCAGAATCCCCACCCCCAGCGATACCATGGCAAGCATGGTGACAAAGCTATCTACCCCAGACCGCGCTGCTTGGCCCATCGTATCGGCCAGCCCAACAGGGCCAGACAGATTGCACGTGCTGATATCGCCACGGATCATATGCAAAAGCCCCGAAAACGTGCCTTCAAACACCGCGCCCATTTGCGAAAAAGACAGCATCATTGCCTCGCCCAGACCTGCGCTGCGACGCTGCAAATCGAAAATTGGGCCAGACGACAGACCAATCATCCAGCGGGTTTCAAAACCGCCATCGGCAGTTGGCAAATCGCGGCGGTTTGGCGCCAGCAGCACATTCAGCGTGCTGCCATCGGGCCGCCAAACCTGCACATCCAGCGGCGCGCCGGCGCTGGCCTCGATAAGCGCGGGAAGCTGAGAAAAGGCGTAAATCGGCTGTCCGCCCACCTGCGTGAAAACATCGCCTTCGCGCAGCCCAGCCTCAAAGGCCGCGCTTTGCAAATGCACCATTTCTGCGCGCGCTGGCAGCGGGTGGGGCGCGGTAACCTGCATTGTCTGCCCTGCCCGCAGCACTGTATATCCAACCTCTGCCTTGGGCGGCACGCCATCAGCCACCTGAAAAAACGCGGCCAGATCAGGGGTTGGCTGGCCCTCAATCGCAGTAATCTCATCACCTTGCAGCAGTCCCTGCGCCGTTGGCATCGGATACAGCGCGCCAATTGTCGGACGATCAGCCACAAGTCCCGAAGACAGGATCAGGCCCACAAAAATGAAAAATGCTAAAACAAAATTGAACACGGGGCCAGCGGCCACAGTCAGCATCCGCGCCCAAATCGGCGCGCCTGCGAGCGTTTGGCGCGCTTCAGTAGCCGACATCTCCCCGCCCGCAGGCAGGGCCGATGCCGCATCTTGATCGCCCTTAAACCGCACAAAACCGCCCAGCGGAATGGCCGCAATCTGCCAGCGCGTCCCATGACGATCTGGGCGCGAGGAGGCAACAACAGGCCCAAACCCCAACGAGAACACCTCGGCCTTGATCCCCGACCAACGGCCCACGATATAATGGCCATATTCATGCACGGCGACAATCACCGCCAGCGCCAGCAAAAACGATACAATCGTGTAAATCAGCCCGCCAAAATCGCTTAGAATAGAAATCATATCGTTACCGCCTTTGCGCCATTTGCGCCGCCAATTCTGCGGTGCGCACCCGTGTTAGATGGTCTATCTGCAGCACTTGCTCAAGGGCTGATGGCACATCTGTGATTGCAATTTCCGAAGTCAGGCGGGAAAGCGTGCTTTCCACCACCCCTGCCATATCCATAAAGCCAATTTGCCCCGCGATAAACGCATCCAGCGCGGTTTCTTTTGCGGCGGTAAAGATCGCGCCCGCAGCCCCGCCGGTGGCCATCACCTCGCGGCACAGGCGCAGCGCGGGAAAGCGTGCCAAATCGGGGGCAGAAAATGTAAGGCCTCCCAGTGCCGCCAAATCCAGCCGCGCTACGGGCAGAGTTTTACGCGCAGGCCAGTTCAGCGCATAGCCAATGGCATGGCGCATATCAGGCGCGCCCAAATGCGCCATCACTGCGCCATCATTAAACCCAACCAGCGCATGAACAATAGATTGCGGGTGAATAACCACCTCGATCTGGTCAGGCGTCAGCGCGAAAAACTCATGCGCCTCAATCACTTCCATCGCTTTGTTAAACATAGAAGCGCTGTCGATGGTAATGCGTTGCCCCATGGCCCAATTGGGGTGTTTTGATGCCTCGGCCACGGTTGCGGTTGCCAGTTTTTCCAGCGGCCAATCGCGCAGCGCGCCGCCCGATGCGGTGATTATCACCCGTTCCAGCGCGCTGCGATCTTCGCCATGTAGGGCCTGAAAAATAGCCGAATGTTCGCTATCTACGGGCAGAATGGTGGCCCCTGCCGCCCCCGCCCGCGCCAGCAGCAGCTTGCCCGCCGACACAAGGCTTTCCTTATTAGCCAGTGCCAAAATGGCCCCACTGCCTAATGCAGCAAAGCTGGGCGCAAGGCCCGCATTGCCAACAATCGCGCTCATCACCCAGTCGGCAGGGCGGCGGGCGGCGTCGGTAATGGCGGCTTGGCCTGCGGCCGCCTCAACCCCGCTGCCTGCCAGCGCTTCACGCAAATCGCCAAGGCAGTCTTCATGCGCGGTCACCGCCACCTTCGCGCGCAATTGCCGCGCCATTTGCGCCAGCAGCGCCACATTGCGCCCCCCCGTCAGGGCGACAGTTTCAAACGCCTCGGCCCCGCCCGCGCGCGCGATAAGATCATAGGAAGATTGTCCAATCGACCCCGTTGCGCCAAAAATCGAAATCCGCCGCATTCAGCCCCCTACGGATAGGCGAATTAGGCTGGGGGCCAGAAATTGCAGCGCCATCACAGCCAGCATCGCCCCCACAAGCGCATCAAATCGGTCCATCACCCCGCCATGACCTGGGATCAAGCGCGAGCTGTCCTTAACCCCCGCGCGCCGTTTCAGCCAGCTTTCGGTGACATCACCCATCTGACCCGCAAACGCGATCACCGGCGAGATGAGAACCAACCCGATCCCGCCATAGCCCGCATAGACAAACGCCGCCCCCAAAAGGCCCGCACCAATCCAGCCCGCAATGGTGCCTGACCATGTTTTCTTGGGGCTAACGGCAGGCCAAAACTTGGGCCCGCCCACTGTGCGCCCCACAAAATACCCCGCCACGTCTGACACCACAACCACACCTAACACCCAAAGGATCGCAACCGCGCCTTCGGTTTGGCGCAGATCGAACAGACCATGCCCAACCGTCATAATGGCCAGCGCGATCAGCGCGCAGGTCTTGGCCATAGGCCAGCGCAGCGCACCAGAAATCGGGGCCAAAAACACCAAAGGCACCAGCGGCAGCAACACCCATCCTGTCCAACCTGGCCAGCCTTCATCGGCAAACAACAGCGCCGCGGCCAAAAGGCCGATGGCAAAGGCAAGTTTGGGTGCTTCGGGGCGCGACAGCCGCGCAAGTTCCCAAATCATCGCACCCACAAGCGCCATAATGAACACCAAAAATGGCCAGCCGCCCAACCAAACCTCAACCGCGCCAATGACCAGCAGCACCGCAGCCGACAGCATACGCGGGCGCAAATCGGCCCAGCAGTTTGCTGCAGAGATGTGCGTTGGCTCGGCAGTCACTTTGCCACCACCCCGCCAAAGCGCCGCTCGCGCATGTCGAATTTCTTCAAGATCGCCGCCAATTCCTGTCGTGTGAAATCGGGCCACAGTGTTGGGGTGAATTCATATTCGGCATAGGCCGCTTGCCATGGCAGAAAATTCGATGTCCGCGTCTCGCCGCTGGTGCGGATCACCAAATCGGGGTCGGGCAGATCTGCCGTATCCAGATGCGCTCCAATAACGGCATCGGTAATTTCGGCGGGCGCAATGCCAGTCGCCGCAATCGCGCGCATGGCGCGGGTGATCTCGTCGCGCCCGCCATAGTTGATCGCCACTGTCAGATGCAGCGCGATGCAATGAGCGGTGCGCGCCTCGATCCCCGCCATCAGTTTTTGCAGCTTTGGCTCTAGGCGGTTGCGATCTCCAATAAAACGCAATCGCACCCCTGCCGTTGCCAGCTTTTCTGCCTCAGACTTGATATAACGGGCAAAAATCGACATCAGCCCCAACACTTCGGCAGCGCCCCGTTTCCAATTTTCCGTAGAAAAAGCGTAAACAGTCAGATGCGTGATCCCCAAATCAGGGCAAGCGGTCACAATCTCGCGCACACGCTCGGCCCCTTTGCGGTGCCCGACAAGGCGCGGCAAACCGCGCAGCACAGCCCATCGCCCGTTGCCGTCCATAATCATCGCCACGTGCAACTGCCTGGCGGTCGCAAAAGTCTGCGGCGCGGCGCTATTGGCAGGGTCAATGGACTGGGGCAAAACGCGCTCGCACTTTGGGGCTATATCTCTGGGACCAAAACTCTGGGGCTAAACCTGCATGATCTCGGCTTGTTTAGTGTCAAGCGCGCGGTCGACACCTGCAATCGCCTTATCGGTCAACTCTTGCACTTCGTCTGACCACATCTTTTGGTCATCTTCGCCCATACCCGCCGATTTGGCCTTTTTGATCTGATCCATCCCATCGCGACGCACGTTGCGAATGGCGACCTTGGCATTTTCGGCATAGCCTGCTGCAACCTTGGTCAACTGCTTGCGGCGTTCTTCGTTCAACTCGGGTATCGGCAGGCGTATCAATGGCCCATCAGAGACGGGGTTAATGCCAATCCCACTTTCGCGGATGGCTTTTTCTACCTTGGCAATCATGGCCTTATCCCAGACGTTAATCACCACCATGCGCGGTTCTGGCACGTTTACTGTGCCAAGTTGGTTGATCGGGGTCATTTGGCCGTAAGCATCCACCGAAATCGCATCCACAATCGAGGCCGAAGCTCGCCCTGTGCGCAGGCTTGCAAATTCTGTTTTCAACGCATTCATCGCGCCGTCCATGCGGCGCTGAATGGCATCCAGATCAATTTCTAGGTCTTCGGCAGACATATCGCCCTCTTGTATAATCACCCGTGCCGCACGCGGCATTTTACCTGCTATATCAGCAGATCATCACGTCGGAATAGTTAAATTTTGTCCACAACGCGCGTATAGGTGCCGCGACCCGCCAAAATTCCCTTAAACCCGCCCGGCTCGTCCAACGAAAACACGATGATCGGCAGGTCATTGTCGCGCGCGAGTGCAATGGCGGACGCGTCCATGACACCCAAATGCTTCTGCAACACCTCGTCATAGGTCACAACGTCATACCGCTTGGCATCACTGTATTTTTTCGGGTCTTTGTCGTAAACCCCGTCCACCTTAGTGCCCTTGAAAATCGCCTCGCAGGCCATTTCATTGGCGCGCAGCGTGGCAGCGGTATCCGTCGTGAAATAGGGGTTGCCCGTGCCAGCGGCAAAAATCACCACGCGCTTTTTTTCCAAATGGCGCACCGCGCGGCGGCGGATATAGGGCTCGCAAACCTGATCCATCGGAATGGCCGAAATCACACGGGTGAACACGCCCACTTGTTCCAGCGCCGATTGCATCGCCAGTGCGTTCATCACTGTGGCCAGCATCCCCATGTAATCGGCGGTTGTCCGCTCCATCCCCTGCGCGCTGCCCGCCAGCCCACGAAAGATGTTGCCCCCCCCTATTACCATGCACACCTCAACCCCCATATCGCGCACCGATTTCACTTCGGCTGCAATGCGCTGCACAGTGGGCGGGTGCAGGCCAAATCCCTGATCGCCCATCAGCGCCTCGCCAGAAATTTTCAGCATCACGCGAGAATAAACGGGATGAGAGGTATCGCTGGGCATGGGAAATCCTGTTTACTGGGGCGCAAGAATGGCTGCGCGGGGAATCGTTGTTGACTGCCGCGTAAAATGTCGCAAAACGGCGGCATGTTCAACGGGCAAGCGGGGCAAGCGTGAATATTAGCGGCATATCGCGAACAGCCACCGTGCTGATTGCGGGCCCCACAGCCAGCGGCAAGTCGGCGCTGGCGATGAAAATTGCCGCCCGCGATGGGCGCACAATCGTCAATGCCGACGCATTACAAGTTTACACCCAATGGCGCATCCTGTCTGCCCGCCCCAGCGCCGATGATGTGTCCGCCCTGCCCCATGCTCTTTTTGGCCATATCGGGCGCGATACGCCCTATTCCACAGGCCACTGGCTGCGCGAGGTTGCCCCCTTTTTGAGCCGCCCTATCGTTATTGTGGGCGGGACCGGGCTAAACTTTACGGCGCTGACAAAGGGGCTTGCCGATATTCCGCCGACCCCGCCCGATGTGCGCGCGCGCGCCAACCAGATGCTTGCAGCCCAAGGCCAACAAGCAATGCTGGCAGAATTGGACACTGACACCCGCCGCAAGATCGACACCCAAAACCCCGCCCGTATTCAGCGCGCGTGGGAGGTGCTGATTTCCACAGGGCGCGGCCTTGCCGATTGGCAGGCGAGCACGGGCCCCGCGCTACTCCCCCTGCAAAACGCCCACGCACTGGTCTTGCAGATGGACACAGCACGCCTTGATGCCCGCATATCGCAGCGGTTTGACGCCATGATGGAACACGGCGCGCTGATTGAGGCGCGCGCCGCCCTGCCGCATTGGCCAGAAGACGGCCCAAATCAGCCACCACCGTGGACGCGGGCCATCGGCGCAGCCGAACTCGTCGCCCATCTGCGCGGGCAACTCACGCTGCAAGATGCTATCGCCGCAGGCACACTTGCCTCGCGCCAGTATGCCAAAAGACAGCGCACTTGGTTTCGCAATCGGATGAAAAATTGGGCCTCGATCACCTTATGATTGCAGCGCAAAACCCGCCACTCTATCGCCAAGACACATTTTTCGCCCGATCCAATTAACTGGCGGAAAATGTCATAAACAAGCGTTGATTTTGCCCGCCGATGCGGCTAAAATGTTCGATATTGTCAAACATATAAATCGGCAAAGTCACCCAGATGACTAAATCTAGTAGCAGCATCCATTCACAAGACAAAGGCTATGAAATACTCATGTCTTCAACCATAAAAATAATTCCGTTACCCCGCCTTGCTGCCAATGGCCGCTGGCGGGTTGAGGCAATGCGCAGTCTGTCTGAACCATGTATTTTGAACATCACTAAGGGTATGGGCCGCATCACAGTTGCAGGCGTGACGCGCGGCTATTCTGCTGGTACGATTGTGTTCATCCCTGCGGGGGTGATGCACGGCTTTGAAGTCGGCCCGCACGTTCTGGGCTCTGCCCTATTCCTTGGGCGCGATTGTACAGTGCAGTTACCACCGCAGCCCCAGCATATTCGCTTGCGCGATGTGGTGGCGCAGCAAGAAATGAACATGATGCTGGAAATGGTCGCGCGCGAGTTGGACGCAGGCACCGCCTCGGGCCAACGCGCTGCGGTGCATTATGTGGGCCTGTTGTCGGTGTGGCTGGAACGTCAGGCCGAAGCGGCAGGCATAACGGCGCAGCGCCCCGATGCCGCGCACCGCCTTGTCGCGCGTTTTACCGATGTAATGGAGCGTAACTTTCGCTTGGGCGCAGGCGTGGCAGAAATTGCCGCTGAACTGGGTGTGACCCCCACGCACCTAACCCGCTGCTGCCGCGCGGCATCGGGCCGCTCGGCCATTGAACTGCTACAAGATCGCCGCCTGTTCGAAGCGCGCCAGATGCTGTCAGACACAAAACTTCCGGTCGGCCAAATCAGCGCCGCTTTGGGGTTTACGTCGGCAGCCTATTTTACGCGGGCGTTTCAGAATCAGACAGGCATCTCGCCCAGCACTTTCCGCAAGGCGGGTTAATCGCCGCAAACGGCGGCCCTTTTGCCTGCCCCGAACACCCGCTTTGGGTGGTTTGGCCTGCGCGCCTGAATGCATTTTTGGGCGCGCAGAGGTAAACTTGGCAAAAATGTCGCATTTAGCACCCGCTGCGGCGAAAAAAGGCGTGGACGTAAGGCCGATAATAGTGCCGAATGTCACCGTGAAGCGCACCCAATGCGCCACTAAGAATTGCGCCGCCGCATACCGCATCGGTGTAAGACAACAGGGAGTGAACCATGAAACTTTTCCGTTCGCTGTCGGGCCTTCATCCCGCAGCACAGATGCATGCCGAAGAAGTGCGCGCTGGCAAGTTGAGCCGCCGCGAGTTTTTGTCCCGCGCGACCGCGCTGGGTGTGTCCACCGTCGCCGCCTATAACATGATCGGCCTAGCAGCCCCCGCCATGGCACAAGAGGCCAAAGTTGGCGGTATCCTGCGCTGCGCGATGGAAGTTAAGGCGCTGAAAGACCCGCGCACAGCGGACTGGCCACAAATTTCCAACGTCTATCGCGGCTGGCTGGAATATCTGATCCAGTATAACCCCGATGGCAGCTTTGAAGGCCGCCTGCTAGAATCGTGGGAAGCGAACGCTGACGCCACCGAATACACCCTCAAAGTGCGCCAAGGCGTAACTTGGAACAACGGCGATGCTTTCACCGCCGAAGACGTGGCCCGCCAGTTCGCACGTTGGTGTGATGCCTCCGTCGAAGGCAGCGCAACCGCATCGCGCTTCCTTGGCCTGATGGATGCCGAAGGCAAAGCTTTGCGCGAAGGCGCTGTTACCGTTGTTGACGCCGCGACCGTTAAGCTGACCCTAACCTCCTCGGACGTGGCCGTTGTGCCAAACTTGGCTGACTATCCTTGTGCCGTTGTCCACTCGTCCTTTGTTGATGGTAGCGATCCGGCGGCCACGCCAATCGGCACTGGCCCATACGTTCCAAAAGAAGTATCGGTCGGCCAGCGCGCAATTCTGGTGCGCGCCGAGGGTCACACATGGTGGGCCGGCACTGCGCCACTGGACGAGGTTCACTATATCGACTTTGGCACCGACGCATCGGCAATGGTGGCTTTGGCTGGCAGCGACGAGATTGACACCTGCTATGAAACCAACGGCGACTTCATTTCGCAAATGGACGCTTTGGGCTGGAAAAAGCTGGAAGCAACCACGGCTGCAACCACTGTGTTCCGTATGAACTCGCTGTCGGACACCTACAAAGATAAAGCCGTCCGTCAGGCTATTCAGTTGGCTATCGATCCACAAGCGGTTCTGGACATCGGCCTTGCAGGTCTGGGTACCTTGGGCGAAAACCACCACGCTTGCTCTGTGCACCCAGAATATTTCGCACTGCCAAAGCAAACCATGAACGCAGCAGGTCTTGCCGCTGCACTTGAAGCCGCTGGCATGGCCGAAACCGAACTGGAACTCATCTCGCTGGATGGCGGGTTTGAATTTGACGCATCTGCCAATATCGCGGCTCAGTTGACTGCGGCAGGCGCCAAGGTCAAGCACACCGCAATGCCAGGCTCGACCTTTTGGAACGATTGGCAGAAATACCCCTTCTCGGCAACGGGTTGGAACCACCGCCCACTGGCCGTTCAGAACATGTCGCTGGCCTATACCAGCACGGGTTCGTGGAACGAAACAGGCATGGCAAACCCCGACTTTGACGCAGCAATGGCCCGCGCCTTGGCCTTGGCCGATGCCGATGCACGCCGCGCCGAAATGGAAACGCTGGAAGCAATTCTTCAGGACGAAGGCTATCTGATCCAGCCTTACTGGCGTTCGCTGTTCCGTCACGCCAAAGAGGGCGTGAATGTCGATATGCACCCCTCGTTCGAGCATCACCATTATAAGTGGTCGCTTGCATAAGGGCGCATAACGCACATCTTCGGCGGGCGCAGACATTCTGCGCCCGCTGTTTTACCTGACAAAGAATTTGCCAGCAGCCTTTGAATGTTGCGGCGCAGGGGGAATCCATGCTGCTTTTCGTGATCAAACGCTTTGGCGTTATGGTGCTGACAGCGCTGGCGCTGACCTTTGTCGTGTTCTACCTCACGAACCTGCCCCCCAACCTTGAAAAACTGGCCCGCACCGAAGGCTCGGTGCGGATGACAGATCAGGCCGTCGCCGATTGGATTGTACAAAACGGCCACGGCGGCAGCGTTTTTGGCCGCTATGCCGAATGGCTTGGCGTCGCGCCTGGCTGGGCGTTGACCGATGAAAAAGGCGTATTGCGTGGGCGCTGCGTAACAAACCAAGTGCAAACCGCAACCTACTGCGGTGTGCTGCAGGGCAATTGGGGCACCTCAACAGTGTTCAAAAAGCCTGTGCTCGATTCGGTGATAGAGAAATTGGGACAGACCGCCTATTTGATGGCGGCGGTGATGCTGGTCATGGTGCCGACATCGCTGCTAATCGGGGTCATGTCGGGCATGCGCGAAGGGTCAAAAACCGACCGCGTCCTGTCTTTCTTTTCCATCGCCACCACGGCCACGCCTGAATATGTGTCGGGCGTTGTGCTTGTTGCCATATTCGCCTCGGCCACGACGGGCCTGTCTCCAATTCTGGCCGAATGGGGCTGGATTGATCGCAAGACTTTGTTTTTGGGCACCGCCACATCGGCGCAAGATAACATAACCTTTTGGAACTTTACCCTGCCTGTGATGACAATTGCCACCTATGGCATCGGCTATATTGCCCGTATGACCCGCGCCTCGATGGCCGAGGTGATGACCGCGCAGTACATCCGCACCGCGCGCCTGAAAGGCGCGACCTTTCGCTCTGTGGTGCTTAAACATGCGCTGCGCAACGCGCTGATTGCGCCCTTTACCGTAATTATGCTGCAATTTCCATGGCTTTTGAACGGCGTGGTCATTGTGGAAACTTTGTTCAATTACAAAGGCTTCGGTTGGACATTGGTTCAGGCCGCAGGCAATAACGACATCGATTTGCTGTTGGGCTGCGCCGTGGTTGCAGTGTTTGTCGTGCTGGTGACGCAGCTGATCTCCGACATCGGCTATGTCTTTCTAAATCCGCGCATTCGGCTGGCTTAGGGGGCACGCAATGGAAAACGAACTTCTATCTTGGGGCCAAATCTTTGCCAGCGCGATGTGGCAGTTTACCCCTGTTTGGGGCGCATTGGCCCTAACCTTTGCGGTGCTGATCGTCCTCAAAAACCGCCTTGGTCTGCTGGGCAAGCTGATGGACAGCCCCGTCGGCATCTTTGGCCTTGGAATTGTGCTGTTCTGGGTCTTTACAGCGATCTTCGCCGATTTTATCATCACCATGGACCCCATTGCGCAATTTGGCCGCGTCAAAAATCCGCCCCCCGGCACGCCTTTGGTCGACCCTGCGGGCGGGTATGAATATTTCCTCTTTGGTGCAGACCATCTGGCGCGCGATGTGTTCTCGCGCATGGTGATGGGCGCGCGCTCGGTTCTCATCATCGCGCCCGCCGCAACCGCCTTTGCCTTTATGGTCGGCGTCACTTTGGGCCTGCCTGCGGGCTATTACGGCGGCAAACTAGACACCGCGCTGTCCTTCATCGCCAACCTCGTGCTGGCTTTCCCCGTGATCTTGCTGTTCTACCTGCTTGTCACCCCCGAAATTCGCCTAACAGCCATACCGACGGCGCTTGCGGCCACTCTGTTCCTGTTCCCGATCATCTTCTTCGTTACCCTGTTTCAAACGCGGTTTTACACCAACCCGTCCAAGCGCAATCTCTATGTCGGCATCACGCTGGTGATCGGTCTGTGGGCCTATGCTGGCCTTGCCTTTAACGCAGACCCGCTAGGGATCTGGTCGATGGAGCCGAACCTTCTGAACGTCTTCGTTTCGGTCGTTTTCGTCAACGCCCCCACAGTGTTCCGCATTGTGCGCGGCATCGTGATGGATCTGAAATCGCGCGATTATGTGGCCGCAGGCCAAACGCGCGGCGAAGGCGCATGGTATATCATGCTGTGGGAAATCCTACCCAACGCGCGCGGCCCGCTGATCGTCGATTTCTGCCTGCGCATTGGCTATACCACCATCCTTCTGGGAACCTTAGGCTTTTTCGGCCTTGGCGTTAGCCCTGAAAGCCCCGATTGGGGTTCCACAATCGACGATGGCCGCAAACTCCTGACCCTGTTCGTTCACCCCGCCCTCGTTCCCGCTCTTGCCCTGATGAGCCTCGTTCTCGGCCTGAACCTGCTTGCCGATGGCCTGCGCGAAGAAAGCCTAAAAGATTGACCGCGCCCCTCCCCCCTCAATCGGTCTGCCCGCTTCCTAACTCTAAAAATATCCCGGGGGCACGGGGGCTGGCCCCCGCCTTCCGTCTAGGAGATCGCCATGTCAGATAACTGGGACGCATCCAAACCCATCCTGCAAATCGAAAACCTGTCGATTTCCTTCTTCACGCGCCTTGGCGAAATCCCAGCGGTGATGGATTTTTCCTGCAATGTCATGGCAGGCGAGGCGATGGGCCTTGTGGGCGAATCTGGCTGCGGTAAATCAACGGTGGCGCTCGCGGTCATGCGTGATCTGGGCAAAAACGGGCGCATCGTGGGCGGCAGTATCAAATTCAAAGGCCGCGATCTGACGAATATGTCCCAAGAAGAGCTGCGCCATCTGCGCGGGTCTGAAATGGCGATGATCTACCAAGAGCCGATGGCCTCGCTTAACCCCGCCATGAAAATCGGCGCGCAGCTTGCCGAAGTGCCGATGATCCACCAAGGTATGGGCAAAACCGACGCCTGGGCGCTTGCCCGCCAAATCGTCGCCGATGTGCGCCTGCCAGACCCTGACCGCATCCTAAACGCCTATCCGCACCAGCTGTCGGGCGGCCAGCAGCAGCGCATCGTCATCGCCATGGCACTGATGAGCAAACCCGCCCTTCTGATCCTAGACGAGCCGACCACCGCGCTTGATGTCACGGTCGAGGCAGGCATCGTCGATCTGGTCAAGGATTTGGGCACCAAATACGGCACATCCATGCTGTTCATCAGCCATAACCTTGGCCTGATTTTGGATGTCTGCGACCGCCTTTGCGTCATGTATTCGGGCGAAGCGGTAGAAACCGGCAATGTGCGCGAGGTGTTTTCCACCATGCGCCACCCCTACACGCAGGCGCTGTTCCGTTCCATCCCGCTGCCATCGGCCGATAAAAATGCTTCCCCCCTTATCGCCATTCCTGGCAACTTCCCTTTGCCGCACGAACGGCCCAATGGGTGTAACTTCGGCCCGCGCTGCGACTACTTTGAAAAAGGCCGCTGCAACGCGCAAGACATCCCCATGTCCGCCGTCCCGAATGGCGATCGTCACGCTTCGCGCTGCCTGAAATGGAGCGAGATTGATTGGGCCGCCCCCCCTGCCCTGCGCACACAAAAGCCAAAAACCCCCATCGGGCCTGTTGTGTTAAAGATGGAGGATTTAAAGAAATACTACTCCACAGGCGGCGGGGCCTTTGGCGGCGGCGCGAAAAAGGTGGTTAAGGCCAACGAAACCCTCTCCTTCGAGGCACACGAGGGCGAAACCCTTGCGATTGTGGGCGAATCTGGCTGCGGCAAATCTACCTTTGCCAAGGTGCTGATGGGACTGGAAACCGCCACATCGGGCAGCATCATGCTGTTTGACGAACGCGTGCAATCCACCCCAATTCAAAAGCGCAATACCGATACCGTGTCATCCGTGCAAATGGTGTTCCAAAACCCGTTCGACACGCTAAACCCTTCGATGTCGGTAGGACGCCAAATTATCCGTGCGCTAGAAGTATTCAAAATTGGCGCAGATGACGCCGCGCGCGAGGCGCGGATGCTGGACCTGTTAGACCTTGTCAAACTGCCTCGCGCCTTTGCAAACCGTATGCCGCGCCAATTGTCTGGCGGGCAAAAGCAGCGCGTTGGCATCGCCCGCGCCTTTGCTGGCGGGGCCAAGGTGGTTGTGGCTGATGAACCTGTCTCGGCCCTTGACGTGTCGGTGCAGGCCGCTGTCACCGACCTTTTGATGGATATTCAGCGCGAAAATAAGACCACGCTTTTGTTTATCAGCCACGATCTGTCCATCGTGCGCTATTTGTCTGACCGCGTGATGGTGATGTATCTGGGCCATGTGGTGGAAATGGGCACCACTGACCAAGTGTTCCAGCCCCCCTACCATCCCTACACCGAGGCGCTGCTGTCGGCCGTGCCCATTGCTGACCCAAAGGTCACGCGCAAGCGTATCGTGCTGCAAGGCGATATCCCATCGGCCGTTAACCCGCCGCCCGGTTGCCCATTCCAAACCCGTTGCCGCTGGAAAACCCAAGTGGCGGGCGGTTTATGCGATACGCAAATGCCGCCCTTGCGCACATTGGCGGGCGGGCACCAGATTAAATGTCACTTAGATGACAAGATATTGGCCGAGATGGAACCGGTGATAAAAATGGCCTGAACGGGCCTGCATTTGCTGCATTGCGGCACATCACGCCTAAGTGTATGATGTCCTATCGCCGCCGACTCGCGCGGTATCCATTGGAGCAAATGTTCGCCACCGCCACGGCAATGCATTTCAATCGCTGCTGCCGCGTGCTGCGCACAAGTCCCGCCATGTCAAAAAATACAACGCCTAAGCCAGCCAAATCTTTGGCCAATGGATCTGCATCTGACTCTGATGCGCAGATTGATATTGCAGACTATTTGCGCGAAGAGGAAGTCGCCCCAGCGCATAGCGCCCCACAGCAAGCTTCCTTTGCAGCATTGACTATCGGCGCAGTGGGCGTGGTCTATGGCGATATCGGAACCTCTCCGATCTATGCCTTTCGCGAATCTCTTAAGGCAGTTTCCGAACACGGCACCATTGATGCACCTTCGGTTTTGGGCATTCTTTCCCTACTGATCTGGGCGCTGATCTTGATCGTTACACTAAAATATGTGCTGTTTCTGTTACGGGTCGATAACCGGGGCGAAGGCGGAATTTTGGCGCTTTATACTATGGTGCGTTTGGCCATTGGACGGCGATCTGTGCCCATTTTGATATTGGCTATCTTGGGCGCAGCCCTGTTTTTTGGTGATGCCATCATCACGCCGGCGATTTCGGTCTTGTCTGCGGTCGAAGGCGCGGCCCTGATTGCGCCCGCGCTAAATGAATGGGTTGTTCCCGCAACAGTTGGCATTTTGATTGCGCTTTTCATGGTGCAGCAGCAAGGCACGGGCAAAATCGCGGGGGCGTTCGGGCCCATTACTGCAGTGTGGTTTTTAACTTTGGGCGGGTTAGGGCTGTGGAATATCGCAGCTGAACCTGCCGTTTTGGCTGCCGCCAACCCTGTTTATGCGATACAATTTCTAAGCGAGCATCACGGCGTTGCCCTGCTGATCCTTGGCGGAGTATTTTTGGCTGTGACTGGGGCCGAAGCACTTTATGCCGATTTGGGTCATTTTGGCCGTCGTCCCATCATGCTGGCATGGTTCGCACTGGTTTTTCCTGCGCTTGTGCTAAACTATCTTGGCCAAGGGGCTTTGGTTTTAACCCGCCCCGAACTGGCGGAAAACATCTTCTTTGCCCTGTGCCCGCCCGAATTTTTGCCGTTTTTGGTGGCCTTGGCCACAGCGGCCACTGTCATCGCAAGCCAAGCGGTTATTTCGGGAGCCTTTTCTATGGGCCGTGCCGCCATCCAACTCGGCCTGCTGCCACGCCTAGCCATTCGGCACACCTCGGCCAATCAAAGCGGACAGATCTACATCGGCGCGCTGAATTGGGCGATGCTTTTTGGCGTGTTGTGGCTGGTGATGCGGTTTGAAAACTCCTCGGGACTTGCATCGGCTTACGGCATTGCCGTGACAGGCACGATGATAATCACCACCATTCTTGCCTTTGTTTACGTGTTCACGGCACGGATCTTGCCGATCTGGCTGGCGGCCATCGCCATTGGCCCAATCTTTGTTATTGAAGGGGTGTTCCTTATCTCGAACCTTGCCAAAGTGGCCGATGGTGGCTACGTGCCGTTGCTGGTCGCGTTCTGCATTGGTACGATGATGTGGGCATGGTGGCGGGGCACACAGGCCGTGCTGCGCAAAATGCACCGCCAGCAGGTCAGTTTGGAAAGTTTTGTCAAATCTATGGGCAAATCTTCAGTGCACGTTGTGGGTGGAACGGCATTTTTCCTGTCCCCCGATCCAGAGGTTGCGCCAACAGCGCTGCTGCACAACCTTAAACACAACCGCGTTTTGCACGAAGAGAATATCTTACTAACCATTGAAACCCTGCGCACCCCCACTGCGAACGAAGAAGAGCGTGCGACCTATGAAATGCTCTCGCCGCGCTTCTCGCGCCTGACCTTGCGTTTTGGCTTTATGGAAACGCCAAACGTGTCTGCCGCAATGGTGCATGCACGCAAGGTGGGACTTAAGTTCGATGTAATGCGATCGACCTTCTTTTTGGGGCGCAAACGGCCTGTGGTCAAAGGCAGCTTTGGGCTAGACCGCGGTCTGAACCGCATATACGCACTGCTCAGCCGCTTTTCCGCCGATCCGTCCGATTACTACTATTTGCCCCGCGACCGCGTGGTGGAATTGGGCGAGCGGGTTGCGATTTGATGGCCCCTTAACCGTGCCGCAGGGTTAAGGGCGCGCGCGCGCCTTGTCGGGACGATGTCGGGACGCAAGCCATACGCAAAACCGACGCAAACCAGACGCCTTTTTCTAGCCCATTATCGCGCGAACGTAGTTTTCAGTTTCTGTAAAGGGCGGTATGCCGCCATGCTCTGCAACCGCGCCGGGCCCTGCGTTATAGGCGGCCAGCGCCAGCCGCCAGCTGCCGAATTTGTCATACATCATACGCAAATACCGCGCCCCGCCCCGCAGGTTTTGCAACGGATCGGCAATATCGACGCCCAGCAAATCAGCCGTGCCTGGCATCAGTTGCGCAAGCCCAGTCGCCCCTTTGTGCGATACCGCAGTTGGGTTCCAACCCGACTCGCGCTGAACCAGACGCAAGAACAAATCTTCTGGCACATCATTCGCCCGCGCCGCCTCGCGCGCCACCTCTAGATACTGGCCACGATAACTGCCGCGAAAACTGGGCAAAGGGCCATCGGTGGCCTTGGCCATCAGCGCGTCAGGACGCAGTCGGTTTGACCCTTCGTATTGCGTGGCAAGACGCCCATCCAGCAGCGCCATCTGCGACTGCAAAATTGACGCGCGGTTGCGATTAGACCCGCTAAGGTTCAGACCTTGGGCATAAGAAGTTAAAGGCAAAGTAAACCCAGCGCACAGCGCAATAACACAACTTGAGAATTTGCTTTGCGACACGTCATCCCCCATGCGCGGCAGCGCTGATGCGTAATATAAAGGATATCGCCCAATAATCTAGGGGGTTACTATATCTTGCGCCCGCTTGGCAAAGATTTGCGCAAAAGCGGGCCGCAAGCCGCCGCAGATAGGTTGCTGCGCGCGCGGATCCTAGATATAGGTTGGGAACGTTTTGTTAACCAAAACCGTGCAATCTGCGCGTATTGATAGGTAACAGGGAGAATCTCATGGCAGGGTCCGTCAATAAGGTGATTATCGTTGGCAATCTGGGCAGCGATCCCGAAGTGCGCAGTTTTCCGAACGGCGGCAAGGTGGTGAACTTCAGTGTCGCCACTTCGGAGACATGGCGTGACAAAAATAGTGGTGAGCGCAAGGAAAAGACCGAGTGGCATCGCGTCTCAATTACGAATGAGAACCTGATTAAAGTTGCGGAGCAGTTTTTAAAAAAAGGCCGTAAGGTTTACATCGAAGGGCAGCTAGAAACCCGTAAATGGACAGATCAGTCGGGCGCGGAAAAATACACAACCGAAGTGGTACTGCGCCCCTATCGCGGCGAGTTGACGTTGCTTGACAGCCGCGAAGGCGGCAGTGGCGGTGGGGCTGGCGGCGGATATGACGAACGCGGCGGCTATGATGACGCGGGAGCAGGCTATGCGCGCGGCGGCGCAGTTGGCGGCGGTGCCGCTGGTGGGATTATGGGTGGCGGCGGTATGGGTGGCGGCGATGGGCGTAGCGATATGGATGATGATATTCCGTTCTAAAAACCGCAAAAATGCGGGGCGTACCCCCATTTTCTGGGCCCCCATTTTCTAGACATATCATTTACAACACTCACCAAACCATCCCGTCTAGACGGCGGGCAAATAAAACCCTATATAATCACTCAACAAAAGGGTTTTGTCATGAATATTGCTGCCGATAGCACACCCGCGCCCGTCGAAGGCGCACCTCTGATCAAACCATCGACCACCGATCACCCGCTTTATGAACAGGTTGTCGAAGCCTGCCGCACTGTGTTTGACCCCGAAATCCCCGTAAATATTTTTGACCTTGGGCTTGTTTATACCATTGAAATAAATGGGGAAAATGAAGTGCAGATCATAATGACCCTCACCGCCCCAGGCTGCCCCGTGGCTGGTGAAATGCCAGGATGGGTGGCCGATGCGATAGAACCACTAGCGGGGGTCAAGCACGTCAATGTCGGCATGACCTTTAATCCGCCTTGGGGCATGGAGATGATGTCCGATGAAGCGCGGCTAGAACTGGGCTTTATGTAACTCTTGCAAGACGGGCGCGCAGCCCCTATCTTTTTGCGACAACCCCAAAGGATTGCTAAAATGTTCGGCCTACCTGGAAAAGCAGCCGTCACGCTAACCCCAAACGCAGCGGCACAAATCGCCAAGCTGATGGCGCAAAAAGATGCCGCTGGCCTGCGCATCGGCGTGAAAAAGGGCGGCTGCGCGGGTATGGAATACACTATGGATTATGTCGCCGAAGCAGGCGCTTATGACGAGGTGGTCGTGCAAGACGGCGCGAAAGTGCTGATCGCACCCATGGCGCAGATGTTCCTGATCGGCACCGAAATCGACTATGAAATCGATATTCTGTCGGCGGGATTCAAGTTTTTAAATCCCAATGTTGTGGAAAGCTGCGGTTGCGGTGAATCGATCAAGTTTGACGAAACCATTACAGCCGCACCCACAGCTCCAATCACCGCCGACGCGCCGAACCTGCGCTAAAAGTATTTCAGGGGCTTTTCGCTGCCCAAAACCCTGCTAAGGCTGGAGCACGATTCAAGGAGTGCCCAATGCGCCGTAAACTTGCCGCTGGAAATTGGAAAATGAACGGCCTGCCCGAGGGTTTGGCGGAAGCTTCGGCATTGATGGAAGCAATCGCGACCCCTACCATCGATATTCTGATCTGCCCGCCTGCCACATTGCTGGCTCCCATGGCCAATCTGCGCGGCGCGCATGCCCTTCGCCTTGGCGGGCAAGATTGCCACGCGGCCAGTGCTGGCGCGCATACGGGCGATGTATCGGCCCCAATGCTGCGCGCGGCAGGCGCGGATTATGTGATTTTGGGTCATTCCGAACGCCGCGCGGCGTATGGCGAAACTGATGCTTTGATTGCCGCCAAATCGATGGCGGCGTATAGCGCTGGCCTGATCGCCGTGATCTGCCTTGGCGAAAGCCTGGCTCAGCGCGAGGCGGGCCAGACCCTGCCCGTGGTCGCAGCCCAACTGGCAGCCTCTGTACCAGAAACAGCCACCGCGCAAAACACGGTCATCGCGTACGAGCCGATCTGGGCCATCGGCACGGGCCGCGTGCCGACTTTGACGCAAATTGCCGAAGTACACGCCAAACTGCGCGCAGATTTGACCCAGCGCTTTGGCGCCGATGGCGCAGGTATGCGTCTGCTTTATGGCGGTTCGGTCAAACCCAGCAATGCCGCCGAGATTTTCGCCCTGCCCGATGTTGATGGCGCGCTTGTTGGCGGGGCCAGCCTAAAGGCCGCCGATTTTGGCGCGATTATTTCCGCCCTATCTGCTGCGTAATGTCGCAAATCGGCAGGGCTCATACCGTGAATTCGCAGTAGGATTTTGTTATGAAAACACCTCAATCCTCGCTGCTTGTAGCCAATGTGATCTGCTCGGCATCTATGCTGATTTGGGCGGCGGGCCTGCCCGCTGCCGATCATCTGATCCCGCTTTTGCCGCCCGAACAGCTAACCGCCCTGCGGATGAGCCTGACCGCCGCCGCGCTTGTGCCATTTTGGGCCTTGGTCGAGGGGCGCGGTGCGCTGGCCGGTGCGGGCTGGCTGAAAGGGATTGCTGTGGGCAGTTTAATCGGCCTTGGCGCGTGGCTTTTGGTGGTCGGGCAAGCCATTGGCGGGGCCGTGACGGCGGCCGTGATCTCGGCCACGCTGCCCCTAGTTGGCATGGCAATTGAGGTGATGTTTGACGGGCGCAAAATGACCCCAGCCCTTGTATTGGGCATCACCCTGTCCCTGGCAGGCGGGATGATGGCGCTTGATTGGCAGGCGGGTGGGCTCAATTTGGGATTTAGCGCAGCGATGTGCTTTTGCTCGGTCATCGCATTTACCATCGGCTCGCGCTTAACTGTTACTGCCTTTCCAAATCACACCCCTATCGGCCGAACGGCGATCACGCTGACGGGCGCTGCAATTGCGGCCAGCATTGTCGCTCTGGGCCAAACCGCAATCACCGCAACGCCGCTGCCCGATCTGACCCCATGGGGCGCGGGCGAGTGGGGCGCGCTGCTGATCTATTCCATCGGCGCGATGGGCATTAGCCAAGTGCTGTGGATCATGTCGGTCGGGCGCCTGGGCATCGGGCTGTCGTCCTTGCACATCAACGCCGCGCCATTTTATGTGATGCTGATCTTGTTTCTGCTGGGCGGTCAATGGTTGTGGGGCCAAGCGGCCGCAGCCTGCCTTGTCGCCCTTGGCGTGCTGATTGCCCAAGGCATCATCCCCCTGCCCAAACTGGCCCGGGCATGAAAACCCTGCACCAATCGCCCACGGAACATAGCTTTGTGCAAAACCCCTACCCGTTTTACGAGGCTGCGCGCGCGCAAGGCCCGTTCTTTCACTGGGCCGAGTATAACCTGCCCTGCACGCCCAATGCCGCCGCAGTCAACGCCATTTTCCGCGACCGCCGCTTTGGCCGCGCAGCACCGCCCGAATTTGCCCCCGTCATCGCCCCGCATCTGGCACCGTTTTACGAATTTGAATCCCGCTCGATGCTGGAATTGGAACCTCCCAGCCATACCCGCCTGCGCGGACTGGTGCTGCGCGCCTTCACTTCGCGCCGCATCATCGCGCTGGCCCCCGAAATCACCGCGCTGACGCATCAACTGATCGATGCCCTGCCCCAAGGCGAATTTGATCTGCTGCCGCATTTTGCGCAAAAGCTACCCGTCATCATCATCACCCGCCTTTTGGGCGTGCCCGAGGAAATGGCCCCCGATTTGCTGCGCTGGTCGAACGCGATGGTGTCGATGTATATGGCCAAACGCACCCGCGCGATCGAAGATGCAGCAATTGCTGCAACCCGCGACTTTACGGCATTCATGCGCGCCTATGTCGATGAGCGCCGCCTAGAAATAAAGCGGGGCGATCTGCGCGATGATCTGATCACCCATTTGATCGCAGCTGAAGAGGGCGGCGAACGCCTGACCACGGACGAGCTGATTTCAACCTGCATTTTGCTGCTCAACGCTGGGCACGAGGCAACCGTTCACACCATCGGCAACGGGGTCAAGGCCATGCTAGAGAATGGCGCACAGCCCGCCATTGCCGCGCCCGATGCGCTGACCGAAGAAATCCTGCGCCATGACCCTGCGCTGCATATGTTTACGCGCTGGGTGTATCAAGATTTAGACGTGATGGGGCAGCAGTTCAAACGCGGCGACCAAGTGGGTCTTTTGCTTGCCGCCGCCAACCGCGACCCTCAAGTCTATGACGCGCCTGCCGCCTTTAACCCCGTCCGTGCGCTGCACCCGCATGCGAGTTTCGGCGCGGGGCTGCATTTCTGCGTCGGCGCGCCGCTGGCGCGGCTGGAACTCAACATATCCCTGCCAATCCTATTTCGGCGCCTGCCCAATCTTCAGCTTAGCGAGGCCCCAGAATATGCCGATGTTTACCATTTCCACGGGCTGAAAACCCTTCGGCTTCGCGCCTGAATTCTGCCTGCTTCCTTACTCCCCAAATATCCTGAGGGGAGCGCAGCGTAGGGGGCAAAGCCCCCTGCCCCTAAACGGGCAGCACCGTGGTGGATTTGATTTCTTCCATGCTCAGCAGCGCCGTTACATTGTAAATCCGCACTTCGGAAATCAGCGCCTGATAGAACGTATCATAGGCCCGCGCGTTTTTCACCCGCACTTTAAGAATATAGTCGATATCGCCCGCAAGGCGATGCGCCTCCAGCACTTCGGGGCGCGCGCGCAGCACTTCCAAAAAGCGGCGCTGCCAATCGGCCTCGTGCTCTGATGTGCGGATAAGCACAAAAAAGCACGCCTCCAGCCCCAGCGCCTCGGCATCAAGAAGCGCGGTTTGCCGCAAAATCACCCCTGTCTCGCGCATCCGCTTAATCCGATTCCACACGGGCGTCTTGCTTGACCCCACCGCGCGGGCAATTTCATCCAAAGATTGCGAGGCATCCTCTTGCAAAACACCAAGGATTTTCCGATCAAGCTCGTCCAACTGGGCAACCATTCGCGTGTACCTTCCTTTTGCAGAACCGTGTTCCTTCTGCACCTATATTTGGAACGATTTTCCCTTTTTGCAAGAGGATATGGTCAAAACCTAGGAAAATATCCTATATTGAGACAAAGTTGGTCTAGCCGAAGGCACGCGATGTTGACCCCGCCCAATCCCCCCGCCCCGCGCGGACCCTTTGTGACCTTTGTTGGCGCGGGGCCCGGGGCTGCGCAGCACCTAACGTTGGGGGCATACCACGCACTTCAAGGTGCGGATCTGATCATCCATGACCGTCTTGTTGGCCCCGAAGTGCTGGCTCTGATCCCCGTGCATATCCCGCGCATTGATGTGGGCAAAGAAGGTTTTGGCAAGCAGGCTGCACAGGCCGATATCAACGCCGCCCTTATCGCCCATGCCAGCACGGGCGCGCATGTGGCGCGGCTAAAGGGCGGCGATACAGGCATTTTCGGGCGGCTAGATGAAGAGATTTCCGCGCTTGAAGGCGCTGGCATTGCTTATGCCATTCAACCGGGCCTGACGGCCGCCAGTGTCGCGGCGGCGGCCATTGGTCAGTCGCTAACCCAGCGTGGGCGCAACGCGGCCCTACGCATTGTGACAGGGCACGACATGGCTGGTTTTGCCGATCAAGACTGGCGCGGCTTGGCCCAACGCGGCGAAGTTGCGGCGATTTATATGGGCAAAAAATCGGCCCGCTTTATCCAAGGGCGGCTTATGATGCAGGGGGCAGGTGCGGACACGCCTGTGACGCTGGTCGAAAACGTCTCGCGCGCCGATCAGCGCATCATCGCTTGCACTTTGGCTACATTTGCAGCCAACGCGGCGCAACTGGCGGGCCCCGCCGTTATTCTATTGGGGCTGGCCCCCCGCGCCGCAACACAACATATTTCCCATTTACAAGAGGCACAGGCATGAGCCGCAACTATACCCCAAAAGTCGTGACCGCCAATGACCTGCGCCTTGGAGATGTGGTCTATTTGACCCAATCTGGCCAATGGTCGCGCCTGCACAACGAGGCTGCGCTTTATTCAGAAGAGGAACAGGCAAACGCCGCCCTTGCCAGCGCCGCCGCTCAGTCGCTGATCGTTGTTGGCGCATATCTTGCCGATGCCAAAGCAGGGCCACATGGGCCAGAGGCTGTGCATTTCCGCGAAGTGTTCCGCACGCGCGGGCCATCGAACTATGCCCATGGTAAGCAAGTTGATCTACAAGAACCCGCAAAGGTGGCGTGATGTACAGCTATTCTGATTTTGACGAAGGTTTTGTGCGCACGCGCGTTGTGCAGTTCACTGGCCAAGTGGCGCGCCGTCTGGATGGCAGCCTGACGGAAGAAGAATTCCGCCCCCTGCGCCTGATGAACGGGCTTTATTTGCAACTGCACGCCTACATGCTGCGCGTGGCCATTCCCTATGGCACGCTGTCCCCCAATCAGATGCGACAACTCGCGATGATTGCGGACACCTATGACAAAGGCTACGGCCATTTCACCACGCGCCAGAATATTCAGTTTAACTGGCCCAAACTGCCCGATGTGCCCGCCATTTTGGGCGCGCTGGCCGATGTAGAAATGCACGCCATTCAAACCAGCGGCAACTGCGTGCGCAATGTGACGGCAGATCATTTCGCAGGCGCTGCGGCCGATGAGATTGAAGACCCCCGCCCCTATGCAGAACTGCTGCGCCAATGGTCGATGGATCATCCTGAATTCCAATTCCTGCCACGCAAATTCAAAATTGCGATCACAGGCAGCCCGCATGACCGCGCCGTGACCCGCGCGCATGATATTGGCCTGCGTATGGTGCGAAATGCCGCTGGGATCGCTGGGTTTGAGGTGATTGTTGGCGGCGGGCTTGGCCGCACGCCGATGTTGGGCCATGTGGTGCGGCAGTTTCTGCCCATTCCCGATCTGCTGCCTTATGTCGAGGCTGTTCTATCAGTTTATAACACCCTTGGACGCCGCGATAACAAATATAAGGCGCGCATCAAAATCACCGTGCATGAAACGGGCGCAACCGAAATCACCCGCATGATTGAAGAGCGGTTCGTGGAAACCCGCGCGCAGTTTGGCGGCGCAGATCAGGCGCTACTGGATGATATCCGCGCAGCCTTTGCCCCGCCTGCCTTCCGGAATGCGAGGGCCGAAACCTATGATGCCGCTTATGCCAAAGATGGCGCGTTTCGCGCATGGGCGGATACAAATCTCTCGCAGCATCTCATTGATGGCTATGCGATTGTTACGGTGTCGCTGAAGGCGCATGGCGACACGCCAGGCGATGCCACAGGCGAACAGATGCGCGTTTTGGCCGATTTGGCCGAAATCTATGGCCATTCTGACCTGCGTATTTCGCATGAGCAGAACGTGATCTTGCCGCATGTGCATAAGTCTGACCTGCCTGCGGTGTATGCCGCCCTTCAGGCTGTGGGGCTGGCCACGGCAAATATCGGCCTTTTGTCCGATATCATCGCCTGCCCTGGAATGGATTATTGCAGCCTTGCCACCGCGCGGTCGATCCCCGTGGCGCAGGAACTTGCGATGCATTTCAAGGCGCTAGATCTTGAACATGATATTGGGCCGATCAAGCTGAAAATCAGTGGCTGCATCAACGCCTGCGGGCATCACCATGTGGGCCATATCGGCATTTTGGGGCTTGACCGCGCTGGGGTGGAAAATTACCAGATCACCCTTGGCGGCGATGGCAGCGAACTTTCCGCCATTGGCGAGAAAATCGGCCCCGGATTTGCCTATGACCAAGTCACCCCTGCCATAGAACGCCTGCTGCGCGCCTATCTTGATGTGCGTTTAGAGGCGGGCGAGACATTCATCAACGCCTATCGCCGCCTTGGCCCTGCGCCATTTAAAGCCGCACTTTATGGCGAGGGAAACCACATTGATGCCGCTTGACGCGCAGCAAAAACACGGAACTGCCCGCGTCGCCAAACGCGTGGCCGCCCTAAATGCGCGCTATCGCCATCACGGAGCGACAGCGGTGCTAGAGCATGCCCTGAAGGATGTTGATTTAGGGCAAGTGGCGCTGGTATCTTCCTTTGGCGCTGAATCGGTGGTGCTGTTGCATTTGGTGTCCATCATCGCGCCGCAAACGCCTGTGCTGTTTGTCGATACCAAGATGCTGTTTCAGGAAACCATGGATTATCAGCACCAACTGGCCGAAAGCCTTCACTTGTGCGATTTGCGCACCATCCGCGCGCCCAAAAGCCGCCTTGATTTCGAAGACCCAGACGGCACGTTGCACCTGTTCAATACCACCGCCTGCTGCAATGTGCGCAAGGTAGAACCGCTGGAACACGCCCTTGCGCCGTTTGATGGCTGGATCACGGGGCGCAAACGCTTTCAGGGCAGCACCCGCGCGGCTGTGGAGTTTTTTGAATCTGAAAACGATCTGCGGATTAAGGTGAACCCCCTTGCCCATTGGGGGCGCGAAGATATCGAAGACTATATTGTCAACAACCGCCTGCCGCGCCATCCGCTTGTCGCCAAGGGCTATCCTTCCATCGGCTGCGCGCCCTGCACCACACCTGTCGCCCCGGGCGAAGACCCGCGCGCAGGGCGCTGGCGCGGCAGTGCCAAGGCAGAATGCGGCATTCATATAACCAGAAAAGACAGCGCAGCATGAAAAGCCTAGCAAATGGCCGCATAGCGCTGAATTCGATGACCAAGCGACAGTACTCTTCCTTCGCGACACTGGGGGTCGAAGCTATTGGCAAGGCAAGTCAACAAAAAAACTTCATTTGGGTGAACGCCTTGGCGCAAAAGAGCAATCGGCATGAAGTGCTCAAAAAGGTCTGGCTGTTCAATTTCAGGGCTCATCAAATCACTCCTGTGATGGTGAGCCATAAAAATAAATCACGTCAATCCAACGACCCATGCACCGGCATTTTGGGCAGACTAGAACTGTTGTTGATGAATGGTGATTTCTATAAAAACTCAAGGAGATCAGTAGTATGAGCGTTCTTGTCACCGACACAGGCTTTGGCCCGGCGCCCGATATCGAAACGGTGGGGCTGGCCGATATTGCCGCACATAAAGGTGCGCTGCTGTTGGCCCATACAGACGCGCCAGATGCGGTGCAGCCATACCTTAGCACGCTGACAACCATTCGCGTGGCCTTCCCCGCCTTTAACGATGGCCGCGCCTTTACCATTGCCCGCCGCTTGCGCGCCTTGGGATATAGGGGCGCGCTTTATGCCATTGGCCCCGTGATTGCCGATCAATACGCCATGGCGCGGCGGGTGGGGTTTGATGGGGTGATTATCCCCGATCAGCTTGCCGCCCGCCAACCCGAAAGCCAATGGCTGGCCCGCGCCGATTGGCGCGAAAACAATTATCTGTCGCGCCTGCGCGCCTGATACCCCCCTACCACTGCACGGCCAAAGCGCCTATAAAAACGAGTGTTCCAAATGACCGAGGCCGCAATGCAAGACGCTCCCCTAAAAGCCCACCTGCACGATGCGCAGACCGTCACAGCCGTTACGCATTGGACGGATCGTTTGTTTTCATTCCGCGTCACGCGGCCCAAAACCCTGCGCTTTCGGTCGGGCGAATTTGTGATGATTGGCCTGATGGGCGAGGCTGGCAAACCTTTGCTGCGCGCCTATTCCATCGCATCCCCTGCATGGGATGAGGAGTTGGAGTTTTATTCCATCAAGGTGCCAGATGGCCCGCTGACATCGCGCTTGCAACACATCCAAGTGGGGGACGAGATTATCTTGCGCCCCAAACCCGTGGGCACTTTGGTTCATGACGCGCTGCTGGGCGGCAAACGGCTGTGGCTGCTGGCCACAGGCACGGGTTTTGCGCCCTTTGCCAGCCTGCTGCGCGAACCTGAAACCTATGAAAAATACGAAAGCGTCATCATGATGCACACCTGCCGCGAGGCGGCCGAATTGGAATATGGGCGCCAATTGGTGGCAGGGCTGGCGGATGATCCGCTGATTGGCGAGATGGTGGCAGGCAAGCTGCATTACTACCCTACGACAACGCGCGAACCCTTTGCCCATATGGGGCGCATCACCGATAATTTGACATCGGGCAAGGTGTTTGCTGACCTTGGCCTGCCACAGATGAACCCTGCCGATGACCGCGCCATGGTCTGCGGCAGTTTGGCGTTTAACGTCGATGTTAAAGCAGTGCTAGACGGTTTTGGCCTGCGCGAAGGGGCCAATTCTGACCCAAAGGAATTCGTGGTGGAAAAGGCGTTTGTGGGCGACGGCATTTAGCGAAAGCCGACGCGCAAAATGAAAAGGCCGCGCAAATTTGCGCGGCCTTTTGCAAGAACTTTGCGAAATCTACAGGCCCAAAGCGGCCTTTACAGCGGTGATTGCGCCAGCCACCAAAGCAGGGTTGGTTGCAGCAGCAGTAACGCCAGCCTTCAACTCGGTTTTGGTCACATCGTCCAAGGCCGAGCCGTCGATCAGAGCGGTCACTTTGGCCGCGTCGAATGCAGCAGGGTCCAGCGCAGCGGCAGCTTCGGCTTTCATCGCTTCCAGTGCAGCGGCCTCTTCTTCGGCCTTTTTGGCAGCAGCGGCAGCCTCTTCAGCGGCCTTGGCTGCGGCTTCTTCAGCAGTTTTTGCTTCTGCTTCAGCAGCGGCAGCAGCAGCGGAAGCGGCCTCTTGTGCAGGTTTCATGCTGAACTGATAGTAACCACCACCAGCCAAAACAACCAAGATCAAACCAATAAGGATATTTCTGTTCATTTTTTTCTCCTATCGCCGAGGGAGGTTCGGCGCGCTGCCTATTACACATCATTAACCCAAAGGAAAGGTCAGCGGGCGAAACTGCCATGATTTACGGCAAATTCACCCCATGCTCCCGTTTTGCGGTTGAAGATACGCGCAGCTTTGCTTATCTAGCCTACAACCAGAACAGCCAAAGGACCACGACCATAGCCCGCAGACCGCACAACGCCCCGCCACAACGAGACACTGGCCCGCGTATCAATGACCGTATCCGCAACCCTGAAATCAGGCTGATCGGAGCAGATGGTGAAAATGTGGGTCTGGTGACACCTGCGGTGGCCATGCAGATGGCCGAGGATGCAGGGCTGGATTTGGTCGAAATCAGTCCAAACGCCGAACCGCCCGTTTGTAAAATTATGGATTTCGGCAAGTTCAAGTTTGAACAGCAAAAGCGCGAGGCGGAAGCACGCCGCAAGCAAAAAGTCATCGAAATTAAAGAAATCAAGTTCCGTCCAGGCACGGATACAAATGATTACGATGTCAAAATGCGCTCGGTTCTCAAATTTCTGGGCGAAGGCGATAAAGTTAAGATCACCCTGCGCTTTCGCGGCCGCGAGATGGCCCACCAAGATTTGGGGCTGGAGCTTTTGAACCGCGTCGCCGCTGATGTGGAAACCGCAGGCAAGATTGAATCGATGCCAAAGCTGGAAGGCCGCCAGATGGTTATGATGATCGGGCCGAAATAGGCCCGCTTTATCGGGGTTAATCAGGGCGCCTTCGGGCGCCCTTTTTGTTGGCCCCGCCCCTTGACCGCCGCTTTGCGACATATTTTGTCGCGCGCAGTCATGCCACCTGCCCGCGCGGGCGGCAGTCTGAACAAAATTTTCGTAAGGATTCCCAAAATGAAAACTCATGCCCGCGTGGTGGTGATTGGCGGCGGTGTCGTTGGCTGTTCGGTTCTGTACCATCTGACCAAACTTGGCTGGTCGGATGTCATGCTGATCGAGCGTTCGGAACTGACCTCGGGCAGCACATGGCACGCAGCGGGCGGGTTTCACACGCTGAACGGCGATACGAATATGGCAGCGCTGCAGGGCTATACGATCCGTCTGTATAAAGAATTGGAAGCAATTACAGGCATGTCGTGCGGGCTGCATCATGTTGGCGGGATCACCCTTGCCGATAACGAGGCGCGCTTTGAACAGCTGAAAGCCGAACGCGCCAAGCACCGCTATATGGGGCTGGATACCGAAATTTTAGGCCATGACGAAATCAATAAGCTAACCAATGGCTTGGTCAATTTGGAAGGCATTGTTGGCGCGCTGTATGATCCGTTGGATGGCCACCTTGACCCGTCGGGCACGACCCACGCCTATGCCAAGGCCGCGCGTATGGGCGGGGCTGAAATTGTGCTGCACAACCGCGTGCTGGCGACCACGCAGCGCGCCGATGGCGGTTGGGATGTGGTGACTGAAAAGGGCACTGTGACGTGCGAGCATTTGGTGAACGCAGGCGGACTTTGGGCGCGGGAAATTGGCGCGATGGCAGGGGTTTACCTGCCGCTTTTGCCAATGGCGCATCAGTATTTGGTTACCGATGACATTCCCGAGATCATGGACATCCTGAAAACGGGCAAAGAATTTCCGCATGTGATGGATCCGGGCGGCGAATCTTACTTGCGCCAAGAGGGTCGCGGGCTGTGCATTGGTTTCTATGAAAAGCCCTGCGAGCCGTGGTCGGTTGATGGCACGCCGTGGGAGTTTGGCCACGAGTTGTTGAATGAGCAATTCGACAAAATCGAAGACAGCGTCAATTTCGCCTATCGCCGCTTTCCCGTGTTGGAACGCACAGGGGTTAAGCGTGTGATCCATGGCCCCTTTACCTTTGCGCCCGATGGCAACCCTCTGATCGGCCCCGTGCAAGGTCTGCGCAATTACTGGTCGGCCTGCGCCGTTATGGCGGGCTTTAGCCAAGGCGGCGGCATGGGGCTGGCGCTGGCGCAGTGGATGATTGAAGGCGAAGTTGAACGCGATCCGCGCGGCTTTGACGTCTCGCGCTTTGGCACCTGGACAACGCCCGGCTATACTGTGCCAAAGGTGATTGAAAACTATCAAATGCGCTTTAGCGTGTCCTACCCGAACGAGGAACGCCCCGCTGCGCGCCCGTTCCGCGCGACGCCAATGTATGACACCTTTACCGCCATGCGCGCAGTTTGGGGCCAGCAATACGGGCTAGAAGTGCCCAATTACTTCGCACTGGCGGGCGAGCCTTTGTATGAAACTCCCACCTTCAAACGCTCCAATGCGTGGGAGGCGACCGCGCAAGAAGTGGCGGCGGTGCGCGGTAGTGTTGGCATCAACGAGGTGCAGAATTTTGGAAAATACCGCGTGACGGGGCCAAATGCCCGCGCATGGCTTGACCGTATTATGGCAGGATCTATCCCCAAAGTGGGCCGCCTTTCGCTGACCCCAATGCTGGCCCATTCGGGCAAGATCATCGGCGATTTTACAGTATCTTGTCTGGCCGAGGATGAATTCCAATTGACCGCCAGCTATGGCGCGCAGGGCTGGCATGTGCGCTGGTTTGAACAAAACGCCATGGACGGTGTTCATGTGGAAAACATATCGGACGCGCGGTCGGGCTTTCAAATTGCTGGCCCGCGTGCGCGCGATGTGCTGGCCAAGGTGACCCGCAGCGATGTCTCGAACGCTGCGTTCAAATTTATGGACACACGCCGCATGACAGTTGGCATGGCAAATTGCATTGTGCAGCGCGTGTCCTATACTGCCGATCTGGGATACGAGATTTTCTGCGATCATATGTCGGTGCGCCATTTGTGGGATGTGCTGATGGCGGCAGGGGCCGAATTTGGCATTCGCCCCTTTGGGATGCGCGCGATGATGTCGCTTCGTTTGGATAAATGGTTCGGATCCTGGGGGCGCGAATTTAGCCCCGATTACACCCCCTGCGAGACGGGGCTTGACCGCTTTATCCGCTGGAACAAAGATGCCGACTGGATTGGGCGCGCCGCTGCCTCGGCGGAAAAGGCATCAGGGCCAATGCGCAAACTTGTGTCCTTTATCGTGGATGCCAAGGATGCGGATGTCGTCGCGTGGGAGCCAATTTGGCTGGACGGCGATGTGGTTGGGTTCTGCACATCGGGCGGCTATTCGCACCACACGGGCCAATCTGTGGCTATGGGCTTTTTGCCCAGCGGCCGCATGCAAGACGGGCTGGCGGTAGAGATTGAAATCTTGGGCGAGCGCCGCCCTGCCCGCGTGCATCTGGCCCCGCTATGGGACGGTGATGGCGCCCAAATGCGCGGCTAGCTTGTACATTTAGGTAAAAGGGGGGTGCTTTGCCCCCCTTGTCCTCCTTAATCAATCCAGAGTGACCTTTTGGACAGGCAGCAGTTCCAACGGGACAACTTGACGTACCCTGCGGTCCAAAGGACAGTCCTGCCTGAAATAAACCCATCGCCGCAAAGAGATCGCCATGTCAAACATCGAAGTCACCCACACCTCGTGGTTCAACCGCCTTAAGAACGCCCTAACGGGCATTGTGGTGGGCATTATTCTGATTATCGCCACGTCGATCCTGCTGTTTTGGAACGAAACGCGCGCGGTGAAAACCTACCAATCTTTGGTCGAAGGCAAGGCCGCCGTTGTTGCCGCCAACGCAGAAATGTTGGATAGCAGCCTTGAGGGCAAGCTCATCCACTTGCAAGGTGCAATCACCCCTAATTCCGCCCCCGAAGATATGACATCGGGCGTTCGGGCCGAAGGTGCGATTGCGCTGACGCGTAATGTTGAAATGTACCAATGGATCGAATCGCAAGACTCGAAAACTGAAAAGAAACTTGGCGGCGGCGAAGAAACGGTGACCACCTACAGCTATGCAAAAGGCTGGACCATGACGCCGCAAAACTCATCCGATTTCTACACCCCAGAAGGCCACGAAAACCCTGCTTTCCCCCTAGATTCCGCCCAGTTTAACGTGATGGATGCCAACTTGGGGGCCTATGTGTTGGCGGGCGACGTCTTGGCGCCACTGGGCACATCGCAAATAATGGATTTTTCCGATGAAGAGGCACAAGCCATTGGCGAAGCGCTGGGCCTGACAGCCCAAACGGCGCAGATCGCGGGCGCGCTTTATGCGGGCAACAACCCAGATTCCCCAGAAGTGGGCGATGTCAAAGTGGTTTATGAGCGTATTGACCTGACTGAGGCCAGTTTTGTGGCTAAGCAAGTTGGTGATGGGCTGCAGGAATATACCACATCGAACGGCTACACCGTGTTTTTGTCCGCCGCTGGCCTAGTGCCTTCGGACAAACTTTTCGCCGATGCACAGGATGCAAACACCTTCCTGACGTGGATTTTGCGTGCAGTTGGGCTGATTTTCATGTTCGCAGGCTTTGCCGCCAGCCTGAAAGTGTTGTCGGTGATTGGCGATGTGATCCCCTTTGTCGGCACCGTCATTGGCTTTGGCACAGGGCTGTTTTCGTTCATCGCCACGCTGTGCCTTGGATCACTGATGATCGCGCTAGGCTGGTTTGCCGCGCGGCCATTGCTGTCGATTGGGATTATTCTGGGCGCGGCGCTGATCGTGGCGGCAATTACCTATGTGAAGAGAAAGCGAGCGGTGGTTGCGGTTTAACAACAGGGGGCGCGGCAGCAAAGCCGCGTCCACTAAACTGAAATTGTCACCCAAAAAACCAAAACGACCCCTGCACATCGCAGGGGTCGTTTTGATTTTAAATTAGGTGGTACCCGAGGTCGGACTCGAACCGACACGCCTCGCGGCGGAGGATTTTGTATCCTCTGCGTCTACCTTTCCACCACTCGGGCACGTTTCGCTCGTTTAGCCGCGCGCGCGGGCGGCGTCAACACCCCAGCAGGCCCATGTTTACAGTTTGCGCGCAGAAAATGTATCGCAGTTTTCAAGGCTATCAGCCTTTAGCCCGCGTTCAAACCACGCCATACGCTGCGCCGAAGTGCCGTGCGTAAAGGTGTGCGGCATGGGCACCCCGCCCGCACTGCGTTGCAGCGTATCATCGCCGATTTGCTTGGCGGCGTTCTGCGCTTCGGCAAAGTCGCCTTTATCAATTGTGCCAAACTGCGCCTTCACCTGCGCCGCCCAAATTCCTGCCAAACAGTCGGCCTGAAGTTCAATCCGCACAGATACTGCGTTCGAGGTGATCTGATCGCTGCTTTGGCGGATTTGGCTGGCCTGCGCCATGATGCCCAACTCGTTTTGCACATGATGCGCCACTTCATGCGCCACGACATAGGCCATGGCAAAATCGCCGCCCGCGCCAAGTTCGCGCTGCATGGTGTCAAAAAACGCTGTGTCGAGGTAAATTTTCTGATCGCCTGGGCAGTAAAATGGCCCCGTCGCCCCCGACGCATCGCCGCAGGGGCTGTCGGTTATGCCCGAATACAGCACCAAAGTGGGCGGGTTATACGGCGTGCCAAAGCTGTTTTCAAAAATTCCGCCCCAGATATCTTCGCTTTTGGCCAGCACGACGGACACAAACGCGCCCACATCGCGTTCGCTTTGCGAAAGGTCGGCGCTTTGGCTTTGCGTGGCAGGGGCGCCCGTTTGGTTCAACAGCGGGGTCAGATCAATGCCCATGAAATAGCCGATGATGACCACCGCCAACAGACCAATACCGCTTGCCCTGCCCGCGCGGCCCGTGGGACGTGCGCCCCGCCGATCTTCGATGTTGTCACTGCGTCTTTGCCCACGCCATTGCATATGCCACTCTCCACCAATTTGCGGCACATTAGCGCAAGCACGGCGTGTTGCAATCAGGCATTGACCCCGCCTGCGCCGCGCCGCAAGAAGGCCGCAAAGGGGCGCGCTATGTTTCGCAAACTATATCATTGGACTTTGGCCCAAGCCGCGTCGCGCCATGCAGACAAAGCGCTGGCGGCCTCGTCTTTTGCGGAAAGCAGCTTTTTCCCGATTCCTGCCGATGTTTTGTTTATCCCGATGTGTTTGGCGCGGCCAGATACGGCCTACCGCTTTGCGGCCATTGCCACAGTCACATCGGTTTTGGGCGGAATTTTTGGCTGGTGGATAGGGCAGTTTGCCTTTCAATCGCTCGCCGCCCCGCTTTTGGAATTTTACGGCAAGATGGCGGCGTTTGAGACGCTGAAATCAAACACAGCCGATGGGGCGATTTTGCTGATGCTGGTCACCTCGGGCGCCAGCCATATCCCGCCCATGAAAGTGGTCACGATCTTGTCAGGCGTGATCTCTTTCGATCTGAAGTGGTTCATCGTATCAGCCATTATTGCGCGGGGTGGACGGTTTTATCTGCTGGCCTATCTGCTGCGCCGCTTTGGCACTAAGGTGATCGATTTTATCGAGAGCCGCCTGCCGTGGGTGGCCGCTGCCTTTTTAGGGGTTCTGGCAGCGCTTTGGTGGGTTTTACATTATGGATAAAGGGCTTATGACAAGAAATTCATACATTATTCTGGCCGCTGGCGGGTCTGCCGCGCTGCTGGCAGGTGCCTTTGGCTTTGAATATATCGGTGGGCTGTTGCCCTGCACCTTGTGCCTATGGCAGCGCTGGCCCCATGCGGCGGCCATTGCTTTGGGCGCGCTGGGCCTTGGCCTGCCACAGCGCATTTGGCCAATTTTGGGCGCGCTGGCGGCGCTGACCACTGCGGCCATCGCGCTGTTTCATGTTGGTGTCGAGCAGACATGGTGGGAGGGTTTGGCCACCTGCACAATCGATGCGTTGGCAGGGATCAGCGTGGATGACCTGCTGTCCACCGATACTTCAGTTGGCGCGCCGGTGCGCTGTGATGCAATTGCGTGGCAGATGTTTGGCATCTCGATGGCGGGGTGGAATGGCCTGATTTCCCTGATGCTGGCGGGGTTTTGGATAAGGGCAGCGCGGACATAAAAAAGGCCCCGCTGCTGCGGGGCCTATCTGGTTCGTGCCTGTCCTAAGTTACGGCATGGGCCGAAGCAGCGGCGTGATCAACCGCACAGAAACGCGGCGGTTTTGCGGCTCGCTGGCCTCAGTATCAATCCGTAATTCCGTCTCGCCATAGCCTTGTACGATCAAGTTTTCAGGTGGGATGGCGAAATATTCCGACAAGGCCAGCGCAACCGATTCTGCACGGCGGTCTGACAGGGCAAGGTTCAGTGCTGCCGCGCCCGTGGCATCGGTATGCCCTTCAATCAAGAACATCTCGGCGGGGTTTTTCACCAGCATATCCTGCATTACCGCGCCCAAATCGGCCAAAGCATTGGCCTGTTCGGGCGTGATCGCGGCAGAGCCAGAGGCAAAGGTAACCCGTTCGACATCTACCTCGGCCGCAAGTGCCCGCACTTCGGCGATATCGCGAATTTGCCGTAGGCTAAAACCGCGATCCAGCTTTTCAATCTGGCGCGCAGCAATGGCGGCGCGCAAGGCGGCATCCTCGCTGCGGGTCGAGCCAACAACCCGCGGGCGCGGCAGGTCGGCCACATTGACGGGACGTTCGGGCGCGAATTCGTCCAGCAGCACCAATTCACGTCCAAGGCGGTCATATTGTGCGCGGCGCAGCACACGGCCCGTGGCATCGCGGACAGTCACAACTTGGGTGCCATCGGCGCGCTGCACGATGGTGCGCGACGAGCCATCGTTATATGTTTCGGTGCGCACGGTTGATCCCGCTTGGCGCAAGATCGCGTCGTCATCTTTATACAGCCCATAGGTACCATCTGGGTTTTGCACCACCACGCGGTCACCCGTGTTCGAGACGACAGTTGATTTGCCCTGAATAGAATTCAGCACTTGGCCGATCACCACCGCGCCCAGCACGAACAGTCCGACCTTTTCCAAATCGGAAAGACCCGTCTTTTTGCCATCAGCGTTTTTCTTGGGCGCGGCTTTGAATTCCTGCGCAGAGGATCGTGTTTGTGCGGCCGTGACGGTTTGCACAGTGGTGGCAACAGTATTTGCAGGCGCTGGGATCGCGTTTAGTGCGGCCTCGGCATCGGCAGAATCGATCGGCGCATCGCTGCCCGCGTCTGTCTCTATCACGGGCACTGGCGCGTCCACAGGTGCAGCCACTTCGGGCGGGGTCGCCTCGCCGTTAAGTTCGGCAGGGGCTGCCAACAAAGTCGTCAACGCCTCGGCTTCCGTGTCAGATACGACGGGCGCATCGATCAGCGGGGCTTCGGGGTCGATCGGGGTTTCTTCGGCGAGCAGTCCTGCGGCGGGGTCAATCGGGGTGCCATCGGCTGATGTTGTTTCCGCAGCACCTTCAGCCAAAGCGGCCTCGGTTTGAGCCTGAATTTCCGCATCTGTTAGGACTTCGGGCGCGGCTTCATTGCCAGTCTGCGCGGCGGCATCAGCCTCTGCCTGAGCCGCTGCATCAGCCTCTTCCTGCGCGGCTACGTCAGCCACTGCCTGAGCGGCAGCATCCGCCTCTTCCTGAGCGGCAGCATCAGACACTTCCTGCGCGGCGGCATCAGCCTCTTCCTCCGCCGCTGCATCAACTTCTTCCTGCGCGGCTGCTTCAGCTTCTGCCTGCGCGGCGGCATCTGCCTCTTCCTGCGCGGCTGCTTCAGCCTCTTCCTGAGCCGCTGCGTCAGCTTCTGCCTGAGCCGCTGCGTCAGCTTCTGCCTGCGCGGCGGCTTCTGCCTCTGCCTCTGCCTCTGCAGCTGCCTCAGCTTCTGCCTGTGCGGCAGCCTCAGCTTCTGCCTGTGCGGCTGCCTCAGCTTCTTCCTGCGCCGCTGCGTCAGCTTCTGCCTGCGCGGCTGCCTCAGCTTCTGCCTGCGCGGCTGCCTCAGCTTCTGCCTCTGCGGCAGCCTCAGCTTCTGCCTCTGCGGCTGCCTCAGCCTCTGCCTCTGCGGCTGCCTCAGCCTCTGCTTGCGCGGCTGCCTCAGCTTCTGCCTGTGCGGCGGCCTCAGCTTCTGCCTGTGCGGCGGCCTCAGCTTCTGCCTCTGCGGCTGCCTCGGCTTCTGCCTGAGCGGCTGCCTCAGCTTCTGCCTGCGCGGCAGCCTCAGCTTCTGCCTCTGCGGCAGCCTCAGCCTCAGCCTCACGGTCTAGATCGCGTTGAATTTTATTGGCAGCTTTCTGAATCTCTTCATCTTCCAGATCGCAAACCAATTCGGCCGTCGGCTCACACAGCACTGTGCCATCTGCGGCGATAATTCTGCCTGTATCGTCCATCACCTGCGCCATCATCGGCAGCGGGGCCATCGGCATCATCGCCATCGACACGATTGTGGTTGAGGTCAGCAAACGCTTCATAATTCGTCCTTCCATCTGCAAACGGCAACCCGTCGTGCCGCCTTCCAGTTCTTTTGCCAAATCTGCGCCCGCTATGCGATAACAGTTTCGTATAATAGGCGGATCAATGCGCGTTATCTTCTAGCAAAACCCAAAAGCTGCTTGGCCCCACCTTGCGTTTTGTGCAGATTGCGAAAAAGGCCCATCCGCCCATCAGGAGAGAGAATGCGCGCCCTTGCCATAACCTGCGTCAAGAATGAAGGCGCGTTTTTGCTGGAATGGCTGGCGCACCACCGCGCGTTAGACTTTACCGATTTTCTGATCTACTCGAACGATTGCAGCGATGGCACTGATGCAATGCTAGACCGCCTGCAAGATTTGGGTTGGCTGACCCATATTCGTAACGATGGCCCGCATGAAAAAGGGCCGCAATGGGCAATGTTGAAGAACGCCGAACAGCATCCCCTGACCTTGGCTGCGGCTTGGGTTATGGTGCTGGATGTGGACGAATTTGTAAACATCCACGCGGGGTGCAAAACGCTGGGCGATTTGCTGGCAGCCCTTCCAAGTGCTGATGCAATCACGCTGACATGGCGGGTGTTTGGCAACGGCGGCGCGGTGGAAATGTGCGATGCGCCCGTAACCACCAGCTTTACCCTTGCCGCCCCTGTCACGCTGGGCTGGCCTTGGCGCGCGCAAATGTTCAAAACTTTGACGCGCGGGCCAGCGCATGGCCCCTTTGCCAAACTGGGCGTTCACCGCCCGCGCAACGCCAAAGACGGCGCAAGCCCACGCTGGTATGACGGCGCTGGCCGCGCTTTGGGCGGCGAATTTGCCGGCGGGCGGGTGTTTTCGGATTATACGCAAGATAACTATGCGCTGGCGCAATTGAACCATTACCCACTTGGATCCATCGAGAATTATCTGGTCAAAGCCGACCGCGGTCGTGCCAACCGCGAAGCTTCCGGCTTTGACATGGGCTATTGGATTGAGCGGAATTTGAACGAGGTGAAAGACACCAGCATTGCAGGTCTAGACAGCCAAAGCTTGCGCGCGGCGCTGCACGCCGACCCCGTTCTAGGGGGGCTGCACAAACGCGCCTTTGCATGGCGCAAGGCCCGCTTTGCCGAATTGATGCAGCAAGAGCCTTGGCGCGCCTTGTATGGCCGCCTGCGTATGGCCGCGCCTTCGCGGGCGCTTAGCGCGGATGAAGCACGCGAGATAACGCGCCACATCCCGCAGGTTCAGGATAAAGGAATTAGTAGCTGACGACCAGCCGCGCCAAAACCTTGCTGCGCGCCTGGGTTTCGGTTAGCAGACAAGACATAATCGCAATGCCCTGCCCCGATCCGCCCACCCAATTGAACCCCTCAGCCGCGCAAGTGCCATCGCGCACCGCGATCCATGCGCGCTGCGCACCGCGCAGAGCATCTTGCGCGCCGCGCTCGGATTTGGGCAGGCTTTCGTCAATCGATTTCATCTGGGCCATGGCCGATTTATAGGCGGCGTTTAGCACCGCATCGGCCGCCGCATATTGCTTATCCAAACATGCGCTCATGGATACAGTATCTTGCGCCAAATCACAGTTAGCGCTTTGCGCCATGGCCTGCGCCGCGCCCAAAACCCCCAGCGCGATGGTCAGGGTTAGGCTTAAATATGGTTGTCGCATTATCTTGTCTCCAAAATTCAATGTTTGAACCCTGTATGGCCCGATTGCCCGTGCAATGCATCTGGAAATGCGCGCCGCGATGCGCTAATCGGCTTGGATGACTGATATCCTGACCATCCCTCGCCCTGACGATATGCATCTGCATCTGCGCGATGGCGCAGTGCTGGCAGGGGTTTTGCCCGAAACCGCGCGCCATTTTGGCCGTGCGATCATTATGCCCAATTTGGTGCCCCCCATAGTGACGATGGCTGATGCGCAAGCCTACCGCGCGCGCATTATGGCGGTCTTGCCGAAAGGCGCAGATTTCACCCCGCTGATGACGCTATACCTGACCGAAGGCACCGATGCGGGTGATGTCGCCGCCGCCCACGGCGCAGGACTGATCCATGCGGTCAAGCTTTATCCAGCAGGCGCTACCACCAATTCGCACGGCGGGGTGCGCGATTTTACCCGCGTTCTGCCCGTGCTGGAAAAGATGGCCGAAATAGGCCTGCCCCTTTGCATCCATGGCGAAGTGACCGACCCCGATGTCGATATATTCGACCGCGAGGCCGTGTTCATCGACACAGTTCTTGATCCGCTGCGCCAGCGCCTGCCAAGCCTTCGCGTGGTAATGGAACATATCACGACATCGCAAGGCGTCAATTATGCCCGCACGGGCGGCGACAATTTGGCCGCGACAATCACCACGCACCATCTGATTATCAATCGCAATCACATCTTAGCTGGCGGCATCAAGCCGCATTACTACTGCCTGCCCGTAGCCAAGCGCGAAAGTCACCGCTTGGCCCTGCGCGAAGCAGCCACCAGTGGCGAGGCGCGGTTTTTCTTGGGTACCGACAGCGCCCCACATATCGACGCGCTTAAAGAACAGGCTTGCGGCTGCGCGGGGTGTTTCACCGCCACCAATACCATGCCCCTGCTGGCGCATGTGTTTGAAGAAATGGGCGCGCTGGATCGACTGGCAGGGTTTACATCACGCTTTGGGGCCGGATTTTATGGCCTGCCTGTTTCTGGCAAAACCCTGACCCTGACCAAATCAGCCGCGCCTGCCATCTGGCCCGAAAAGCTGGATACAGGCGCCGGGCCCGTCACCATCTTTCACCCTGGCTTTCCTGTGTTTTGGCAGGTCAACTCTTGATTTCACATTGGCGCAAATATACTCGCCGAAGGCTTCTGGTGGTGATGCCAGATGCCTGCGGCGCAGGTATTTTTGTCAGTATGAAAGCGCGAAAGGCACATTGATGATCCCCACGTCCTTCCCCCCTGCCGATGAAATTGCCCGCCTGACCGCGCGCGCGCTTTTGGAAATTAAGGCCGTACATTTCAATGCAGCAGAGCCCTTTAAACTGGCCTCGGGCCTGCCCAGCCCCACCTATATTGATTGCCGCAAGTTGATTTCTTATCCGCGGATCCGTTCAACCTTGATGGATTTTCTATGCGTCACTGTCATGCGCAATGCGGGGTTCGAGGCGTTTGACAATATCGCGGGCGGCGAGACGGCGGGCATTCCCTTTGCGGCCCTTGTGGCAGAACGCATGGCGCTGCCAATGACCTATGTGCGCAAAAAGCCAAAAGGTTATGGGCGCAATGCCCGCATTGAGGGCGCGATGCGCGAAGGCGAGCGCGTGCTGCTTGTCGAAGATCTAACCACCGACGGCGGATCGAAACTGTCCTTTGTCGATGCCATCCGCGAGACAGGTGCAAGCTGCGCCCACACAGCGGTAATTTTTTACTACGGGATTTTTCCTGAAACCACACAGCGCTTAGCAGATCACGGCGTGGCTTTGCACCATCTGTGCACATGGTGGGATGTATTGGCCGAAGCGCGCGCGCAAGCGGCATTTGACGCAGCCACCTTGGCCGAAGTGGAGGTCTTTTTGCAAAACCCCCGCGCGTGGCAAGCGTTGCGCGCCTAGTCGTTTTTTCAGGGGACGGGCCTGTGCAGACTTTGGGGATAAGGGCACGGCGAATCTGCGCCGCTCGCTTCGTGCCCCAAGATGTGGTAGTTCGTGCGCAGAGGTCACCCAAAAAGGTCCACGTTTTGCGATTATGGGCGCGACTCCCCCCAAAGTTATCCACATTGCAGGGAAGGCGGTGGCGCAGTAGCTAGGTTCTTTATAAAGACCAGATCAGGCCAGAAAAGAGGACGCGATGAACGAAGTTGCTACGCTGCGCCCGATCCTGCCGCCCGCGCTTGAGTCTGCGCAAACCGATGTTCTGCCCCAAAACATCGAGGCCGAGCAGCAGCTTTTGGGCGCGATTTTGACCAATAATGATGTGTATGATCGCATCAGCAGCCTTGTTAAGCCTGAACATTTCTTTGACCCAGTCCATCAGCGTATTTTTGAACGCGCAGCAGCCCGAATTCAAAAGAACGCCATTGTCAGCCCTGTCACCCTGAAACCCTTTTTCGAAGATGACGAGGGTCTGAAAGAACTGGGCGGGCCGTCTTATCTTGTGCGGCTGGCGGGGGCTGCGATTTCGGCCTATGCGGCACGTGATTATGCGCAGATGATTTATGATCTGGCCGTGCGGCGCGAATTGATCGCGCTGGGCCGCGACATTGCTGCCAAGGCTGGCAAAGTCGAGGTGGACAGCGAACCCAAAGAACAAATCATCGAGGCCGAGCAGCGCCTGTATAAGCTGGGCGAACAGGGCGTGGCCGAGCGCGGCTTTCAATCCTTTCTAAAGGCCGTCACGCAAGCGGTGGATATGGCCAACGCCGCCTATCAGCGCGATGGTGGGTTGGCGGGTATTTCGACGGGTCTCATTGATCTGGACAAGAAACTGGGCGGGCTGCACCCATCGGATTTGCTGATACTCGCGGGCCGTCCGTCTATGGGCAAAACTTCGCTTGCGACCAATATCGCCTTTAACATTGCCAAGGCGCATCGGCGCGGCGTGCTGCCCAATGGCGATCAGGGCAGTGTGCAAGGCGGGGTTGTAGGCTTTTTCAGTTTGGAAATGAGCGCCGAACAGCTTGCCGCACGTATCTTGTCCGAAGCCGCCGAAATTCCATCCGATCAGATCAGGCGCGGCGATATGACCGAAGGCGAGTTTCGCCGCTTTGTCGAGGCCGCAAAGTCGCTTGAAACCTGCCCGCTGTTTATCGACGATACCCCTGCCCTGCCGATATCCCAAGTCGCCGCGCGCGCGCGAAGGCTAAAGCGCACGCATGGGCTGGATGTGCTGATTATCGACTACTTGCAGCTGCTCAAGGGGTCTAGCAAGGAAAATCGCGTGCAGGAAGTGTCCGAAATTACCCAAGGCCTAAAGGCCATTGCCAAAGAATTGAACATTCCCGTCGTGGCCCTGTCGCAGCTCTCGCGCCAAGTGGAAAGCCGCGAAGATAAACGCCCCCAACTATCAGATCTGCGCGAATCAGGCTCGATCGAGCAAGACGCAGATGTGGTGATGTTTGTGTATCGCGATGAATATTACAAAGAACGCGAAAAGCCCGGCGATCACGAGCTGGATAAAATGGCGCAGTGGCAGGCCGTGATGGAACAAGTGCACGGCAAGGCCGAAGTTATTATCGGCAAACAGCGACACGGGCCGATTGGGTCGGTTGAACTGGCGTTCGAAGGGCAATTTACCCGCTTTTCCAACCTTGCCAAAGTGTGGCAGGCTGGCGGCACAAATAAAGACGTGGGGTTCTGATGCGGTCATATTCCTTTACCCATGCAATCATGCGCCTGCCAGCTTCTAGTATTCTGGATGGCCTGCGCGCGGTGGATACGGGCGCGCCCGATTTGGCCCTAATGTTGCAACATCACGCCAACTATTCAGCGGCGCTTTCGGAAACGGGTGCATCAATTATTCAGCTGCCTGCCTTGCCGGCCTATCCCGATTCAGTCTTTGTCGAAGATACCGCGCTTTGCCTGCCCGAAGGGGCGGTGGTCATGCGCCCCAGCGCGCCCAGCCGTCTGGGCGAAGCAGCGGAGATGGCCCCGCATTTGGCGGCGCTTTACCCCAACCTGCGCCATATCACTGGCCCCGAAAGTTTCATCGAGGCTGGAGATATTCTGATGTGCGAGGGCGAGGTGCTGGTTGGCAGGTCGGCCCGCACCAATGGCGCAGGTATTGCCGAATTGGCGGGGATTTTGGCCGAGTGGGGCATAAAAACCCGCGAAGTTTTTACGCCTGCGGGCGTTTTGCATTTTAAAACCGATTGCAGCCTCATGGACGGCGAAACAATCCTTGCCACGCCGCGCCTTGCCGCATCTGGTTGTTTTGACGGCTACCGCATCATCCACACAGGGGCTGGCGAAGAGGCCGCCGCCAACGCTATTCGCTTTAACAATCTGGTGCTAATGGCCGCAGGTTTTCCGCGCACGCGCGATGCGCTGGCGGCCGCGGGTTATACAGTGCGCGAGATTGGCAACAGCGAATGCGCCAAGCTGGATGGCGGCATGTCCTGCCTGTCCTTGCGCTTTACCCCGCCAAGCTGATCGGGCATAAGGGAGAAAAGCCTAAGGTTGCATATGGCCCTCACCCCCAAAAAAGCCCCCCCAAAACGGCCTCAGTTCAACATCATCGCGGTGGCCCAAGCGGGGCGGCTTGGCTATGAGGCGGCATTGCTGCTGGCCAGCCTGCGCGCAAGCAATCCTGACTTTCAAGGCCGCGTTCTGCTGGCCGAACCCCAGCCTGGGCGGCTGTGGCCGAAGGATCCGCGCATTCCAAATGGGCCGCTGCGCGAGGCGCTGATTGGGATGGGGGCCGAATTTATCCCCTTTGAGGCACGCGAATTCGGTGCGCCCTATGCGATTGGCAACAAAATGGAATGCTTATCCGCCATGCCCGACGCACCGTTTTTGTTTTTGGATACCGACACGCTGATTACGGGCGATTTGGGCACAGTGGGGTTTGACTTTAGCAATCCCTCCGCTTCGATGCGGCGCGAAGGCACATGGCCAACGATCGAACTTTATGGCCCCAGTTATCACGACACGTGGAAATCACTGTATGATTTGATGGGGCTGGATATTGCCCCCACCATCGACACGGCTCAGCCCGATGAATATTGGCAGCGCTATATGTATTTCAATGCGGGATGGTTTTTTGGTGCCTCGGCCCCTGCATTTGGAAACCGATTTTTGGATACGGCCTGCACGATCCGTGACAGCACCCCGCCCGAAGTGGTGATCCAAGAGTTGTATCCATGGCTGGATCAAATTGCGCTTCCTTTGGTGATCCACGCCCTTGGCGGCGGGCGGCCCAACGCCGCGCTGGCGGGGCTGGACGGCGCTGTAACCTGCCACTACCGCCTGCTTCCGCTGCTATATGCCCGCGAATCCGACCGCGTGGTTGAGGCGCTAGAGACCGCAGCAAACCGTTCCGACTTGCGCCCCATTTTGCGCGATTATGAGCCTGTCAAAATGATGGTCTATCAAAACAAAGGCCGCAAAGCCCGCGCCTTGTTTGACCGCGCGAACCTGCCGCGCCGCGAGCAGGCGATCCGCAAGGTGCTAAAGGCCGAAGGTTTGTGGCTGAGGTAGAAGGGGGCTTTGCCCCCAGCTGCTAAAGCAAGCTTCAGCAGCATCCCCCAGGATATTTCCAGAGCAGGGAAGCAGGCAGATGGTATGCGCCTTCCTTACTCCACAAATATCCTCGGGGTGAATTGGCCGTAGGCCAAGAGGGGGGCGAGCCCCCCTTTCAGGCCCATAGGACAGGCACCATTGAGGCAATCAAAAGCCCCGCCATCGTCCAGTTGAACACCCGCAAGCGGACAGGGTTTTGCAGCAAGGTGCGCAGCGCCTCACCCATCGCGCACCACAGCGCAACTGACGGCAAGTTGACGGCGGCAAAAACCAGACCCACGGCAAAAATTACCGCAAAACTGCCATCCCCGCCGTAAACTGTGGCGGCGGTGATCGCCATGGCAATGGCCTTGGGGTTGACCCATTGAAACGCGGCGGCTTGCCAGAACGTCAGGGGCGACGCGCCTACTTTGCCCGCCGAGGGGGCGGCAGAATGGGCGATTTTCCATGCCAGCCACGCCACATAGCCAATGGCCGCAAGTTTTAGCCCAATCATCACCTGCGGCACGGCGTGCAGGGCTGCGGCAAGACCCATCCCCATGACCACCACCATAAAGGCATGGCCCAATGAGATACCAAGCATATGCGGCAAACTGCGCGGAACCCCAAAATTCGCCCCAGATGCAAGCAGCATCATATTGTTAGGCCCTGGCGTGGCGCTGGTGGCAAAGGCATAGGCAATCAGGGGGATGAGTGTATTTTCCATAACCTATTATTGCAGAGTGTAGCGAATTTTGATTGCAAATCAGCGAATTTTTATCAATTATTTGCAACAAATGGCAAAAATTGACGACATAGACCATAAAATATTGCGCGCATTGTCCGCCGATGCGCGCCAATCCAACTTGCATTTAGCCGAAAAGGTCGGCCTCTCGCCCAGCGCCTGCCTGCGCCGCGTGCAGGAATTGGAACGCAGCGGCGTGATTAAAGGCTACCGCGCGGTGCTAGATCCTGCCAAACTGGGCGTTGGGTTTTTGGCTTATGTCACTGTCGGCCTGAACAGCCATACCAAGGCCGCGCAAGAAGCGTTTGAACGCGCCATGTCGCGCGCGGCGGCGGTGGTGGAATGCCACAACATCACGGGCACAGTGGAATATCTGCTGCGCGTGGAAACGCCCGATCTGGCGGCCTACAAAAATTTCCACACCGAAGTGCTGGGTGTGCTGCCACAGGTAAATGCGATCACGTCCTTTGTGGTGATGGACAGCCCCAAGGACATGCGGGCCTAGCACCGCCTAGCAAGTCAATACTTCTTGCTGCAGAGACATATCGCCCCTAGCTTAGGGGCAGATTTAGAAGGAGGCTGTAATGACCCATCAATTTGATACCCTAGCAATCCACGCGGGCACTGCGCCCGACCCTGCCACGGGCGCGCGGCAGGTGCCTATTTATCAGACCACCGCCTATGTGTTTCGCGATGCCGATCACGCCGCAAAATTGTTTAACCTGCAAGAAGTTGGCTATATTTATTCCCGCCTGACCAACCCCACCATTTCTGCCCTTGCCAACCGCGTTTGCGCGCTGGAAGGCGGGGCGGGGGCGATTTGCTGCTCGTCTGGCCATGCGGCGCAGATCATGGCGCTGTTTCCGCTGATGGCACCCGGGCGCAATGTTGTCGCCTCGACCCGTCTTTATGGCGGCACCATCCAACAGTTTTCCAACACCATCCGCAAATTTGGCTGGTCGGCCAAATTTGTCGATTTTGATGACCCAAAGGCGATTGAAGCGGCGATTGACGGCGATACCCGCGCGATTTTCTGTGAAACCATCTGCAACCCCGGCGGCGCGATTTCGGATTTGGACGCCATTGCGCGTGTGGCCGATATGGCTGGCCTGCCGTTGATTGTCGATAACACCACCGCCACGCCCTACCTGTGCCGCCCCATCGAACATGGGGCGACCTTGGTTGTGCATTCGGCCACGAAATACCTGACGGGCAACGGCACGGTCACAGGCGGCATTGTGGTAGACAGCGGCAAGTTTAACTGGTCAGCATCGGACAAGTTCCCCAGCCTATCGGCGCCTGAACCCGCCTATCACGGTATGGTTTTTCACCCCACCTTGGGCGGTATGGCCTTTACCTTTCATTCCATCGCCATTGGCCTGCGCGATTTGGGCATGACGATGAACCCCCAAGGCGCGCATTACACGCTAATGGGAATCGAAACCCTGTCGCTGCGCATGCAGCGCCATGTGGAAAACGCTAAGATGGTGGCCGAATGGCTGGAAAAAGACCCGCGCGTTGAAAAGGTGACGTATCCAGGTCTTGCGTCGAACCCCTATCACGCGCTGGCGCGCAAGATCACGCCAAATGGCGCGGGGGCGCTGTTTACGGTGGCGGTTAAGGGCGGCTATGAAGCCTGCGTTAAGCTGGTTGATAGCGTGAAGCTGTTTAGCCATGTCGCCAACCTTGGCGATACGCGCAGTTTAATCATTCACCCCGCGTCAACCACGCATCGCCAGCTATCGGAGGATGCACAAGTTGCGGCAGGGGCAGCGGCAAATGTCATCCGCCTGTCGATTGGCATTGAAGATGTGCGCGATATCATTGCCGATTTGGATCAGGCGCTAACAGCGGCGACCCAGTAACAAAATGGGGCGGTTTGCGCCGCCCCCACCTTTTCCCTATTGCACGATTTCAAACACCACGGTGACCTGCGCCGAAATGCCAATCTCGCCGCTTGCAATGGGAACGGATGCTTCGTCCATCGCGGCCTTTAGCATCGGCATTGGGCTGACATATCCGCCATTTTCGCTGATCGACACGATCTTACCCAAGCTTGCCCCTGCGGCTGTGACCAGTTCGGTCGCTTTGCCAGCAGCATCCTTGATCGCCGATTGGCGCGCCTGTGATTGCGCGGGTTTCGGATTAGATTGCTCAAAACTAAGCCCGTTCAACGTATTTGCCCCGTCTTTGACGGCCGCATCCACAACACTGCCCAAAATTGCCAAATCGCGCACCCGCGCGGTCAGCATATTGCTGGCGGTGTAGCCGCGAATTTCTGGCGTTTGCATTGTGTCATCCTGCACCCAATTGGGCTGAAGCTGCAGATTTGATGTTTGCAAATCGCGCGGCTCGATCCCCGCAGCCGCCAGCCGATCCATCACCGCCTGCATGGATGCATTATTTTGCGCCATAGCCTCGGCGGCTGTATCTGCAAGCGTGGTCACCCCCAAAGATATGCTCGCCATATCAGGGGCGGCCGATACCATACCTTCGCCAGTAACTGTAATAATCCCCGCCCCTTCGGCCAAAACTGGGCCAAAGGCTGACCCAATCCCCAAAACAATAGCCGCCACTGTCAAAATTTTACGCATGTTATCTCCCAAAACTCAGCAACTTTAAAGTGCAATGCCCAATTGTTAGCTTTGTTTCTAGGGTTTTGCTTGCCCTTTTTGTGCATTTAGGCGACAAGCTGCTATAAACAACAAAAACAGACGCGCGGGCGTTTATCGCTGGGCGTGAATTGTGGTAGGCAGGCGCGATGAAACCAGATTTTGCCCTAGATTTCCGCGACGATCAAATCGCGCTTTTGCATCGGCAAGAGACGGGCTGGGCCATTATTGGCCGCGTTGCGATGGACGATCCTGATTTGGACGCAGCCATGGCCTATCTGCGCGCAACCGCGCTGGGCCTTTCGCCGCGCGGGGTTGCTGCCAAACTGATTTTGCCCAATGAGGCGATACTTTACACTGAAATTTCGAACTTACCCTATGGCCACGACCAACGCGCGGCGGCGATTAAGCAAGGGCTGGTTGGCCGCACCCCCTATGGCGTGGACGATTTGGTTTATGATTGGACAGATGCGGGCGCGTCTGCACATGTCGCGGTCATTGCGCGCGAAACCTTGGAAGAGGCAGAAGGCTTTGCCAGCCAGCACCGATTTAACCCCATTTCATTTGCCGCGCTACCCAACCAAAGCGGTTATGACGGCGAAGTTTGGTTCGGTGCGACCCAGCTTTCTGAAACCTTGCTGGCGCAGGGCGAAGTCATTGAACGCGATGATGTGACCCTTTTGGCCGTGGACGCCGATGTTGCGCCTGCGGCCGAACTGGCGGCAAGTGATTTTGAAATGGGCGCGGCGCTGGACACGGACCAAATAGATGCGGCCGTTGTAGTGGCGGAGCCAGTTCAACCCCCCATTTACGCGCGCGATCCACAGACCGACCCATCGCCTGCGCCGCAGCAAGACGCTCGCGAAGTTTTGCAAGATTTCATGAACGCAGACCGATTTGCGCAAGAGGTTGTGGCTGATGACGCATCGCCTGAACCCGATCAAGCGTCATCACTGGGTCTAGAACCCAAGGTCGAGCAAGTGCACGAACCTGACCGTGGGATACAGCCAGAGGCCCTGCGTCCAGCCAACAGGGAAATTCAGCAAAAGCAGCCCGCCAGTTTCGAGGCAGCTTTTGCCGAAACACCAGAACCAACGGGCTCAGCGGCATTAGCCGATGTAGAAGAAGCCCCGATGGCGGTGGATGTACCGCTGATCGACGATTTGCCTGCGCCTGATAGGTTTGGCGAAAAACCGCAAACTCGCGCCGAAAAAATGCTGGCCGCATTTGCTGCCCGCCGCGACGCCGCCCTTTCCAAGGCCGCGGCCGAAACCAATGCGCGGCGTGTTGAACCCGTGCTGCGCGCAGCCAAGGCCGATGATCTGCAAACCAGCGTCCCGCTGGATGAAGTATCGGCACACGCCACACCTGATTTGCCCGCCCCTCCCCTGCGAGCAGCGGACATGCGGGCGCCAGAAAGTGCAGCACCCGTTGCCGAACATGCCGATCCAGACCAGCAGCCGACATCGCCAGCATCAAGCCTTCCAAAACTGGGCGTGCCCGAGGCAAAACTGGGCCGCGCGCCCGAAGTGACCGCGACATCTGGCCTAAGGCCTGCGATCGTGAAACACGTGCCAGCCAAGCAGCAGCCCCAAAAGCTGCAAGATTTAAAAGCTATGCCACAGTCGAAGGCGCGCCCTCGACTTGGCATGCGGCTGGGCTGGATTTTGACGATCGTTTTGCTGCTGGCGCTTGTGACGGCAGGTGCGCTGTCAGAGTTGTTGCTGACGTCTTTCAATGCGCTGTACGGCAAACAAACGGAACTTGTGGCGGTCGAGCCTGCGCAAGAACCAGAACCAGCGCAAAACGCCCTGACAACGCACATTGCAGCACCGGCAACCCTTGCTACCACGACAGCGCCAGTTGCAAACCTGCCAGCAGCCGAGAATGTGGCCAAGGTTATGGCCGAACCAGATCCATCGCCCATTGCGCCTGCCGCTATTTCGCGCGCCCAAACGATGCCGCTTGGCCAGGCCCCAGATTTATCGCTGCCGGCGCCTAATGCTGCGGCTTCCGCGCCGCGCGCGCCCCCAAGTCCCATAACTGACGCAATGAGTGTGGGCGAAACCAGTGCGCTTGCCGATGCCGCATTGCCCGCGCCATCACCACGCGAGGCGACGCGCACGGCCACTGCCTCGGCGGTAGCGCTGGTATTCACAGGCAAACCAGCCCTTATACCCAGCCCGCGCCCCGATGTTATTCTTGCCGCTGCCGCCCTTGCGCGCCCTTCCACTGCGAAAACCGCGCCTGATCTTTCCGCGCTGCCGGCCGCTGACCCTGCTTTGGCTGGGGCAAAGCCATTGCCCCGACCTGCCAGTGTTGTGGCTGCCGCCAAAGCTGCTGCGCCTGCCCTTGGCCCACCACCCGGCGCAGACCCCGCATTGGCAGACGCCCGCCCCACCAAGCGTCCAGATGATATTCTTTCCGCTGGGCGCGCCGCGCGCCTTGCCTCTGCCTCTGCTTCAATTGTTGCGGGCGCTGAAGCCGCAATTGCCGAAGCCGCTCTTGCCCCCGCGCCTTTGGCAGTTGACCCAAACCTAAGTCCTTTGGCCGTTACAGTCAGCCGCATACCTGCGCCGCGCCCTGCAGGACTGAAATCAGCGTTTGATGAGGCATTGGCCGCGGCGGCGGCACTTAACCCCGCACCCGAGGCAAGCCCACCTGCCGAAGAGGTTGCCAGCAACGCAGCCCCCGCCGACGAAAGTTCCGAACAGGACGTCGGCCTAGATGGCGGCGCCTCAGAACGCAGCGTGGTTGCCAAGCAAGCGACGCAGCGCAATATGCTGAACCTTCAGAACACCAATCTTGTCGGCATTTTTGGCAGTCAAGCGAACCGCTATGCGCTGATCCGCCAACCTAGTGGCAGTTTTAAAAGGCTGAAAGTTGGCGATCGGTTTGACGGCGGGCGCATTGCCGCAATCACCGAAAGCGAAGTGCGCTATGAAAAGGGTGGCGATTTGCTAGCCTTGCGCATGCCAAAAATCTAAGATTCGGGCGCTTAGGCCACGGCGCTACTTGAAGCTGCGCCTTGCGCCTGCCACGATAGCAGCATCTTCAAAGGAGCGTTGATGGAAAGCCTGCTGCTGCAAGCCTCGATTTATTTGGGCGCCGCTGTTTTGGTGGTGCCTTTGGCTGTGCGTTATGGCTTAGGCTCGGTTCTGGGTTATATCGCAGCGGGAATTCTAATGGCCCCCGTTTTGCGGCAAATCGGGGCCGATGCCACCGATGTGCAGCATATCGCCGAATTTGGCGTTGTCTTGATGCTGTTTTTAATTGGGCTAGAATTGGAACCCAAAACCCTTTGGGCCATGCGCGGCAAACTGGTGGGCATGGGCGGGGCGCAGGTGTTGGGCACGGCGCTGCTGGTGGCTTACGCCCTTTGGGCAATTGGGGTGATCTGGCCGTCGGCAGTGGTGCTGGGGCTGCTTATGTCGCTTTCTTCAACTGCGATTGTTTTGCAAAGCTTGTCGGAAAAGAACCTTATGCGCACGGCGGGGGGGCGGTCTGCCTTTGCAGTGCTGCTGACACAAGACATCGCGCTGATCCCAATTTTGGCGCTGGTTCCCCTGATGGCGCTGCCCGCAATTCAGGGGCCGACCGCCTTGCAATTTGGCGTTACCAACCCCGTAGATGCGCTGGCAGAGGCCGAGCATAGCGCGGGCGCGGCGGAATTAATCAGCCTTGTACAATCGCTGCCCGATTGGGCGGCGGCAGCGCTAACCTTGGCGATTGTCGTGGGCATTGTGCTGGCAGGGCATTACCTGTCGCGCCCGATTTTCCGATATGTCCACGCAGCAAGCCTGCCCGAAATGTCTACCTTTATCTCGCTGCTGATGGTGCTGGGCATTGCGTTTTTGATGATGCTGGTGGGCCTGTCTCCGGCGCTTGGCACTTTTGTGGCGGGGGTGGTTTTGGCCAACTCGGAATTCCGCCACCAGCTCGAGGCGGATTTGCGCCCCTTTAAAGGCCTGCTGCTGGGGCTGTTCTTTATGACAGTCGGGGTGGGAATTAACTTTGATATACTGCTGCGCGCGCCGTTTACAGTCATGGGGCTGACCATGGGCCTTATGGCGATTAAAGCCGCCGTGCTGCTGGCCATTGCCTTTGCTTTTCGCCTGCGCGGCCAAGACCGTTGGCTGTTTTCACTGTCTTTAGCACAAGGCGGCGAGTTTGGATTTGTGATCATTTCGTTTGCGCGCAGCGAAGGGGCGCTATCGCTGGCCAATGGGCAAATGGCGCTGCTCGTCATTAGCCTGTCGATGCTGCTGACGCCGCTTTTGTTCATTGCCTACGATCGTGCGGCCCGCAGTCTGCGCGCGCAAAGGCCCAAGCACACACCCGATGACATTACCGAACAAGGCGCGGTTATTGTGGCAGGCATTGGCCGCTTTGGCCAAGTGGTCAATCGTTTGGTGCGTGGATCAGGCCTGACAACGGTGGTTTTGGACAATGACATGGCCACGATCGAAGCCATGCGCAATTTCGGGATTAAAGGGTTCTTTGGCGATCCGTCCCGACCAGAACTGCTAGAGGCGGCTGGTCTTGCCACAGCGCAGGTGATGGTGGTGGCAGTAGATAACCGCGATGTTGCGCTAAGTATTGTGCGCTTTGTGCGAGCCAAGCGCAGCGATATCCATATCGTGGCCCGCGCCCGCGACCGCGTGCATGTTTATGAACTGTTTCAGGCGGGCGCAAATGACATTGTGCGTGAAACGTTCGACAGCTCGGTTCGCGCTGGGCGCTATGTATTGGAAAACATGGGGTTTTCTGAATATGAGGCCGCCAAGGCCAGCCAAACCTTTGCCCGCGTTGACCGCGCCGCGATGCGCGATTTGGCGCAACTTTGGGTGCCTGGACAGCCCACGCACTTGAACGCCCCCTATGTCGCGCGTGCGCGCGAATTAGAGCGCGATATCGCCACCGCTTTGATGGAAGAGTTGCACGAGGTGCAAGTGATGCAGGCCGAGAATGGGGCCGCAGAACAGCCAACCTATGCGGGCGAATCCTTGATGCCAGATATGCAGGAAGACGAGGGCGAAAAGCGCCCGCAAACCGAAGCTTAAGGTCATGAAAAAAGCGGCCCGAAGGCCGCTTTTTTGCAGATGTCTAAAAGGCTTAGGCCGCGCGGCCAACCAGAACTTCGCCAACCTTTTTTTGTGCGCCAGCCTCATCCGTGCCCGCCACAGCGGCCACTTCACGGGTCAAACGATCAAGCGCGGCCTCATACAACTGACGCTCGGAATAGCTTTGTTCGCGCTGATCATCGCTGCGATGCAGATCGCGCACCACTTCAGCAATAGCCATCAGATCACCCGAATTAATCTTTTGTTCATATTCTTGCGCACGGCGCGACCACATCGCGCGCTTAACACGGGCCTTGCCCTTAAGGGTATCAAGTGCCTTGCTGATCAAATCAGGGGTAGACAGACTGCGCATGCCAATTTCAGTGGCCTTATGGGTCGGAACGCGCAGGGTCATCTTGTCTTTTTCAAAAGAAATCACGAACAATTCCAATTGGATGCCAGCGATTTCCTGCTCTTCAATCGAGATGATCTTGCCCACGCCATGCGCGGGGTAAACGACAAACTCGTTGGGGCGGAAATCAGGCTTTTTCGATTTGGTCATCTTGCACCTTACGTTAGGCCCGTTTGCAACGAACAGACCATTAACCACAAGCAGTGCTTGCGGGCGTTAGGGTCTGAATATCTACAAAATGCAACCTTGGGCGAGCAGCACCAAAGCAGGCGGCGGGCGGAAATTTATCTTGTGCTTACAATTGTATCACAATTTTGTTGCATTTCCAACAGCCACGGCGCGCCACATCTGCGCAATGCGCAGCTTTGTCGAGGTAAATATAGTGTATTGGCGCAAAATGCCCCCGAATTGCCCCAATTTAGCCGAATCATTGTCCTGAACCAGCAAGGGCGGATCAACCGCCTTTGCCTGCCTTTTCCGAAAAATACTTCTCAAGCTTGCCCGTTTCACCATCTCGGTCAGCGGCGTCTGGCATTGGGTCTTTCTTGGTAACGATAACAGGCCACATTTCGGAATATTTGCGGTTAAACGTTACCCAATCATCCATTTTCGCCTCGGTATCGGGGCGAATGGCATCGGCAGGGCATTCAGGCTCGCACACGCCGCAGTCGATGCACTCATCAGGGTGAATTACCAACATATTCTCACCCTCGTAAAAGCAATCTACGGGGCAGACTTCGACGCAGTCTGTGTATTTGCAGGCAATGCAATTGTCGATCACGACATAGGTCATGGCTGTATCCTTATAGCTCGCCCGCTTGTTAGCCAAGGATGGCGGTGGATTCAAGCGGGTTTGGGCGGTGCGGGTGCGTCAAGATCGACATAAAGCGATTGCGCCGCGACAGCGGGGCCACGCCGCGCGGCAAGGGACGAAATCCGTATGACCCGAACGCGGCCTGCCTGCACAAAGGTCACAACGTCGCCCACCCCAACGCCGTGTGCAGGTTTCGCGCATGGCTGCCCATTCAGGCGCAAATGCCCCTCGCCAACGTGCGCGCTGGCCAGTTCGCGCGATTTGAAAAAGCGGGCCGCAAAAAGCCATTTATCAAGACGCAGCTTTTCTTGCGCGGCAGGCGCAGCAAAGGGTTTAGGCTTTGCGCTGGGGCCCGCCAAGTCGCCCCTATAGTTTTGATTTCAGCGCCATCAAGGCGGCGAAAGGGTTGTCGGGGTCGATGGGCTTTTCAGGGCGTGCAGGGCGCGATTCAAAGGATTTGGGTTTGAAATCATCGCGCAAGGGCTTGCCGCGAGGGCCTTTGCCATCGCCCTTGAAATCGCCGCGATCACTGCCGCTACGATCACTGCCTTTACGGTCCCCTGCGTTGCGATCCCCGCCTTTACGATCACCATCTTTACGGTCGCCATCTTTGCTGCCGCCCTTAAACCCACCGCGATCATTGCGGCGGTCTGGGCGCGGATTTGCGGCATCTATAGCAGGTGCTGCTTCGCCTGGCACGCCGGCTTTCGCGGCCTCACCGCCCTGCTGGCCGCGATTCTGGCCACGGTTTTGGCCGCCGCCTTTGCGCCCCTCGCCCCTGCCTTCGCGGTTTGCGTCGCGCGGTTGGCCCGCAGCCTCGCCCTCTGGCTTGCGTGCAGGGCGTTCAAAGCGGGGCTTTGGGGCCCAAGTATAGGAATAGAAGCTTTCCATTTCTGGGGCTACTTCTGCGGCAGGTTCAACAGCCTCTGGCGCGGCGAACACCGTTTCTTCTTCAGTAATAGGGTTCACGCGTGGGGCATCATCCACCACCACGGGGGCGGCGACTTTGACCTTGGCGCGCTCGCCTTTGGTGGCCTTATACCCAAGCCCGCCCATCAGATCAGAAAATTGTTCCGCGCTCATCCCTGTGATCGACAGCATGTCGGGGGTTGCCTCGAACCCTGCCTTGCTGTCCAGCGCGCGCAAAATATCGGCCAGACGCTCCAGCATATCAATGCGCAGCGCCCGCGCGCCAGCAGGGTGATAGCCTGCCAATGTGTAATGGCTGCGCGGCACAGCAGGAAGGTTCGGAATGGTCACAAGGCCAGGTGGCGGGCTTTCGGGGAATTCGTCCAGCCCATTCCACAGCGACCACAACACCAGCCGCAGGCGCGTTGGCGCAGGTTTCAAAAGCGCGGGCATAAAAACGGTATATTGCCCAAAGCGGATGCCATGTTTGCGCAGCGCGGCGCGGGCGGGTTGATCTAGGTCTTTCACCTCCGCGGCCACAGCCTCGCGCGCGATCACGCCCATGGCCTCGGTCATCCGAAACGCAAAGCCGCGCGCAAGGCCCGTCAGCGCCTCGTCCCGTGCCATAGCCAGCATAGGTTCAAACCCAGCGGCGACTTTGCGGTCAATAAAATGTTGCAAACGGCGCGTGACCTTTTCGGCAACCTCTGGGCCTGCATCTTGATCAACAAAGGCCGCAACCTGCGGGCGCTGCGGCTCGCCGCCCTTGACCAGTTTGCCAACAGCAGAATTGCCCCACATCAACCCGCCTTGGGTGGTGAAGTCCATTTCCGTATCGGGCGCATTATAAAAGCGGTCGGCGCGCAGATGTAGTTCTGGGCGCAGCGCCTCCATCGCGGCTTGGCGCAAGGTGGCATTCGCCACGCCCTCGCCTGCACTTGCGTCTTGCGCAAATCGAAATCCATCCAAACGGCCAGCAAATTCGCCTTCTACCGTCACTTCGCCCTTATCGTTCACCTCGGCCACGAGGGTCTCCTTCTGTTTCAACCGCCGCATCAACATGCTGGTTCGGCGGTCTACAAATCTTTGCGCGAGCGCTGCGTGCAGCGCATCCGATAGACGATCCTCTACAGCACGTGTAGCCTGCCGCCAATGGTCTTCGTTCTGCACCCACCCATCTGCGGTGGCAACATATGTCCAAGTTCGGATATAGGCCAGCCGTTTTGACAGCGTGTCAATATCACCCGTGCTTTTGTCGATACGATCTACGGCTTTTTCGATCCAATCATGCGGGATTCGGGTGCGCGCCAGCCCGCGCCCCGTCAGAAAACCGAAAATCATGGCCAAAAGGCTGGCGTGTTCGGTTTCACTCGCCCCGCGAAAATCGGGGATACGGCAGACATCCCATAGCAGTTTAATCCTCTGCGGCGAGACAAGTTTTTCAGCCACTTCAGGCAGTTGGGACAGGGTTTTCAACGCCACAACATCATCAGCATCGCGCGCGCGCGTCAGCCAAGGGTTTGACGTGGGGGCTTCTAAGCTGCGGATCAGCCTGTCAACGCTGCCAAATTCCAACACGTGATTGCGCCAATAGAGTTTGCGAATGGGGTCAAACCGATGCGCCTCGATTGCCTCGATCACTTCGGGCGCAATCGGGCGCACCTCGCCAGTAGTGCCAAAGGTGCCGTTTTGCACATGCCGCCCCGCGCGCCCGGCAATTTGCGCCAATTCTTGGGGGTAAAGCGCGCGCATACGCCGCCCATCAAACTTGCCTGTGGCGGCAAAGGCGATGTGTTTGATATCAAGGTTCAGACCCATTCCGATGGCATCCGTGGCAACCAGATAATCCACCTCGCCGTTCTGATATAGCGCCACCTGCGCATTGCGCGTGCGCGGGGATAGCGCCCCCATGACCACCGCACAGCCGCCTTTGGTGCGGCGGATCACCTCGGCAATGGCGTAGACCGCATCCACCGAAAAACACACAATCGCGGTGCGTTCGGGCAGGCGAGCTAGGTTTTTCTGCCCCGTATAGGAAAGGGCTGACATGCGGTCGCGCCGCAAAAGTTCCACCCGCGGGATCAGGTCTAAAATCGCCCCACGCATGGTGTCTGATCCCAAAAACAGCGTCTCAACCAGCCCGCGCGCGCGCAAAAGCCGGTCTGTAAAGACATGGCCGCGATCAGGATCGGCGCACAGTTGGATTTCATCGACACAGACAAAATCGGCACCGATGTCCAGCGGCATCGCTTCGGTCGTGGCGACCCAGTATTGTGCGCGCGGGGGGATGATCTTTTCCTCGCCCGTGATCAGCGCCACCACCGAAGGGCCGCGCAGGGCGACTATTTTGTCATACACTTCGCGCGCCAGCAGGCGCAGCGGCAGGCCCATGACCCCTGTGCGATGGCCCAGCATCTTTTCAATGGCGTAATGGGTTTTGCCTGTGTTGGTCGGGCCCAGCATAGCCGTGACCCGCTGCGGCGGCGTGGTAGATTTCGCGCACATCGGGCAGCCTTTGCGGGGTTACAGGTCTTGGCCTTGGGCGGCGGCCTGAATGCGGGCGATAGCATCCGCAGCCCCGCTGGCAAAGGGGTTAATCTCTATCGCGGCATTATAAGCCTCGACCGCCTTATCGGGCGCGCCCAGTTCTTCAAATATTGAACCAAGTCCCGACAAAGCCCCAAAATGACGCGGGTTCAGCGTAAGCGTGCGGGCAATGTCGGAAACGGATGGGCCAAATTGCCCCAACTGGTAATAGGCGGTCGCGCGCGCATTCCAGCCTTCGGCAAAGTCAGGGGCGTGATCGACCAGCGCGGTAAGGTGCTGCACTGCAAGTGCAGCATCCCCCGCAGCCATCGCATCACGCCCGCGCTGCAATAACAAGTCCATCGCATCCGAACCCGACTTTGACCAAGCAATCCAGATTTCAGCCTGAATTTCCTCGGCCTCGGCGGCTTGGGCCGACTTTAGACGGTCAAACAGCGCGTCCAAATCAGCGGTTTGGGCAGCAATTGGGCTTGCCGCGAAAAAAAACGCCACGAACGCCGCTTTGACACAATTGAGTAATGGATTTCGCGCTTTCATAGGTGCAAGCGTAACGCAATGCGCGCAGATTTCAAGAAACTGGCGCGTGATTAGCCCAGAAAAGGAAAAAAGATGTCAGATGTGATAGAAAAAGCAGTGGCTGCCCTGTCGGCAAAGCTGGGGGATGGCTTTGATGGCATTGCAAAATTTGTGATCGAAGGCGAAGGCGCGATTATGCTGGATGCAAGTGGCGCGCGCGCGGGCGATGAAGAGGCAGACGTGACCTTAACTGCCGATGCTGATGTGTTCGCGGCAATTTTGTCGGGCGAGATGGGGGCCACGGGGGCCTATATGTCGGGCAAACTGCGCATTGACGGATCATTGCCAACTGCGATGCGCCTAGGATCGGCGCTGGCATGACCTCTGCCCCGTTGTTTAACGATGTCGCACGCGGCCCCGAGGGCGGTTTTGCCGTTTGGGCGAAAGCCCCCGATGGCGTGCGTTTAAGATTTGGGATTTGGCCCACAAAGGGCGCGAAGGGCACTGTCTTTCTGCTGCCAGGCCGCACGGAATATATCGAAAAATATGGAATGGCGGCTGGGTATTTGGCCGCCGCAGGGTATAGCGTGATATCGATTGATTATCGCGGTCAAGGCTTGTCTGACCGCGCCGTCGAGGACCGAATGACAGGCCATGTCACAGATTTTGCCGAATATCAGCGCGACATCGAGACGATGCTGGACACCGCCCAGCGCCATGATTTGCCCCATCCCTATTTTATCTTGTCCCATTCTATGGGCGGGTGCATTGCCCTACGCACGCTGATGGGCAAACACCCGTTCAAAGCGGCAGCGTTTTCTGCGCCGATGTGGGGGCTTTCCATGTCAACCTGGATGCGGCCGCTCGCGGGGGTGGTTACCGCCGTGTCATCTTTGTTCGGCCTAAGCCATCTATATGCCCCCGGAACAGGGGCAACCACCTATGTGATTGATGCGCAATTCATGGGCAATGTGCTGACAACAGACCCCGACATGTGGCGCTATATGAAAGCGCAGGCTGAAGTGCATCCTGAACTGTGCCTTGGCGGGCCCAGCATGGCTTGGGGCCGCGCTGCTATGATGGAAACGAACGCGCTGGCGCTGCTGTCCTCGCCCGCTTTGCCCACCTATACCGCCGTTGGCACGGCGGAAAAGGTGGTGGACCCCATGCCCATTCACGCCCGCATGGCGATCTGGCCCGCATCGACGCTAGACCTGTACACAGCGGCCGAGCATGAGATTATCATGGAAGGCCCCGCTGCAAGGGCGCGGTTTTTTGATGCGGTGGCCGCACTGTTTGCGGCCAATTCATAAATCTTTGGGGCCTAAACCTTAATCTGCGCGAACCCATCGCGCAGAGCGCGGCTCCACCCTTCGGACATGGCGCGAAAGGCCTCATCCCCCGCTTCGATCCGCCGCATACGGCTGATTTTCAGTGCGTCTTTCTCGATGATGCACAGATCTAGCGGCATCCCTACCGACAGGTTCGACCGCAGGGTCGAATCCATCGACAAAAGCACCGCCTTTTCCGCATCGGCAAGGCTTGTCGCGGGCTTGACCACGCGGTCAAGGATCGGCTTGCCGTACTTATGCTCGCCAATTTGCAAAAACGGGGTGTCTTCGGTGGCCTCGATGAAATTTCCTTCGGGATAGACCAAAAACAGCCGCATTGGCCCGCCCTTGCGCTGGGCTGCGACCAGCATTGTGGCGGATGCGCTTTGCTTCATCGTGGCCAGCTTTTCATCAATTTCCAGCCGCACAACGCACAGTGCGGCCCCGATTATTGAGGCAACCTTAAGCATGGTCGGCGCTTTCATAATCGAGGTGTCTTCGCTGGCTTCAGGGTCATCAATCGCCTCGCGCAGGCGGGCGATGGTGGTTTGCGTAACCGAAAGGCTGCCAGCAGTCACGATGACAATCACGCGCTCGCCCTCTTCGATGAAGGTAAACATTTTGCGGTAGGTGGCAATGTTATCCAGCCCCGCATTGGTGCGGGTGTCCGACAGCATCACCATGCCCTCGTTCAGCAAAAGTCCCACGCAATAGGTCAAACTCGATTCCCCTGTGCTAGCAGTCAGGCTTTTAGGCTATTGTTCCTGCGCGGCAATCGCAACAGTGACCGATAAGTTTTCCGCAGCAGCCCCCTTGCTGCCCACGGCGCGCGAAATGCCGCGAATGGGGGCGGCATCTTGGGCATCAAGGCCCGATCCAAGGCGGATATAGCGCGCATCAGGGCAGCAGCGATTGGCGGGATCAAAGCCAATCCAACCAAAACCCTGCACGAAAACTTCGGCCCAAGCATGGGCGGCTTCATGCGCCATGCCATCGCTGCTAGCCTGCAAATAGCCCGAGACATAGCGCGCAGGCAGCCCCGCAATCCGCGCTGCCGCAATCAGCACCTGCGCGTGGTCTTGGCACACGCCCGTGCCCAGCGCCAAGGCCTGCGCCGCCGTTGTTGCACCGTGGGTCGTGCCGGGGGCATAGGCGATTTTATCGGAAACTGCGGCAGACAGCACATGCGCACCGCCCAAAATATCGGCGGGGGTAAAGGCACTGGCCAAATCAGCGATTGCAACATCGGGCATCGTGGCAGCGGTCTGCCGCAAATACGCCAAGGGCGGCACAGTCTCGCGATGGCCCTTCAAAAAGCCCGCCAAATCGGCTGTTTCAACTTGTCCAAACACATGCACGGCAATTTCGGTAACAGGGCCTGCGATCGTCCAGCTTTGCACAAAATCCCCTGCCCCATCGCGAAAACTGCCGCCCATCGTGCCACCCGTCACCGAAACCACCCAATCCATCACGCGCTGCCCGTCAAAACGCGATGGGGTTAGGCGGTGGCTTTGCACAACGCCGCGCACGGGGCGGTCATAGGTGTAGTTCGTGACATGATCGACAGTAAGCAACATCACTGAATATCCCCAGACAGATAGCTTTCATGGATAACCCGCCCAAGTTCGGCGGTTTGCGTGATATAGCGGGTTAAAAACTCGTGCAGTCCTTCGTCAAAAATCTGGTCAGTGGTCTGGCTTTCCAATTCGGCCAGCAGCGCGGCAAAGGCCTTGGTGGCCGCAGTCTCGTGCCCATACAGTTTGGCCAATCGCGCGGCATGGTTGTTCATGCCCGCCACGCAAGTAATCAAACTGCGCGGGCATTGCGGGTTTAAAATCAGAAAATGCGCGATCTTGGCCGATGTGATTTCCCCGCCATAAGCCCAATGAAAGGCGCGGTTGGCCGACATCGCGCGCAGCAGCATTGACCATTGGTCATTATCAAGCCCCGTGCCGATAAAATCCGCGCGCGGCAGCAAGACATAGTATTTGACATCCATCAGGCGCGCCGTGCTATCGCCGCGTTCCAGATAATAGCCGATGTTCAGGAAATTAAAGCCGTCATTGCGCAGCAGCGTCGCATCAATCGCCCCGCGCAGCATCGCCGCTTGGCGCATCACCCAATCGGTTAGGTGCGAGAGGTCTTGGCGCGTGCGCGCGCCTTCAATCTCGCGCAATTCCTGAAACGCGGTATTCAGCGCGTCCCACACTTGCGTGGTCAGCGCTGTGCGAATAATCCGCCCGTTCTCGCGCGCGTTCGTGATGCAGGACGCAACCGAGTTGGGATTATCACGGTCAAAAAACAAATAGCTTTCGATATGGGCCTGATCGGGCGCACCATATTTTTCGGTATAGCCTGCAAGGTTACCAGATGCGCGCAGCAAACTGTCCCAATCGCTGCGAAAGCCCTGCGCCGTGGGCAGCAGCGACATGCGCGCGCCCACTTCCAAAAGGCGGGCGTTCGTTTCGGCCCGCTCCATATTGCGGGCAACCCAATACAGGTTATCGGCGGTTCTACTCAGCATTTAATCCACCAAAACCCCTAATCTACTAAGACCCATGTATCTTTAACCCCGCCCCCTTGGGATGAATTCACCACAAGCGATCCTTCGCGCAGCGCAACGCGCGTCAGCCCGCCCGGCACCAGTTCAATCTTTTCTCCCACAAGGCAATAAGGCCGCAAATCCACATGGCGCGGCGCGATGCCTTCATCGACGAATGTCGGGGTGGTTGACAGTGCCAGTGTAGGCTGGGCGATATAATTTGCAGGATTGGCAAGTATCCGCGCGCGGAATTCTTCCACTTCGGCCTTGCTCGATTTGGGGCCAACCAGCATCCCGTAACCGCCCGAACCGTGCACCTCTTTCACAACCAAATCAGCCAAGTTTTCGGTGACATATTTCAGGTCATCGTGATGGCCACATTTCCATGTGGGAACGTTGCTTAGAATAGGCTCCTCGCCCAGATAAAACCGCACCATTTCAGGTACATAGGTGTAAACAGCCTTGTCATCGGCAACCCCCGCACCGGGCGCGGAACATATCGCCACCCCGCCCGACCGATATACATCCATCAGCCCCGCCACCCCCAGCATGGAAGCGGGGTTAAAACACAAAGGGTCTAGAAATTCATCATCCAAGCGGCGGTAAATCACATCGACGCGCTTTGGCCCCTCGGTCGTGCGCATATAGCAAAATTCGCCGTCCACGAACAAATCTTGCCCTTCAACCAGTTCGACCCCCATCAGATCGGCAAGGAACGAATGTTCATAATAGGCGCTGTTGAAATGGCCGGGGGTCAAAATCACCACCGTCGGTGCGCCCTCGCATTTGGGCGGCGCGACCGATGCCAACGTGCGGCGCAGTTTATCAGGGTAGGTGTCCACAGGTTCAATGCGGTTTTCGCGGAACAGGTCAGGGAACATCCGCATCATCATCTCGCGCGATTCCAACATATAGGATACGCCCGAAGGTGTGCGGCAGTTCTCTTCAAGCACATAAAAATCGCTTGGCCCCGTGCGCACGATATCAACGCCAACGATATGCGAGTAAACCCCTTTGGGCGGGATAATCCCAACAACCGCCTTTTCATAAGCTGCGTTCTTGTAAACCAATTCAGCCGGAATGCGGCCAGCGCGCACAATCTCGCCGCGCCCATACACATCGACCAAAAACGCATTCAAGGCGCGGGCGCGCTGTTTAATCCCGCGCTCTAGCTTGGCCCATTCCCCGCCCGTAAACACGCGCGGAAACATATCAAACGGGATCAGACGGTCAGGATCGCCGCCCTCGCCATAGACCGCAAAGGTAACGCCGATACGGCGAAATAGCGCCTCTGCCTCGGCCTGTTTTGCGCGGCGCTTGCCCGCGGGCATGTCAGCAGACCAAGGTTCTAACCAGCGATACGGATCGCGCAGCCCTTCGGCATGATACATTTCGTTGAAATAGCTGGTCATACCCCACCGCCTTTCACGCGTTTCTTGCAGTAAAGGGGCGCGGGCGGGCGGGGTAAAGGACTTTGCGCTGAATTACTGCGCAATATCACGCTTTTGCACAAAATTTAGGCACGACCTTGCGCTTGCGGCCCCGCCCGATGCGTCTTAGATGTAACAAACCAACCATAAAGGGCCGCGCCATGACCGTTTTTTCACTTTTCGCCAAACCCCCGGTTTTTGATAAAAACGCCAGCGGCACAGGCAATTTTGGCGCGCTGCCCGATTGGGATTTGCGCGATCTTTACACGGCTGATGATGCCCCCGAAGTCGCCCGCGATATGGCATGGCTGACAAAAGCAGGCACAGATTTTGCCGCCACATATCAGGGCAAACTGGCGGAACTACCCGCCGAGGCCCTGCTGAAATGCGTGCAAGACTATGAGGCTATTGACATCATCGCAGGCCGCCTTGGGTCTTATGCAGGGCTGCGTTACTATCAAAACACCATGGATTCTGCCCGCGCCAAATTCATGGCCGATGCGCAAGATCATATAACCACGGCCACCACGCCTTTGGTGTTTTTCAGCCTTGAATTCAACCGCTTGGACCACGGGCAATTGTCTGAACTTCTGTCGCAAAACGCAGACCTTGCCCGTTACAAGCCTGTGTTTGACCGCATGCGCGCCATGCGTCCGCACCAGCTTTCGGACGAGTTGGAAACCTTTTTGCACGATGCCTCGGTTGTGGGCGCATCGGCATGGAACAAACTGTTTGACGAAACCATGGCGGGGCTGTTGTTCGCGGTCGAGGGCGAGGCAGAAGAATTAAACCTGGAAGCCACGCTAAACCTGCTAACCGACCCCGCACGCGCAAAGCGCGAGGCGGCAGCCCGCGCGCTTGCGGTGGTTTTTGACAAACATATCAAATTATTCGCCCGCGTTCATAACACCTTGGCCAAAGAAAAAGAAATCGACGACCGCTGGCGTAAAATGCCGTCGGCTCAGCACGCGCGCCATCTGTCCAACCATGTCGAACCCGAAGTGGTCGAAGCACTGCGAAATGCCGTAGTTGCGGCCTACCCCAAACTCTCGCACCGTTATTACAGGCTAAAGGCAAAATGGCTGGGGCTGGAACGCCTACAGATCTGGGATCGCAACGCGCCCCTGCCAGCGGAAACCCCGCACCTTGTGAATTGGGAAGAGGCGACTGATACTGTGCTTTCGGCCTACCGAGCATTCGATCCCCGAATGGCCGATCTGGCAAAGCCGTTTTTCACCAAAGGCTGGATCGATGCCGGCGTCAAAGCTGGCAAAGCGCCCGGTGCCTTTGCCCACCCCACTGTGACCACTGTCCACCCCTATGTTATGCTCAACTACCTTGGCAAACCGCGCGATGTGATGACGCTGGCGCATGAACTTGGCCACGGCGTGCATCAGGTGCTTGCGGCAGGTCAGGGGGAACTTCTGTCCTCTACCCCGCTGACCCTTGCCGAAACCGCCTCCGTCTTTGGCGAGATGCTGACTTTCCGCCGCCTGCTGGACGCCGCCAAAACAAAGGCCGAGCGTAAAACCCTGCTGGCAGGCAAGGTTGAAGATATGATCAACACCGTGGTACGCCAAATTGCGTTCTACGATTTTGAATGCAAACTGCACGCCGCACGGCGGGAAGGGGAACTGACCCCTGACGATATCAACGCCCTATGGATGAGCGTTCAGGCCCAATCGCTGGGCGATGCGTTTGACTTTATGGACGGGTATGAAACCTTTTGGGCCTATATCCCGCATTTTGTCCACTCGCCGTTCTACGTTTATGCCTATGCATTTGGCGACGGCCTTGTGAACGCGCTTTACGCCGCCTACGAGGGCGGGTTGCCCGATTTTCAGGAAAAATACTTCGCCATGCTGCGCGCGGGCGGATCAATGCACCACAAAGACCTGCTGGCCCCCTTTGGCCTTGATGCGTCCGACCCAAAATTCTGGGACAAGGGCCTGTCCATGATCGCAGGAATGATAGACGAGCTAGAGGCGATGGAAGACTAGACCACGCGGTCTGCCTGCTTCCTAACTCCACAAATATCCCGCGGGCAAGCTGCTGAAGCACCGCTTCAGCAGCGGAGGGGGCGCGTAGCCCCCGCTCTTTCCGCATAGGCTAACTTTAGGTCAGCGGGCCAAGTGGCCAAGGCTTGTCTTCGCTTTTCGCGGTTTGAAACTTACTCGCCTGCACCAGCCATTTACCCAAAGTCTCGCCAAACTCAGCGATCTGGGCATTTGGCTCGCCGCGCGAGATCAGCATCAGCAAGAACTGGATCAGCGCCAGCAATACCAGCACCGATTGCGCGGCCCCGATCAGAAATGCGGTGATAATCATGTAAAAGCCGCGCATCCAAACATGCTTGCGCGAAGTATCCGCTGCGGCCTCGGGTGTTGGGGCGGTGTCACTAGATTGGGTGGTCATTCTGGCCTCCTTGGTTACCTGCCCCCAATGTGGGAAACCTCTGCCCCCCCTTCAATGCCGCGCAGAAATCACCGCCTGCATCGGCGGAAATCAGCCTAAAGTGGCAAAATACCCCGTGGCCGCAATTTTGGCCATCACATCTGCGCCCAATGTGGGCGAGGCCAAGGAAATGCAGTTCACGCGATAAAACCAATACAGATACTGCGCATGGGGCCATGCTTTGCCTTCGGCCCGCGCTATGGCTGCATCGAACCCGCCCCGATCTTGCACAACCTCGGTGGCGTGGTGAAAATCGGCCTGCCCACAACTGATCACGGGGCGGCCGTGGATCATCGCCTCGATCCCGACAGCAGAATTAATAGTGACGACCAGCGATGCTGCCGCCAGAATATCGTGGATATTGGCAGGAATGATCTGCAGGCGGTTATTCTTGCGTGCCTTTTGCACCAGCCAGCCCAGCGTTTCAAAATCAATGTCGCGTGGGTGCGGTTTAACCACAATCGGGCGCGGATCATCCCGCGCAAGCAAGGACTTAATCATCTGCCGCATCGACACATACAACGCCTCGCCCACGGCGCGGTGGCTTTCCGATTGCAAAAACACCGCAATGCAGCCCTGCGGGATGTCCAGCTTTTCCTTCGGCTGATCATAGCGCGATTTGCGTGCTTGCGCGTGGGCGGCGTAAAGTTCGCCCTGAAAAGCCATTGCCGCGTCCAGATCAATCTGCGCGGCATCAAACGTGATTTGCCCGATCGAAGATAAATACCGCGTTCCAACAGGGTCAAGGTAATGATACGGCGCGATATAGGCCGACCCACAGTTCAGCGCACGGGGATGCTGAACAGTGCCGCGTTCCAGAATATGAAAATCGCGGTCTGACCTGATCAAAGCCAGCGCTGTATTTCGGTTATGAAGCACATATTCAAACCGCGCGCCAAAAGGTTCCAGCGCGCGGCCAATGCGTTCGTAAACTTGCCGCTGTTCCCAAGCGCTGTCTAGCGTGCGCTGGGGCAGATGCATTTTCACGGTAAAGTCGGGCATCGGTTATAGGGTGATTTCAACCGCTTTTTCATAAACCGTATCCATCATCGCCTGCGTGCCGCGCACAAATTCCAGCGTGGGGCCGTAAGGCGCGCCCGTGCGCACCGCATTGGAAAACGCCTCTACCTGCAGCACATACTGGTTCGCCGTGGGAAAGCGTTCGGTCAGCACCGAATTGCCCGCGCGGTGCAATTCGACGGCAGCAATGTCGTTGACATTGGCATTAAACGGCCCGCCGTCCAGACGGATCATCCCGCGATCGCCCTGAAACACCACGGTTTGGCGGTTATAAAGCCGCATCGAGGTCATCGAGCCATAGGTGAACCGCCCATGCGGGCCATCCATAATGCCGGACACTTGGGTAAAGCTGTCGATCCCGCCCTCGAAGATAATGCGCGCTGAAATATCAATTGGTTCCGAAGACGTGACAAACCGCGCCGAACCAAAGGTATAGACCCCAATATCGCGCAGGCTCCCGCCGCCCGAATCCTTGCGGTTGCGTATATTGCCCATGTCCAAAAGGTGGAACGAAAACGCCGCATCGACATGGCGCAGGGTGCCAATTTCGCCCGCCTCTAACCATTGCTTTGCCCGCTGCCATTGGGGGTGATGCACAATCATATAGGCCTCGGCGGCAATTTTACCGCTGGCATCGCGCGCGGCGATAATCTGGTCAATTTCGCTGGCTCGCAGGGCAATGGGCTTTTCCGTCAGAACGTGCTTGCCTGCCGCCAGCGCCTTGAGCGACCATTCCACATGCATATGGTTCGGCAAGGGAATATAGACGACTTCGACCATAGGGTCGGCCAGCAGCGCCTCATAGGTCGCGTGAACCTTCAGCGCGGGGTTAAATGCGGCAAAGCCTGCGGCCTTATCGGGGCTGGATGTGGCCAGAGCATAAAACTCGGCCCCTTGTGCGGCGTGAATTGCAGGGGCCATATGGCCCAATGCAAAATTGCCTGCGCCCAGAATTCCCCAGCGAACTGCACTCATGTCATCTCTCCCTATTTCGGGCATGATAGCCGCTAGCCGCGCTGAAAGGAAAGCGCTTTTCTGCCTAAACGGGTTTCGCGCGGCGCGGGATTTGGTTGATTAGTAATATCGCGATATAGGCCAAATCCAGCGCCACCAGCGTGATCCACGGGTAATTCCACAGCGCCGCCATCATCACAACAAAGCCCAGCACAATGAACGACACTGCTTCGGGGTAAACGCCAATCCGTTTGAACGATGGCGTGGGAAACCGCCCCACCATTAGGGCGCCCACGGCCGCCATCCACAGCGCAACGGCCCATGTGACCTCTGGTGGCAAGGTTAGATCAAAGGCTTTGACCATAAAGATAGGCAGCAAAACCAGCATGGCCCCTGCGGGGGATGGGACGCCCTGAAAGCTGCTTGAATCCGTGTCAGTCGCGCGCGCTCCGACATTAAAGCGGGCAAGGCGCAAAAGGCAGGCCACGGTATATACCAGCGCAGCAATCCAGCCTTCAGCGCGCATATCTTGCAGCGCCCATAAATACAAAACCAAAGCAGGGGCCACGCCAAAATTGACAAAATCGCACAGACTGTCCAGTTCCGCGCCAATCTCGCTTTCACTTTTCAAAAGGCGGGCAATGCGGCCATCCAAACCGTCCATAATGGCGGCGGCAATAATCAGCCCCACGGCCATGCCATATAGCCCTTCAGTGGCAAAGCGCACCGCAGTTAGCCCTGCACACAAAGCGCCGACTGTCACGAAATTGGGCAAAAGCTGCCACAGATTCATCACGCGGCGCGGCGTTATGCGGGGCGGGGTGGCCTTTGGCAAGATTGCCATGCTTTATTCCATATTGGCGCTGCGCGCCAGCGTCTCGCGGCCCAATTCGGCGATCACAGTCTCGCCTGCAATCATCGTTTGGCCAAGGCAGACAAGCGGCTCTACCCCTTCGGGCAGATAGACATCCAGCCGCGATCCAAAACGGATCAGGCCAAAACGTTCCCCTGTGCGCAGATTTTGCCCCTCGGTCACAAAAGGAACGATGCGGCGCGCAATCAGGCCAGCAATTTGCACAACGACCAGTTTGCGCCCGCCTTCAATGTCAAACAGCATTGAATTGCGCTCATTATCCTCTGATGCTTTGTCCATCGACGCATTTAGAAATTTGCCCGGGCGATAGGCCATTTTCACCAGCTTGCCCGCAATTGGCGCGCGGTTCACATGGCAATTGAACACCGACATAAACACTGAAACCCGCAGAAGTGCCGCGTCCCCTGCCCCCAGTTCGGGCGGCGGCACGGCGCGTTGGATCAAAGAAATAACGCCGTCTGCAGGTGAAAGGATTAGGCCGCGCGCATCAGGAACGGAACGCTTTGGATCGCGAAAAAAGTAATATGTCCAAATTGTTAGGCCAAGACAGACCCAGCCCAGTAAATCCCAAATCATAAAGGCCAGCAGCGTTATACCCGCGGCGATGGCCACAAACTTGCGCCCTTCGGGGTGCATTGGCTTTATGAAAGTGTCCAGCATGTTCATGGGCATCATCCTATGGGCTAAGGTTTGCGCTGCATAGGTTGTTTTGCGCATATGCGCAACGGGGCGGTTTTTGCGCATCGGCGCAAGGGCGGGGCGGTTTTTGCGCATCCGCGCAAGGGCGGGGCGGTTTTGGGCGGGCGCGCAACTGCGGCCCACCCACCTGCGTTTAGGCTGGAACAGCCATACCTTTGGCCTTGGCAAGTTCGCGCATCCGTTCTTGCAGCTTTTCAAAAGCGCGCACTTCGATTTGGCGGATACGCTCGCGCGAGACGCCGTAGGCTTCGGACAACTCTTCCAGCGTAATCGGAGTTTCGGCAAGGCGGCGCTTGGCCAGCACATCGCGCTCGCGCTCGTTCAGCACTGACATGGCTTGGCCAAGCAGGGCATAGCGCGTGTCAAACTCGTCTTTGGCCTCGTAATCAGCGGCTTGGTCGCTGTCTTCGTCTTCCAGCCAATCTTGCCATTGGGTGCTGCTGCCCTCTTCGCTGCCGACAGTCACGTTCAGGCTGGCGTCCCCGCCCGAAAGGCGGCGGTTCATGTCGATGACTTCGGTTTCGGTCACGTTCAATTCAGTGGCAATACGCGACACGTTTTCGGGGCGCAAATCGCCCTCTTCCAACGCGCCCACCTTAGCCTTGGCCTTGCGCAGGTTGAAGAAAAGCTTTTTCTGCGCAGATGTCGTGCCCATTTTGACCAGCGACCAAGACCGCAGAATGTATTCCTGAATAGACGCGCGAATCCACCACATCGCATAGGTGGCAAGCCGAAAGCCCTTTTCGGGATCAAAACGTTTGACCGCCTGCATCAGACCCACATTCGCTTCGGAAATCACTTCGGATTGGGGCAGGCCATAGCCGCGATAACCCATCGCGATTTTGGCCGCGAGTCGCAGGTGCGACGTGACCATTTTATGGGCGGCCGCGCTGTCTTGATGGTCAACCCACCGCTTGGCCAGCATGTATTCTTGTTCTGGTTCCAACATCGGGAACTTGCGAATTTCTTGCATATACCGGTTCAGACCCTGTTCAGGACTTGGGGCTGGAAGGTTTTTATAGGTGCTCATTTTGACGCTCCTGTTGATCGCGGTGCGCACTCGCCCCCGCTGATGCTAGCACCTAAGTATCACAACTTTGGCACGCAAGAGAGGGTCACAAAAATATGAACGGATGCTTAAGCGGTTGGCCGCTCACCTGCCGCGCCAGCGCGTAAAGCCTCAATCAGCATGGACAAATCGGCTGGCAAGGGGCTGGTAAACTCCATCCGCTTGCCAGTTTTGGGATGGTCAAATCCCAAAGACGCGGCATGCAGGGCTTGGCGCGGGAAAGTATTGGCGAGTTCAGCCGCCGCTGGATAGATTTTGGGCGAAAACTTGCGCGCGCCGCCATAGGTTTTATCGCCCAGCAATCCGTGGCCAGCATAGGACATATGGACGCGAATTTGGTGAGTGCGCCCCGTTTCTAACCAGCATTCTATCAGCGCGGCGCTGGGGCCAAGCTCTTCGATCACGCGGGTTCGGGTAACCGCGTGGCGGCCATTATCCCACACCACGGCTTGGCGCTGACGGTCGTTCTTATGGCGCATCAACTGGGTTGCAATCTTCAAAATCCCCGCGCCTTCAAATGTCACCCCGCGCAGGCCGCGAATGCGCGGATCATAGGCAGACGGCGCGCCATGCGCCACCGCCAGATAGCGCCGCGTCACCGAATGGTCGGCAAATTGCGCCGATAGCGCATGATGCGCGCGGTCGGTTTTTGCCACCACCAACAGCCCCGTCGTATCTTTATCAATGCGGTGCACAATGCCAGGGCGGCGCGCCCCGCCAATGCCCGCAAGCGTATCGCCGCAATGATGCAGCAGCGCATTCACCAGCGTGCCCGATGGCGAACCGGGTGCTGGATGCACCACCATACCAGCGGGCTTATCGATGACAATCAGCTCTTTATCTTCATACACGATGGACAGCGGGATATCTTCAGGCAAAGTGTCCAGATTTTCGGGCGCGGCAAGGCGCAGGGTAATCACATCGCCCGCCTGCACCCGCGCCTTGGCATCGATTACAGGCACGCCACCGCGCCAGACATCGCCCGCCTCGATCATTTTCATCAGGCGCGATCGTGATAGCGCCGCGCCCTCTGGCACAGCGGCGGCCAGTGCCTTATCAAGACGCGGGGCGGCATCGTTAAGGATGACAGTGATTTCGCCCGCCGCATCCGCGCCGTCATCTTCAAGTTCATCGTCAAAGGGGTTTGGCATGGCAGACACTCCGGCAACTGAACAGGGCTTGCCCCCTTCTTTGCGCTTTCTAAAAGGCTTGGTGACCACCTTGACGATCACCATGATTTTGGGTGTCATAACGGTGGTTTGGCTGCTTGTCACCCGCATGCCTGATGGGCGGGCACAAATCCCCGCTTTGCCGCCCGATATAGTGCTGCCAGAGGGACAGCAAGCGCAGGCCGTAACATTTGGCCAAGGATGGAGCGCGGTTGTCACAACCTCGCAAAACTTACTGATTTACAATGATACCGGCGCGCTGGTGCAAAGCCTAGACTTGGGCGATTTGGCGGCCAAGAATTGACATGTGCGCGCCTGTATGAAACAGGCACTTCGTTAAAGGCAAAGGATAGGGCAATGAAACGTGTGGCAATCATGACGACGGTGCGCAATGACACCCTGTTTTTGACACGCTGGATTGCCTATTACGGCGGCATTTTTGGGATGCAGAATCTGTTTGTCATTTTTGACGGGCAGGATCAGACCATCCCCGATACCGCGCGCGTGGTAAACACAATTAAGCTGCCAAACATCCCCCGTTCGGTGGTGATTGGCGAGCGGTTTCGCGCCAAAGCCTCATCAAATTTTGCAGCGGCCCTGTTTGCCAGCTATGACATTGTCATCGCGATGGACGTGGACGAATTTATCGTTGTTGATCCGAATTTGGGTGTGACCTTACACGAATATCTGTCCAGCAAAGACCTGCCCTCGTCGGTTTCGGCGCTGGGGCTGGATGTGATCCAGCATGTTGACCGCGAGCGCGAGTTGGATTTGTTGCAGGGCTTTTTGGCGCAGCGACACTATGCAATGGTTTCGGCCCGCTATACCAAACCCAATATCATCACAAAGCCGCTGCGTTGGGGCGCGGGCCATCACCGCATCAAGGGGCGCAATTTTCACATCGACCCGCATCTTTATATGTTCCATTTCGGGTCGGTCGATTTGGCCTTTTCGGCGGCGCGCAATGGCGACCGTGATGCCACGTCAGTGGGATGGACGGCTCATATCGCACGGCGCTATGCGCTGTTTGATCTGATGAAGAAATCCACTCCCATTGATGGCGATGGCTTTTTCGCAACCGCTCGCCGTCTGCTAACGTGGCGCCGCCCGATCTATGCGTGGAACAAACCGCAAATGATTAAAGGCGATCCTGTGGTGGAAATTCCCTCACGATTTTGGGATGCCGTTTAGCCTTTAATTTCAGCACTGCTGCGTTTTTGCCAGATATCTTAACAAATAATTCAGCATGATATTGTAATCCTGCGGTATTGGCGCGACACACAGCTAAAATGAGAGCAGTGCAATGACCCTGTTACCGCGCAACCTTTTGGGGATGGCAGTGCCACCTGTTGAACAGATCCGCCCGCAAATTGCGGCCCTGTGCTGGCGCAAAAAGCGTGGGCAGATTGAGGTATTGCTTATTACCAGCCGCGATACAGGGCGTTGGGTCTTGCCAAAAGGCTGGCCAATGGATGGGCGCACCGCCTATGAGGCCGCCGCAGTCGAAGCGTGGGAAGAGGCTGGGGTGCGCGGGGCGATTTCTGACCAAACCCTTGGCCGTTTTCAATATGATAAGCCGCACCCTTCCAAACCTACTCAGCGCTGCGAAGTGACCGTTTACCCACTGCGCGTGGCGCGGCTAGAACCGAAATTCCCCGAACACAAAGAACGCCGCCGCAAATGGTTTTCTGCGCGCAAGGCTGCCAAAGCCGTGCATGAACCAGAACTGGCCGAGTTGATTTTGAAGGCAAGCGCGGAACTTGGCGCGTAAGGCGGGGCTTGCGGCGCGGCCAAAAACGCCTACATTCATTTCTTTACGGTGTTAGGAATTTAGGATGATTTGTTTCACCCTGCGCTGCGGCAGGGAACACAGTTTTGACAGTTGGTTCACCTCGTCACAGGCGTTTAAAGCTTTGGCGCAGGCGGGCCATTTGGCTTGCCCGATCTGCGGTGATGGTCATGTTAGCAAGGGGCTGATGGCCCCTGCTATTGCCAGCAAAGCAAGCGACGAAGCGCCCTCGCCCCTTGCCCAGCCCCAGTCCGATGTTGAACAGGCCATGGCGCAGATGCGCCAAATGATCGAAGCGAATTCCGATTACGTTGGAATGAATTTCGCGGCCGAAGCGCGTAAAATCCATCTGGGCGATGCGCCAACCCGCGCTATTTACGGCGAGGCAAAAGTGGACGAGGCGCGCGCCCTGCTAGAAGACGGCATTCCTGTCGCTCCCCTGCCCTTTATGCCCCGCGCCAAGGTGAATTAGGGGGCAGCAGCACAGCGGGTGGCCCTGTCCCATGCGGCCAGTGAATATGGGCCAAGATCTTGTGGAATTCGGCCAATTTTCGCCGCACTGATACGCCGCCAATTGCCCGACATCAGCAAAACATCGCCAGCGCAGGCGCGCACAGCGCTGCGGATCGTCCCGTCTCCGATACGATGATTAGTCAGGCCTGACAGACGATCAACTTCGACCAGTTCCTTGCCCTGAAGACGCAAAAAGACCAATTCTTGCGCCAAATGCGGGCGGTCGACATAGGCAATTTCAGCGCGGCCATCGCCATCAAAATCGCCAGCCCCTACCACGGCAAGCCAGCGGTGATGCGCGCCAATATGAGGCGTTGCGGCCAATTCGCGCAAATCAGGCAAGGACAAAACTACCAGCCGTGCGCCAAGGTCGGGGCGCGAATGCACAACCAACGCCTCTGGCAATCCATCGCCATTTACATCCGCCATGCGCGGCGCAGTATCTTCGATAAACCCAGTCTCGAATGCAAAACGACGGCCCTGAAATGTGATTTCACGCCATTCGGGCAGGCTGCCAAGGATCGCGTGGCCATAGCCCGTTGGCCCGCCAGTATCCGCATAGCATAGCCCATCCGTGCAGGATGTTTTGGCCGATGCCACGCTGCCAATCAGCAGCAAAGCAAGGGCCAAGCCGCGCATTAGATTTGCTTTTCAGGCATATACACGCGAAGGCCATCCAGCGCATCGCTGACCTTGATCTGGCAGGTCAGGCGCGAACGGGCAGAATCAGGCTGATAGGCGAAATCCAGCATATCCTCTTCCATCGCGTCTTTCTTTGGCAGGCGCGCAACCCATGCTTCATCCACATAAACATGGCAGGTCGAGCAGGCGCAGGCACCGCCGCAATCAGCTTCGATGCCCTTAACGCCATTGTCGCGCGCGCCTTCCATGACGGTCATGCCATTGGCCACGTCGATGGTGTGTTCTTTGCCGCCAAACTCGATGTAGGTGATTTTTGCCATTGCCGTGCCCTTTTCGGTGTTTGTGGCCTGATACGACAAGCGCGCGGGAATTTCCAGTGCAGATTGAAAAAAATGCGTATGGAGCGTGTATGGTTTGCGTATTGCATCCGTATTGCATCCGTCCCTACAGCGCGCCATATGGGCAGCCCGCGCTGTCCTTGCAAATGGCGGCAAATGTTCTATATTTGTTCTTATGACTCTGATCCGCCCCACCCCCGATTGGATGGCGCAAACCCCTGCGCCTGACACATGGCCGCGCCCGCCTGCGGCCCTGCCCGCCGAGCGGTTGGTAGAGCCGCGCGTGGGCGCGCGCGTCTGCGTTGCCGGTCTGGTTTTGGTGCGCCAACGCCCAGGCACGGCGAAGGGGGTTATTTTCCTAACGCTGGAAGACGAAACAGGCACGGCCAATGTGGTGGTCTGGGCGCAAACCTATGAAAAATACCGCCGCGCGGTAATTTCGGGGCGGCTTTTGCGGGTGACGGGGCGCTTGCAGCGCGAATGTAACGTAGTGCATGTCGTGGCCGAGCATATCGAAGATATATCCTACATGCTTGACCGCCTGCTGACGCAGGGCTTTGCCCCTGACGGCGTACGCGCGGGGGATCAGCCTTAACAGCGAAACGCTGGCAATCGCGCCATTTCTGCGCTAAAGACATCATACGCCCCCGCAGAGGGGATGATGGGCACAGATGGGCAACAGATTTCTACAGCTTGCGCGACGACAGCCAGTGGCAATTTTTGCTGCGCTGGTGCTGATGTCGTGCCAATCTGTCCCGCCTATTGGACTGGCACAAACCAGCACCCAGATCGTAGTTTTGCGCCTGAAGGCAGGAGAGGCACCGCCGCAAAGCCTTGGCAAATGTTGGGCGTCTGACACCAGCCCCGCCGTGATTGAAACAATTACAGAGCAGGTGCAAGTTCTGCCCGAACGGCGCGATGGCGCGGGTAACATCACCCAGGCGGCCCAGTTTCAGACACGCACGGCGCAGCGCATGGTTTCAGATCGTGCGGTTGTGTGGTTTGCCTCGCCCTGCCCCGATGCAATTACTGTGGGCTTTGTGGCCAGCCTGCAACGCGCCCTAAAGGCACGCGGGCGGTTTTTCGCACCCGTCACGGGCGCGTGGGACGCAGAAACCCTAGCCGCCTTGCAAAAATTTCAACGCGAGCGTGGGCTAGATAGCCCCGTGATCTCGCTGGCAGCGGCGCAGGAATTAGGGCTGGTGGCCGCTGATCGATAGCAAAGGGCGGCAGGCTTTCCCACCGCCCCTTTTGGATTAAGTAGCGCCCTTATTCCAAAGACAGCGCGATAAAGCGCGGGTTCCCCTCGCGGCGAATAAGCAGCAAGATTGACTTGCGACCTTCGTCGCGGGCGGCGGTGACGCGGGCCTGAAAATCGGTAACTGTGGCCACTTTTTGCTGGCCCGCCTCAACTATCACATCGCCTGCAGCCAGACCTTTTGCCCCCGCATCCGATGCCGCATCCACACCCATCACCACCAGACCCTCGCTGCCCACAGGCAAGTTCAGGCTTTTGGCAATGTCATCGGTCATCGGCTGCACAGTCAGGCCCAGCAGTTCCATTTCCTCTGGCTCGGCTGGAGTATCGCTGCCGTCCGCATTTGCGGGCTTTGCTTCGACGGCTTCTGCCTCTTCGCGGCGTCCCAGCTTAACGGGGATCGTCATTTCATCACCGTCACGCAGCACCACCACGGGCACATCTTCGCCAATTGGACTGTCTGCCACAGTGCGGGTTAAATCGCGCACATCGGTGATGTCCTGCCCGTTAAAAGTGGTGATCACATCGCCCGCAAGCAGCCCTGCATCCAAGGCTGGCCCCGCCGGCACATCGGTGATGAGTGCGCCCGCGCTAACCGAAAGCCCCATCGCTTCGGCCACATCCGGGGTGACGTCTTGAATTTTCACGCCCAGCCAACCGCGCCGCGTTTCGCCAAATTCGCGCAACTGATCTACGACTGTGGTCACCACGTTAGAGGCCATCGAAAAGCCAATACCAATCGAGCCACCCGAAGGCGACAAAATAGCCGTATTCACGCCAATCACATCACCATCAAGGTTGAACAAGGGGCCGCCAGAGTTGCCTTTGTTGATCGCGGCATCGGTTTGCAAAAAGTCGTCATAAGTGCCCGACAGCTCGCGCCCGCGCGCCGACACAATCCCTGCCGAAACGGAAAAGCCCTGCCCCAGCGGGTTGCCCATGGCCATAACCCAATCGCCCACGCGCATATCGTCGCTGTTGCCAAAGGCCACAAAGGGCAAATCGGCAGCCTCTACTTTCAGAACTGCGATATCGGTTTTGGGATCAGTGCCGACCAGCTTGGCCGCAAGCTGTTTGCCATCGAAAAACTCGATATTGATTTCATCCGCGCCTTCGATGACGTGATTATTTGTCACAATAAAGCCGTCGTCAGAAATGACAAACCCCGATCCCAACGCTTCCGAGCGCTGCTGGCGATCATCGCCGCCTTGGCCATTACGATCCATAAAATCTTTGAAGAAATCTTCAAAGGGCGATCCTTCTGGAACCATGGGCGCATCGCTGGTTGGGGTCGCAACAAGGGACGAAGTGGTGATGTTTACCACCGATGGGCTGACCTTTTCGGCAAGATCAGCAAAACTGTCAGGCGCGCCCAAGGCAAGGGCGGCTGTGGCAGGCAATACCGATGCGGCAAGGCCAAGTGCAAGGGCTGCTGCGCGGCTGGCAGACAGCGCTTTGGCAAGGCCGCGAGAGGGTGCAAAATAGGGAAGGGAAAGGGTGCGCACGGCGGACCTCCTGAAGTGCTAAAATCTTGGCGCGAAATGCTGCGCCAGTGTGAAGATGATCCGCCCGCGGGGCAGCAGCAAGGGATGTTTCAGCATGCTCATCAGCTTGTGAAGACACATCGCGCGGGCGTGAAGCATTTATCAAAGAAAAGTGG
>CAMAXX010000010.1 GCA_945862435.1 Pseudorhodobacter antarcticus
GCAACCTGACGCCGTGTCAGGCCACTGGTCGTCGCTATGCGAACTGCATCCCGTTTGAACTCGTCGCTGTGTATAATTGCCATATTCGGTCTCCTTGATGGCGAGTATTGCTCTCAAAAGACCGGAACGAAACCGTGACAGGTCCAGGGTGCGTCCAGCTTTTCGCTGCGCATACGCGTGATGCCAAAGCGGCGCGGGGTGCGGCCGATGTTTCCTGAAAGGGCCAGCGCACCAATGGCTTGGTGATATTCGCCTTGCGAACCGCGAATGGGCAGCAAGATCATCCGTGCGGCCAGATGCGGGCGACCAATGCCGCGCTCGGCTTCTAAGGTGATGTCAAGCGCCGTGGCCGATGTAAACACATCCTCCAAAACACGAGTTAAAGTGCCGCGCGCCACAGGTTCCAGCACCATGGTCAGCGGCATGCCACGCGGATCAATGCCAATAACATCACCCACCGCACTGCCCGCCACGCGAAAGCGGCCCATGCCAGCGGCGATCCGTTCTACGATAAAGCAATTTTCAATTGCCCCGCCCAAACCGTTCGGGCTGACCATCTCGCGCTGGGGCAACGCGCAGTCTAAGCGCAACCCTTCCCAATAGCCGCGCAGAATTTGAAGGCAGGGGATGGCCGCAGGGTCTGCCAAAGCATCTTGCATTGATGCGCCGATTTTGGGGAATTCAAAAAACATTTGGGGCCTCGGGCGTGGGAGGTGGGGCTTGGTTGGAGCTGCAAATATGGCCCCTTCTGGGCCTTTTAAAAGGGTTAGGAAACTCTATGCCGAACATGTCCATTACTATACGAATGCGTAGAGCATTTGTGGAAAATCTGAATCTTTGGTAAACGCGGGGGCTTCGGGTGGCCTTGACCTGCGCGCGCCCCTTGGATTTAAGCAAAGCCAAGTGCGCAGTGCGGGGGGCGGTTTTATGGCATCACATCGGGGTATTTTGCGGCGCAAAGGGCTGCTGCTGATCTTATCCTCGCCGTCGGGAGCAGGCAAATCCACGCTGGCGCAGCGGCTGATGGACTGGGATACCAGCCTACGCTTTTCGGTGTCGGCGACCACCCGCGGCCCCCGCGCGGGCGAGGTTGACGGTCGCGAATACTATTTTAAATCACGCGCCGAATTTCAAGAGATGACCCGCGCGGGCGATATGCTGGAACATGCCGAGGTGTTCGGCAACCTCTATGGCAGCCCGCGTGCGCCCGTCGAGGCGGCGATGGCGGCGGGACATGATACGATTTTTGATATTGATTGGCAGGGCGGCCAACAAATCCGCAACTCGGCCTTGGGGCGCGACGTGGTGTCGGTGTTCGTACTGCCGCCTTCGATTGCCGAACTTGACGCGCGCCTGCGGGGGCGCGGTCAAGACACTGAGGACGTTATCGCAGGGCGTATGCTGAAATCGCAAAGTGAAATCAGCCATTGGGCCGAATATGACTATGTCATCATTAACCGCGATGTTGATGCCGCCTTTGGCGAATTGACCACCATTTTGCGGGCCGAACGGATGCGCCGCGACCGCCAGCCCCATTTGGCCGACTTTGTGCGTGGCCTCAATAAGGAGTTTGAAACGCGATGATCTATGCATTGGACACGGTTGCGCCCGAGATCAGCGCGGACGCTTGGGTTGCTGAAACGGCTGTGGTCATTGGCGCGGTTACGCTGGGGGCGGGCGTGAATATTTGGTTCGGCGCGGCCCTTCGCGGCGATAATGAACGTATCAGCGTGGGCGCGGGCAGCAATGTGCAGGAAAACTGCGTGCTGCACACCGATATTGGCTATCCTTTGGACATTGGCCCAAATTGCACCATCGGCCATATGGCCCTACTGCATGGCTGCACGATTGGCGAGGGATCGCTGGTGGGCATGAATGCGACTGTGATGAATGGCGCGCGCGTGGGGCGGTTTTGCATCATCGGTGCAGGGGCGTTAGTGACAGAAGGTAAGAATATTCCTGACTATTCATTGGTTGTTGGCGCGCCTGCCAAGGTGATCCGCCAACTTGACCCCGCTGAAACCGAAGCAAGGCTGATGAAATCGGCGACCCATTACCAAAACGCAGCGCGGCGGATGGCGAAGGGGCTTAAACCGCTTTAAGCCCCTATGATTTTTTGAAAACGGTTTAACGTTAAATCAGTTTGCCCATCGCAACGGCGGTATCTGCCATGCGATTGGAAAAGCCCCATTCGTTGTCATACCACGACAGGATGCGCACCATCGTTCCATCCAGAACTTTGGTCTGATCCATATGGAAGACCGATGAATGCGGGTCGTGGTTGAAATCGCTCGACACATTTGGCTGGTCGGTATAGCCTAAAATGCCGTTCAGGCGGCCATCGGCGGCGGCGCGAATGGCGGCGTTCACCTCGTCTATCGTGGTCGCGCGGGATGCTTCAAAAACCAAATCAACAACCGAGACATTGGGCGTTGGCACGCGAATGGCCACGCCGTCCAGCTTGCCCTTCAGTTCGGGCAGAACCAGACCCACGGCTTTGGCAGCCCCCGTGCTGGTTGGGATCATCGACAGGGCCGCCGCGCGGGCGCGATAAAGGTCTTTGTGCATTGTATCTAACGTGGGCTGATCGCCTGTATAGCTGTGGATCGTGGTCATAAAGCCGCGCGTGATGCCAATGGCCGAATGCAGCACCTGAGCGACGGGCGATAGGCAGTTTGTGGTGCAACTGGCGTTCGACACGATGATATCGTCGCGGGTCAGCGTGCCGTGGTTTACACCATAAACGATTGTTTTATCGGCATTATCTCCAGGCGCTGAAATAAGCACGCGCTTGGATCCGTTTTCCAGATGCGCCGCGCATTTTTCTTTGCTGGTAAAAATGCCCGTGCATTCCATCACCACATCCACATCAGCCCATGGCAATTCGGCGGGGTTGCGCAGCGCCGTCACGCGGATGGGGCCGCGGCCCACGTCAATCCAATCTGGCCCAGTCGTCACGGTCGCAGGAAAGCGGCCATGCACCGAATCAAAGCGCAGCAAATGGGCATTGGTTTCCACTGGCCCCAGATCGTTGATGGCCACCACTTCAATATCGGAGCGCCCCGATTCAATGATGCCGCGTAGAATGTTGCGGCCAATACGGCCAAATCCGTTGATGGCAACTTTTACAGCCATGGAATTCTCCTGATCATTGCGCGACACCTTCATGGGTGTGGGGCCGCAAGTTGGGTGGCGTATGCACGCGCTGACACCACATTTCGCGCCAATATTCAACGCCCAAAGCGCAGCCTATGCCCAAAACTTCAGATAATCGATCAAATCCAGCAGCTTAAAGACCAAAAATAGGCTTGCACTGCCGCCATTGAACACAAGATCGGCCAGAATCGCAGCAAAAATCAATCCGGCAACCCATGCCGCCTCTAGATTGGTCATATTTGCCCTTTCGTTCAACACAATTCCCTTTGCCCCTGCAATTTCGGCCACAAGGTCGGAACATCGTCTTTTTCATTCATTGCACGCCAAAATGCGCCCCCACGGCTGCGCATCTTTGCCAGTTTGGCGCAAGGATAGACGATTGTCGCGCAGGGTAAAAGTCGATTGCGCCTTTGGGGGCATGATCTTGGGCGAGAACTCTCGTCAAAACCGACCGCGCAGTCATGCCCCGCACAGAGGCGTTGGTGACGGATTTTCTACACCATTTTGGTGGAAAAATGACGCAAGTTCCAGTGCGCAAGAATTTTTGACATCCATTACAATATGTTATTGGCAGGGCTGCCCAAGTAGGCGCGCATTGCTTGCTTGGCATTTGCCCGCCCTTGCCTTAGCCTTGCGCAAAATGAGGTGATGATATGAGCGGACTTCTGGCCCTTTTGGATGATGTGGCGGCCCTAGCCAAAGTGGCGGCGGCTTCGGTTGATGATATTGCGGCGGCGGCGGCCAAAGCGGGGGCCAAGGCAGCCGGGGTGGTGATTGACGATGCCGCGGTGACCCCAAAATATGTGCACGGCTTTGCCGCTGAACGCGAATTGCCGATCATCTGGCGCATCGCTAAAGGCAGTTTAAAGAACAAACTGATAATCTTGCTGCCTGCTTTACTCGCGCTAAACTATTTTGCGCCTGCTGTCATAACGCCATTGCTGATGCTGGGTGGGGCCTACCTATGCTTTGAAGGGGCAGAAAAACTGCTGCACGCCTTTGCTCCGCATGCCGATGAGGATGTTGCGGCAGATCACGACACGGGTGATGCGGCCCACCTCGAGGAAGAAAAAGTCGCGGGCGCCATCAAGACAGATTTCATTCTATCTGCGGAAATTATGACCATTGCGCTGGCCACCATTCCGGATGGCGCGCTGTGGCTAGAGGCGGTGACCCTTGCCATCGTCGGCACGCTGATCACGGTTGTGGTCTATGGCGCGGTCGCGCTGATTGTGAAGATGGATGATATCGGGTTGCACATGGCGGCCAATCAGCGCACCGCCCCCGCGCGCGCCTTTGGGCGCGGCCTTGTGCTGGCAATGCCGCGTGTGATGACATTTCTGTCGGTCGTCGGCACGGCGGCGATGCTTTGGGTCGGCGGCAATATTGTGGTGCATGGGCTGGAGGTGACGCATCTTTGGGTTTGGCCCTACACCACAAGCCACCACATGGCCGAGATTGCAGCCGCCGCCATTCCCGCTGCTGCTGGGTTCATGGCGTGGGGCGTGACCGCATTTTTCGATGGCATCGTCGGTGTGATTCTGGGCGCGGCGCTGATCCCTGTAGTGACAAAAGGCATCGTGCCGCTTTGGGGCATGATGCGGGCCAGTATGGCGCGGGGGAAATAGCGGGGCTTGCCCCCCACTGGGCCAATGGCCCATTCACCCCGGGCGATATTTAGGAAAAGGAGAAACGCCGCTCCGCCTTCTCTTGCTTTCAAATATCTTAAGGTTTGAGCGCAGCGAGGGGGACAAAGCCCCCCTGTTTCAAGGTCACTTACAGCAGCGATTTCGCAGCCTCGGCTGCCGCCTCTGCCGTAATGCCAAACTGCTTATACAACACTTCGGCGGGGGCAGATGCGCCAAAGCTGGTCATCCCGACAAAAGCCTCGCGCCCGAATCTGCCGCGCTCGCCCAAAAGCCAACGATCCCAGCCTTGCCGCACGCCTGCCTCGATCGCCACGCGCACGGGGCCAGGGGGCAGGATTTTGCGGCGATACGCCTCATCTTGCTGCGCGAACAGCTCCATGCAGGGCATAGACACAACGCGCGTGCCAATACCGCCAGCTTGCAGCAGATCGCGCGCTTTCAGGGCGATTTCCACTTCTGATCCAGTGGCCATCAAAATCACCTGACGCTTACCGTCCGCTTCGGCCAGCACATAGGCCCCTTTGGCCGATAGATTGGTGTTGGTGTGCACGCGGCGCACTGTGGGCAGGTTCTGGCGCGACAGGGCCATAACGGAAGGGGTGGTTTTGGCAGTCAGTGCAAGTTCCCACGCTTCGGCGGTTTCCACCAGATCGGCGGGACGAAAGACGTAAGTATTCGGCGTGGCGCGCGAAATCGCCAGATGTTCGACGGGTTGGTGCGTGGGGCCATCCTCGCCCAGACCAATCGAATCATGCGTCATCACATAGACTACAGGAATGCCCATCAGCGCCGACAGGCGCATCGCAGGGCGGGCGTAATCGGTAAAGGCCATAAACGTGCCCGAATAAGGGCGCATCCCGCCATGCAAAGCCATGCCGTTCATCGCCGAAGCCATGCCATGCTCGCGGATGCCCCAATACATGTAGCGGCCCGCGCGATTATCGGGGGTGAACACGCCCAGATCGGCGGTTTTTGTGTTGTTGGAACCCGTTAAATCGGCCGATCCGCCAAAGGTTTCGGGCATAATTGGATTGACCGCCACCAGCACCTTTTCCGATGCCGTGCGGGTGGCGAGTTTCGGCGCATCAGCGCTTGCTGCCTTTTTGACAGCGCGCACGGTGCTTGCCAGTTTGGCGGGGGCGTCCAGCGCAAAGACACGCTTGAATTCGGCCTGTTTGGCAGGCGATAGGGCGGCAAAGCGTTTGGCCCATTCGGCATGAGCCGTTGCCCCGCGCGCGCCGAACGCCTCCCATTCTGCCTTGATCTTGGCAGGCACGTCAAATGGCCCCGATGTCCAGCCATAGGCGGCCTTGGTGGCGGCCATTTGATCTTTATCAGTCAGCGCCCCGTGGCCTTTGGACGTATCCTGCGCCGCATGGCCCAGTGCGATATGGGTTTTGCAGGCAATCATCGTGGGGCGGTCAGACTTTTTCGCAGCCGTCAGCGCGCGGTCAATGTCGGCCGCATCATGCCCGTCGCAGGACAGAACATTCCAGCCCGACGCAGCAAAGCGCGCCTTTTGATCGGTGATATCAGCAAGGTCAACTTTGCCGTCAATGGTGATGCCATTGTCATCCCACAGCACGATCAAACGCGAGAGTTTTTGTTTGCCAGCAATGCCGATGGCCTCTTGGGACACGCCTTCCATTAGGCAGCCATCGCCTGCGATGACATAGGTGTAATGGTCGACAATCTTCGCGCCCCAGTGCGCGCGCAGGTTTTCTTCTGCCATCGCAAAGCCAACCGAATTGGCAATCCCTTGACCCAATGGCCCCGTGGTGGTTTCTACACCATCGACATGGCCATATTCAGGATGACCTGCCGTAATCGCGCCCCATTGGCGAAAGTTTTTGATCTGATCCAGCGTCATGTCCTTGTACCCTGTCAGATACAAGAGGCTGTAAATCAGCATGCTGCCATGGCCGGCCGACAGAATGAAACGGTCGCGGTCGGTCCAGCGCGGCGCGGCGGGGTCAAAGCGCAGATGCCGCTCGAACAGCACCGTGGCCACATCTGCCATGCCCATCGGCATGCCCGAATGGCCTGAATTTGCGGCAGCAACCGCATCCAGTGTCAGGGCGCGGATGGCAGCAGCGCGCATCCAATGGCTAGGGTTTTTGGCGGCGATTTGGGCGATATTCACGGCAGAAGTCCTATGCTTAGTGATCCTAGCATTGACCTAACGGGATGGGGGGGCAAGATCAAGCCGCGCGCGCATTTTTGGTGATATGCGCTTGACGAATGCGCCAGATCAACCGACACTTGCACAGATACGATTGCCGAAGTTGGGGCCAAGTGGCATGTCCGAAGACATTACAGAGCTATCGCGCCGCATTAGCGCTGCCTTTGATCGCGTGGATCAGGGGCTAGAAGTCCTGTCTCGCAAAAGCGTGCCCGCCACCATCACCGCCCCCATCACCGCCCCCAATCCAGCCGCTGAAGTCGAGGGCAGCGCGGCATTACTTCGCGCGTTAGAGGCGGCCCGTGCAAGCAGTGATGATTGGGCCGAACGCTACCGCGCCTTGCAGGCACAAATGGGCGCTGAATCGCTTGCCATGGCGTCGGAAATTACCCGCCTGACGGGCGAACTTGCCGCAGCGCGCGCGTCTGTCGCCCCCGTTGCCGATACCGCCCCCGCAGGCGATAACACCGATCTTGACGCGTTGACCGCCTGCATCGCCGAGCAAGAGGCCGAACTGGAAACCCTACGCGCCGAGCGCGCGTTCGATGCCACGGAACTTGCGGCCATCATCGCAGCCCTTGATCCTTTGGTACACGAGGCCCCCCATGTCTGATCTGGAAATCCAAATCGGCGGGCGCAATTTTATGGTTGCCTGCCAACCTGGAGAAGAGCAGTTTCTAATGTCTGCCGCCGCCATGCTTGATGCCGAGGCGCAGCCGTTGGTAATCCAAATGGGCCGCCTGCCCGAGGCGCGGATGTTGCTGATGGCGGCGCTAATGCTAGCGGACAAGACTGCAAGCTATGAAGACGAACTGCGCCAGTTGCGCGCCGAACTCGACGGCCCTGCGCCAGCGCCGCAAACTGTGCAAGTCGCGGTCGTGCCCCAACAGGTTTCAGATTCGATGGCCGAAATTGCCGCAAGGGCCGAAGCGCTGGCCCAGCAAATCGAAGATATGGCCTGACGTAAATTTCCGATGCCTTCGGCAAGGATATATTTTCCTTAGTGAAAGCGCTTTCAGACAGGCACAAATATCCGCGGGGCGAGCAAAGCGTTGCGGCGCGCGCCGCCAGTTTGCCCAAGTTATCCGTTTGCTTCGCGGATTTTGTCAGCGGCGGATTTATCAAATGCCAAGCCTTTCTCGGCCAGCAATTGATCTAGCTCGCCCGATAGGGCCATCTCGATGGCAATATCGCAGCCACCCACAAATTCGCCCTTCACGTACAACTGTGGAATCGTCGGCCAATCAGAAAAATCCTTAATCCCTTGGCGGATTTCGGCATCGGCCAGCACGTTTACATCTGCATATTCTACGCCGATATAGTTCAAAATGCCCGCGACTTTGGATGAAAAGCCGCATTGCGGCATCATCTTAGTGCCTTTCATGAACAGCACCACATCGTTCTTTTGCACCATATCGCGGATTAGGTCTTGTGCGCTCATATCGGCTACTCCTTTTCAATTATTCGGGGGCTTTGGTGGTCAGCGCCAGCGCGTGCAGCGCGCCGCTTGGCCCATCCATTTTGCCCTTCAAGCTGGCATAAACCGCGCGTTGTTGCTGAACGCGGTTCATGCCCTTAAAACTGGCGTCAATCACAGTTGCCGCAAAATGTTGGCCATCGTCGCCCTGCACCGACACCTGCGCATTGGGAAATGCGGCGCGGATCAGGTTTTCGATGTCATAGGCGTCGATGGGCATGGGCGGGCTCCTGTGGTCTGTCATGAATGTAGGGTGCAGTTTGCGCGCATGCAAGGGTTCTCAGCCGCGCTGGACTGCCCATTCTGCGCGCAAAATGCCATAAATCCATTGATCCAAGGCGCAGTTCAGCGGCGCGCAAAAGCCATGCGCGCGCAGCTTACCTTCCAACTGATAGCCGCAATCGGTATATGCCTTTTGCGCGCGCAGATTGTCGAAATTGGTGTCCAGCCAAACCCGCTCTGCGCCAAGGTGTTCAAAAGCGTAATCAGTCAGCATTTGCACAAATACGCGCCCTTGGCCGCGCCCGACCTCGCGCAGCGCAAGGCGGCGGAGTTCCACCGCCTTCGCGCGGCTAGCCAGTTCGCAAAACAGGGCAAAGCCAGCAGATTGATCTGCGCCTATCTCGACGATCAGCAGGCGAGCATTTGGATCCTCAATATAGGCCAGCAGGGCTGCATCATCCTCGTCTGTAATCAGCACGGAATGCTGCGGCAACTGCGCGATGTCTCGGATCGCAGGAATATCGCCAGGGGTGGCGGGGCGCAGCTTCACGCCAGCCTCAAGGCTGCGGCAAAGGCCCCGCGATAAATCGCTGATAAGCCCGCCAGCTTTGCTGTATCGCCGCCAAGACTAACCTGATCGCCGCCAAATTGGCCAACCTGCGCTGCGGGCACGCCTGCCGTTGCGGCCAGCGCCAGCAGGGCAGGGACATCGGTAGTGGCCACGATATAGCGCGCCTGATCCTCGCCAAAAAGTTGCGCGATATCGCCATCGTTTAACGTTAATCCAATGCCAGCACCTGTGGCCATTTCAAAGGCGGCAAGGGCCAGCCCGCCATCGGACAAATCGCTGCAGGCGCGAATGTGCGCGCGGGCAGACAGAATGAAATCGCCGTGCAAACGCTCGGCCAATAAATCCACAGGCGGGGCATCGCCTGCCTCTATTCCAAACGCTTCGGCCAAAAGCGCGCTTTGGCCCAAATGGCCGCTTGTGGCCCCAATCAGCACCAGCGCATCGCCCGATTGCGGGCGATGCGCAATCAAATCATCTAGGCTGGCCAGCAGCCCCACCGCGCCAATCGTGGGCGTCGGCATAATCGCGCGGCCATCGGTTTCATTATAAAGTGATACGTTGCCCGATACGATGGGCATATCCAGCGCCTTTACCGCCGCACCAATGCCCTGAATGGCCCCTACAAACTGGCCCATAATTTCGGGCTTTTCGGGGTTGCCGAAGTTCAAGTTATCGGTCGTGGCTAAGGGGCGCGCGCCGACGGCGATCAGGTTACGATAGGCTTCGGCCACGGCCTGCTTGCCGCCCTCAACTGGGTTGGCTTTAACATAGCGCGGGGTCACATCGGACGTGAACGCCAGCGCTTTGCCCGTGCCATGCACCCGCACCACGCCTGCGCCAACGCCGGGCGCTACAACGGTATCCGCGCCGACTTGGGCATCGTATTGTTCATACACCCAATTCTTTGCGCCATAACTGGGCGAAGAAATCAGCGCGCGCAGGGCTGCTATTGGTGTAATCGCGGGAATGGCGGGCAGGGGGCCTACGGGCGGTGTTGGCACCCATGGGCGGTCATATTCCGGCGCTGAGGAGGACAGTTTGGACAGCGGCAAATCGGCCTTGATCTGATTGCCGAGCATAATCAGGAAACGGTCTTCGGCAATCGTCTCGCCGACAATCGCAAAATCCAAATCCCATTTCACAAAAATCGCCCGCGCGACGGATTCAAGTTCGGGCTTAAGCACCATCAGCATGCGTTCTTGGGATTCGGACAGCATCATTTCATAGGCGGTCATATTGGCTTCGCGCTGGGGCACATCATCGAGTTGCAGCTTGATCCCCAAACCGCCCTTATCGCCCATTTCCACGGCCGAACATGTCAGGCCCGCAGCCCCCATATCCTGAATGGAAATCACCGCGCCCGAGGCCATCAGCTCTAGGCAGGCTTCCAGCAGGCGCTTTTCGGTAAAGGGGTCGCCCACCTGCACAGTGGGGCGCTTTTCCTCGATCGTATCGTCAAACTCGGCTGATGCCATTGTGGCACCGCCCACGCCATCGCGCCCTGTTTTGGCCCCAAGATAGACCACAGGCATACCCACGCCGCTGGCGACCGAATAGAAAATCTTGTCCGCATCCGCTAGCCCCGCCGCAAACGCGTTGACAAGGCAGTTGCCATTATAGCTGGCGTGAAAGCGCACTTCGCCGCCCACAGTTGGCACGCCAAAGGCATTGCCATACCCGCCAATCCCTTCGACCACGCCTTTGACAAGATAAGATGTTTTGGGATGCGAGGGCAGCCCAAAAGACAGCGAATTCATCGCCGCAATCGGGCGCGCGCCCATGGTGAACACATCTCGCAAAATCCCGCCCACGCCCGTGCCTGCGCCTTGGTGCGGTTCGATATAGCTGGGGTGATTGTGGCTTTCCATTTTAAAGATAACCGCTTGGCCATCGCCAATATCAACCACGCCCGCGTTCTCGCCTGGCCCGCAGATCACTTGCGGCCCCGTGGTCGGCAGGGTGCGCAGCCATTTCTTCGATGATTTATAACTGCAATGTTCGTTCCACATTGCCGAAAAGATGCCCAGTTCGGTGAAACTTGGCGCGCGCCCGATAATGCCCAAAAGCCGCTGATATTCATCAGGCTTTAGCCCATGAGCGGCAATCAATTCTGGCGTGATTGTGGGTTCGGTCATTGGGCTCCCCTGTATCGGCAGCGGCATAAGTGGCTTTTGCCGCGCTCTACTGGACTTAAGGGCCAAGGGAAAGGGCGAAAGCGGCACCTGCCCACGCCCAACCTAGTATAAACGCAGCAGTTTGGCTTTTGCGAAACGCTAAGAGAGCTAAGGCGCAGACGCACAGCCTAAGAATATTTTGTAATATATTTCATAAGGTTGTAAAGAAAATATGTGACAGAATGAAAAAATCGTGTCTCCCCGCGTTAAGCCATGTCGAAATTTCGAACCCGCCAGCGTCTTTACGGCACGATCAACCTTTCAGGAGAAACATCATGAGCTTTGAGACAACTGCGATCTATGCCCTGCCACTTGGCGCAATCTACCTTGGCCTTTGGGTGGGCGTTGCAAAAGTGCGCGCAGAAAAGAAAGTGTCTATCGGCGATAACGGCGATGCGGCGCTGCTGCTGCGTATTCGCCGCCACGGCAACTTTGTCGAATGGGTGCCGATGGTGCTGATTATGATGTTGCTGGCAGAAGGCCTAGGTGCACCGCCTGTCTGGCTGCATATTTCTGGCGCGCTCTTGGTTCTGGGGCGGCTGGCGCATCCCATTGGGCTGAAAATCGACAATGCAAGCCATCCGCTGCGCTATGTTGGCAATTCGACGAACATGCTGGCCCTGCTGAATGCAATGGTCTGCGTTGGCGTCAACTTAGCTGGTCTATAGGGGTCGAAGATGCAGTATATGATTCTGATCTACGGCGCGCCTGCACTGGAACCCACCTATGGCTCGCCCGAGTTCGAGCAGATGATGGCAGGGTTCTTCACTTTAAATGAGGCGATGAAGGCCGATGGCGTTTTGCGCGGTGGCGAGGGGTTGCAAGGCGCGGAAACCGCAACCAGTTTGCGGATGCGTGGCGGCAAAGTTGAAACGATGGACGGCCCCTTTGCCGAAACGCGCGAACATTTAGGGGGATATTACATTTTGGATGTGCCCGATTTGGATGCGGCGCTGCGCTATGCGGCAATGGTACCCGCTGCGCAATGGGGCACAATCGAAGTGCGCCCCTTGATGACCTACGACCCCATGGCGCAGTAGAATAAGGGTGTGACATGACTTCAGCCGCCTCTGCCCAAGCGGTCGCGCAGGCGCTTGCCCGCGTGATGGCGCAGGATAAGGGGCGGCTGCTGTCTGCTTTGGCTTACCGCTTGCGCGATATTTCGCTGGCCGAAGATATGCTGCAAGAGGCCACTATTTCGGCACTGAAACACTGGGGCCGCGCTGGTATTCCTAACTCGCCGCAAGGCTGGTTGCTGCGTGTGGCGCTGCGCCGCGCCATCGACAAAATTCGGGCGGCGGGCCGCGCCGCCAAAGGGCAGGCTGATTTGGCAATGTTGGTCGAAGAAGAGGCGGGCGATACCACTCCAGAAGCTATTCCTGATGCGCGGTTGCGTATGATGTTCACCTGCTGCCACCCCGCATTAGAAGCAAAAAGCCAAGTGGCGCTAACGTTGCGAGTGATCTGCCGGCTGACCACAGCGCAAATCGCAGCGGTGTTTTTGGATAATGAAAGTGCCATGGGCCAGCGTATTTCGCGCGCGAGGGCCAAGATCACAGCAGCGGGTATAGGTTTTGCAATTCCTGATGCCACAGCATGGCCCGCCCGCCTGCAATCGGTGCTGACGGCGGTGTATTTGATTTTTACGCGCGGTTACGCGGCTGGGACTGACATGGGCCAAGACCTGTGCCAAGAGGCGCTGTTTTTGGCGCGGCTGTTGGGGCATTTAGCGCCCAGCGATCCCGAAATCGAGGGGTTGCTTGCGCTGATTTTAATCACCCATGCGCGAGCCGCTGCACGCGAGCAAGGGGCCTTGATCGCCGATCAAGATCGCAGTTTGTGGAACAGCGCCATGCTGGCCGAGGGGCTGGATTTGGTGACAACGGCGCTTGGGCGCGGGCAGGTCGGTGCCTTTCAGATTAAAGCCGCAATTGCCGCCTGCCATGTGCGGGGTAGCGGCCCTGACTGGCCGCAAATAGCCGCGCTGATTGCCACTTTGCTGCGGTTTGAAGATACGCCCGTGGTGCGCCTGTCTCATGCTGTTGCGCTGGGCGAGGTGCAGGGCGCGCAAGCTGCGCTTGCGATGATGGCCACACTGGAGAATGCGCTGGCCGATTATGGCCCATTCCACGCGGCACGCGCCGAATTTCTGGCCCGCCTAGGTCATAGGCTGGCTGCGCAGGGGGCTTACGCGCGCGCGATGGACTTGGCTGAAACCATGCAAGACCGCGCTGTTTTGGTGCAGCGCCAAACAGATATGAACAAGTAAAGTCAGGGGCGCCGCCCGCAGCGTAAAACGCCAAAAAAAAAGGCCGAGCAAAAGCTCGGCCAAGTCCAACAGGGAGGTAAGAAACAGCGAACTGCTTCGCCTTAGCAGTTAGTATGCAATTTGTGCATTTCATAGCCCTAAGCGCCTGTTTTTTCGGCAAACCCGCTATGCGCTGGGCGCATGGCAGGTTTTCAATCCTGCTGCCGCCGCCGAAACGCAAATATTTCTTCCACCACAAAATCGCGAAAGGCCGCGACACGTTTGGAATGGCGCAACTCTTCTGGATAGGCCAGAAAAACAGGCACTTCGCTGCTTTCGATTGTGGGCAGAACGCGCACCAAATGCGGAAAATCTTCGGTGATGTAATCAGGCAAAACCCCAACGCCAAGGTGCGACAGCACCCCTTGCAGCACACCAAAATAGTTATTCACCGTCAGTGTTGATGGAATATCAACCGACATCAAATCCGCCACCAAATTGGCCCCCGCTGCCACTTGCGGCGTGCTAGAGCTTTGGCAAATCAGGCGGTGCTGCGTAAAATCATCAATTTTTTCAGGCGTGCCCGCGCTGGCCAGATATTCGGGTGTCGCATAAAGGCGCATTTTAATCTGCATCAGCCGCTTGCGGATTAGGTCGGCTTGGGATGGTTCTTTCATGCGAATGGCAACATCCGCCTCGCGCATGGGCAAATCCAGCACTTTTTCTTCCAGCATCAGATCAATTTTCAGACCGGGGTATTTGGCATAAAGCGCGGGCAGGCGGGGGGCCAGCCACAGCGTGCCAAAACCGGTGGTCGTGGTCACCCGCAGGCTGCCAAAAACTTCGTCTTCGCTATCGCGAATACGGGCGGTGGTTGCATCCAGCCGTTTGACCATAGCGGCAGTTGCATCAAACAAAAGTTCGCCCTGTTCGGTCAGAATCAGCCCGCGGGCGTGGCGGTGGAACAACGTTACATTCAAACTTTCCTCTAGCGCGCGGATCTGGCGCGACACGGCCGATTGCGATAAATGCAGCACGTCACCTGCGTGAGTGAGGCTGCCCTTTTCGGCCACCGTGTGAAAAATGCGCAGTTTGTCCCAGTCCATCACATAACCTCATCAACTTGGCGGCATTGTAGCATAGAACAAAAGGCGCGCGATGGAGTTTTTGATCCAACGGCAAAAAACCCCCGCTTAATCCTGTCAAACATCTGTCGCACAGCCATCTTGTGTTTGTTACGCACCTGTTACAAAAGGGACATAAGATATAAGAAATATTGCTAAAACAAAGGGGCTAATTTATGGGCAAAGTGCATAAAGATATGACACGCGATATCAGCTATGCCGTTGCCGCAAGTTCGCGCACTGGCCGCGTGGTGATCCGCACGCTTGAAAACCTGTCAGGCCGCCCTGGGATGATAAAACGCGCCGCTGGCTATGAAAAAGAAGTCGCCGAAGGACGCAGCTTTTGGCAAGTGATCCCCGAACGTTATGGCATTGATCTTCAAATCACAGGCGGCAGCCTAAGCCATATCCCCGCCAACGGCCCCTTGGTGCTGATTGCCAACCATCCCTTTGGCATTTTGGACGGGCTGATGATGGGCAAGCTGCTAGACAGCCTGCGCGGCGATTTTCGCATTCTGGCCAATTCGGTGTTTCGTAAGGCAGAAGAGCTGAACAAAGTCTTGCTGCCCATTTCCTTTGACGAAACGAGAGAGGGCGTAAAGCTAAACCTGCAAACCCGCGCAACGGCGCTTGATTATCTGGCAAACGGCGGCGCGATTGGCGTGTTTCCAGGCGGCACAGTATCTACGTCGGCCAAAGCATTCTCGCGCCCAATGGATCCAAGCTGGCGAAATTTCACGGCCAAGATGATCGCCAAATCAGGCGCAACAGTTGTGCCAGTGTTCTTTGAAGGGCACAATTCGCGACTGTTCCAACTGGCATCGCGCGTGCACTATTCCTTGCGCCTTGGGCTTTTAATCAATGAATTCAAGCGCCGCGTGGATGAACCTGTGCGCGTGGTCATTGGCGCGCCCGTTCCTGCCGAGGAAATCGCCGCACTGCGCAGCGATCCAAACGCGCTAATGGATCATTTGCGCGCCCGCACCTATGGTCTTTCGCCCGACCAAATCTCGCCCTATGATCTGGGCTACGAGTTTGAGGCCAAGTATAAGGCGCGCTAAGCCTGCCTTGGCCCTGTGGTAAGGGGGCAGCATGGCGGTTGGCGTATTTGATTCGGGTCTGGGTGGGCTGACAGTGCTCGACGCTGTGGCGCGCCGATTGCCCGATGTGCCGTTTGTGTATTTCGGCGACAATGCCCATGCACCTTATGGTGTGCGCACGCATGAGGATATTTTCAATCTGACGTGTGCGGCTACGCAGCGCCTGTGGGACGAGGGCTGTGATCTGGTGATCTTAGCCTGCAACACGGCATCCGCAGCCGCGCTGAAACGGATGCAGGAAACATGGGTTCCTCAGGATAAGCGCGTTTTGGGCGTGTTCGTGCCCCTGATCGAGGCGCTGACCGAACGGCAATGGGGCGACAATTCCCCGCCCCGCGAAGTGGCCGTGAAACACGTGGCCCTGTTTGCCACCCCTGCCACAGTGGCCAGCCGCGCCTTTCAGCGCGAGTTGTCATTCCGCGCGATTGGCGTCGATGTTGAAGCGCAGCCTTGCGGCGGCGTGGTCGATGCCATTGAACAGGGCGATGAGATTTTGGCCGAAGCCTTGGTGCGCAGCCACGTGGAGGCGCTAAAGCGACGTATGCCCGCGCCCGAGGCTGCAGTTTTGGGCTGCACCCACTACCCGTTGATGCAGAACGTGTTCCAAGATGCACTGGGGCCAAATGTGAAAGTGTTCAGCCAAGCCAATCTGGTCGCAGAAAGTCTTGCCGATTATCTGGTGCGCCGCCCAGAAATGCTGGGATCGGGACAATCGTCCAAGTTTCTGACCACGGGCGATCCTGCGTCCGTATCATCCAAGGCCACGCAATTTCTGCGCAAATCTGTGCGCTTTGAGGCGGCTTAGGCGTAAACCCCCTTGCAATGCGGCCCGCCCCGCGCCACATCAAGCGCGTGCTTTGGTATGTCGAATATCAGGGGCTTTTGGGGGCTTGCATGGTGAAGAACATCGCAATTTTAGGCGCGTCTGGCTACACGGGGGCGGAACTTGTCCGCCTGATCGCGGGCCATCCTGAAATGACGATCGTCGCCCTGTCTGCCGACCGCAAGGCGGGGATGGAGATGGGCGATGTTTTTCCATTCCTGCGCCACATGTCCCTGCCCAAACTGGTCAAAATTGACGAGATTGATTTTGCGGGCGTGGATTTATGTTTTTGCGCGCTGCCCCATGCCACGACACAGCTGGTTATCGCGGGGCTACCTAAGACATTGAAAATCGTCGATCTTTCCGCCGATTTTCGCCTGCGCGATGCGGCCGAATATGAAAAATGGTATGGCGCGCCCCATGCGGCCATGGATTTGCAGGCCGAGGCGGTGTATGGGCTGACTGAATTTTACCGCACTGACATTGCCAAGGCGCGCCTTGTGGCTGGAACGGGATGTAATGCGGCGGCGGGCCAATTTGCCCTGCGGCCACTGATCGCGGCTGGGGTGATTGATCTGGATAATATCCTGATTGACCTAAAGGCAGGCGTATCGGGCGCGGGGCGTTCGCTGAAGGAAAATCTGCTGCATGCCGAACTGTCGGGCGGCACGCACAGCTATTCGGCGGGGGGCAAGCACCGCCATTTGGGCGAGTTTGATCAAGAATTCAGCGCCATTGCGGGCCGCCCCGTGCATATTCAATTCACCCCGCATTTGCTGCCGATGAACAGGGGCATTTTGGCCACAACCTATGTGCAGGGTGATGCCCATGTGGTGCATGACACTCTGAAAGCCGCTTATGAAGATGAGCCATTCATCCATGTTCTGCCCTTTGGCACACTGCCCTCGACCCGCGACATTGCGGGCTCTAACCTGTGCCATCTGGGTGTGATAAGTGATCGTATTGCAGGCCGCGTAGTGGTGATTTCGGTGATTGATAACCTGACCAAAGGATCGTCAGGCCAAGCGATCCAAAACGCCAATCTGATGCTGGGCTTGCCTGAAACAATGGGGCTGCTTGGCGCGCCCCTTTTCCCATAAGGGGGCGCTATGGCTGGGTTGAAATCCCTCAAGAAACGCCGCCGTATTCAGTTGGTTGTGTTTGCTTTTATCTTGATCGGCCTGACCACTTGGTTGGTTGGAGAAGCCTTCAAAGATGGGATCAACTTTTTCCGCAGCCCTGCGCAAGTGCTGTCTGATCCCCCCCGCGCGGGCGAAGTGTTTCGCATCGGCGGGCTGGTCGAAGAGGGCAGTATTGTGCGCGGTCAGGGCGAGGTGATCAGCTTTAAGGTCACCGATACCAGCGTATCTATTGCCGCCACCTACAAGGGCGTTTTGCCCGATTTATTTGCCGAAGGCGCAGGTATGGTTGGCACGGGCAGCATGGAGGGGGACACCTTTGTCGCCACCGAGATTTTGGCCCGCCACGACGAAGAATACATGCCGCAAGAGGTGGTTGACGCGCTGAAAGAGCAGGGCGTTTATGTGGAACCTGCCAAGCAATAGCGCGCGCTGATATTGGCCTAAGTTAACATAAATCCGCTAAATTGCCCCCAATCCACCAAGGGGGCTAATGATGAAATCTGTTCAAGAACTCGCGCGCGAGATTGTGGCGCGAGAGGGCGGCTGTGCGAACGACCCCGATGATCCGGGGGGCGAGACGAACTTTGGCGTGACCATCGGCACCATGCGCCGCCTAGGGATTGATCTGAACCGCGATGGCGCGTTCGACCGCCGCGATATACGCGCAATGACCGCAGACCGCGCAGCCGAAATCTATATCGCGCATTTCTTTACCCAACCGCGCATATGCGATTTGCCGCCGCAGTTGCAGGCGTCGGCCTTTGATATGTATGTAAATGCGGGCGCAGGGGCGGTAAAAATATTGCAGCGATTGCTGACCCAAATGGGCTATCCCTGGAGCGATGACGGGGTCATTGGCCCCGCGACGCGCCGCGCCGCGGCCATGGCCGCAGCAGACGCGCCAAGCCATATCGCCGATGCCTATGGCATTGCACGGCGCAATTTTTACTATGCCTTGGGTGACGCGCGCCCCGCCAGCCGCAAATTTGCCCGCACGCGCGATGGCGGCAAAGGCGGTTGGATCACGCGCGCCGAAGACTTCATGTCGCCCAAATACCACCTGACAGACGCGCAGCACAAAGAAAGGGTATCCAAATGGGCTTGATCGGCAGAATTTTGGGCGTGGGAAGTGGGGCAGGGGCCGCAGCATTAGGCAATGCCGTGGAAGGCGTGGCCGAAGTATTTCGCCCCAATGCCACGCGCCAGATGGAGCTTTCCGCTGCAGCGCAAGAGGCCGCGCTTACCCAATTGGGGGCCGAGTTTTCTAATGCGGGCAGCACTTGGTTTGATAGTGCCGTAAACGGGCTAAACCGCCTGCCGCGCCCGTTTTTGGCGCTGGGCACAGTGGGGTTGTTTGTTTACGCCATGATCGATCCCGCCGCCTTTTCGCAGCGCATGGTGGGGCTAAACGCCGTGCCTGAACCTTTGTGGTGGCTGCTGGGCGCAGTCGTTGCCTTTTACTTTGGCGCGCGCGAGACGCATTATTTTCGCGAAAGTCGCACGGTCGCGGGGCGGGTCGTGATCCCGCAAGTGGCCGCGCAGCCACCCGTGCAAGAAATAGCAAAACCATCTAACCCCGTGCCCGAAAACCCCGCACTTGCCGATTGGAAGGGCGGAAAATAAGGCAAATCCGATCAAATCCTTGACCATGCCCGCCGCCTCTGGCAATGCAGGAATAAGATAGGATGTGATCAAATGAACCTTTTTGCAGAAATCCGTGCGCTGATTGTTGAAAACCTAGAGGCTATGGCGCAGGCGGGCGAGATACCTGTGGGCCTTGATACCGCTGCGGTATCGGTCGAGCCGCCACGCGATAAAGGCCATGGCGAGGCGGCAACCAATGCCGCGATGGTGCTGGCCAAACCCGCAGGCATGGCCCCCCGCGCCATTGCCGAAAAACTGTCCGCGCGTCTGTTGGCTGACCCGCGAATTACACAAGCCGAAGTGGCAGGCCCTGGGTTTTTGAACTTGACGCTGGCCCCTTTCGCTTGGCAGGGCGTGGTGCGCGCCGCCCTTACCGCTGGCGCGGATTTTGGCCGCTCGACCACAGGGCACGGGCGCCGCGTCAACGTCGAATTCGTGTCCGCCAACCCCACTGGCCCGATGCATGTGGGCCATGTGCGCGGCGCGGTGGTTGGGGACGCGTTGTCGCGCCTGCTATCCTTTGCGGGCTGGCAGGTGACGCGCGAATACTATATCAACGACGGCGGCGCGCAGGTGGACGTGCTGGCGCGCAGCGCCTATGAACGCTACCGCGAGGCGCATGGGCTGGAGCCTGAAATCCGCGAAGGCCTGTATCCCGGTGATTACCTGATCCCCGTAGGAGAGGCGCTGAAAGCCCGCTTTGGCGATACGCTTTTGTATAAGGGCGAGCAGTTTTGGCTGGCAGACGTGCGCGAAATTGCCACCGATTTGATGATGACGGAAATCAAGGGCGATTTGGCCGCTTTGGGCGTGCAGATGGACGTATTCTCATCGGAAAAATCGCTGTATGGCACGGGCCAGATTGAAGCCGCGATCAAGACCCTGCGCGATATGGATTTGATCTATGAAGGCGTGCTGGAACCCCCAAAGGGCAAAGAACCCGACGATTGGGAACCGCGCGTGCAAACCTTGTTCCGCAGCACCGCCCATGGCGATGATGTCGACCGCCCCGTGCAAAAATCGGACGGGTCTTGGACGTATTTCGCCCCCGACATCGCCTATCACTTTAACAAAGTGCAGCGCGGCTTTGACGAGTTGATTGATATTTTTGGCGCAGATCACGGCGGCTATGTCAAACGGATGAAGGCGGCGGTGTCGGCCCTGTCGGGTGGGCGCGTGCCTTTGGATATCAAACTTGTCAATTTGGTAAAGCTGTATAAGAACGGCGAGCCGTTCAAAATGTCCAAACGCGCGGGCACCTTTGTGACCCTGCGCGATGTGGTGGAACAGGCAGGCGCAGATGTGACGCGCTTTATGATGCTGACGCGCAAAAACGATGTGCCACTGGATTTCGACTTTGCCAAAGTTCTAGAGCAATCCAAAGACAACCCTGTGTTTTACGTGCAATATGCAAACGCGCGAATTGGGTCTGTCATGCGCAAATCCATCGAAGCGGGTATGGCCGTGGATGATGCCGCCTTGGCAAAGGCTGATTTTAGCCTTTTGTCTCATCCTGCCGAAATTGACCTGATGCAGAAAATCGCTGAATGGCCGCGTCTTGTGGATATTGCGGCACGCGGAAATGAGCCGCACCGCGTGGCGTTTTACCTGTACGAACTTGCCAGTGAATTCCATGGTTTGTGGAACAAAGGCAATGACGAGCCGTCTTTGCGGTTTGTGCAGGCGGGCAATACAGCAACAGGGGCCGCAAAAGTTGCATTGGTGCGCGCAACAGGCGTTGCGATTTCGGCGGGCCTTGCTATTCTTGGTGTAACGCCTGTCGATGAAATGCGCTGAAAACAGTTGCATCGCCGGGGGGCAGGGCCGCTAAGGCCTTGATGTGGCAGTTAAAAAGCCAATGGGGCATGTATCCCTGCGGCATATGAGGCAATGATGTTTGATCCAAAATACGCCCCTTATGGGGTGGATGACGACCCGTTTTTGACCCATCCCGCAGGGGTTGGCCGTGCGCCTTTGCGCGGCGACAACCGCTTTGCGCAGCAGCCAATGGCGCAGCGGGGGGGGCAAACTGCGCCGCCGCGCTTGCCGCCTGCGCCTGCCTACCTTGGCTATGAAGATGCCCCACTTTATGGACAGGCGGGCCGCGCGGCAGAGCAAGACCCATGGGCGCATCATGCACCCTATGATCGGCCGCAGCCCCAACCGCATTATGCGCCCCAGCAAAACCCCGCCCAACACAGCAATTTCCGCCCACGTGGCGCATATGATGCGGGTTTTGCGACCCCGCCGGCGCAATATTCAGACTATGGCCGTGAATACAGTTCTGAATACACGCCCGAATTTGGCACAGAATACGCGCCAGAATACGCGCCAGAATATGGCCCCGAATATGCGCGGGCGCAGGTTCAGACCCGCGCAGAGCCGCGCGTAACCGCGGCGCGCGGCGCAAGCCTGCCCAACTATACTGCGGCTGCGCGTCCTGCCGCCGCCTTTTCCGCGCCACCGCGCGCGGCCCAAGACCCACGCAGCGCCCAGCCAAACCAGCGCGTCCAGCCAATTAACGCAGCTTATGGCGAACAGAATTACGCCCCCCGCAGCTATGCTCCACTGCCGCAACCGCCTCGCTATAAGGGCTATGACGAGGATGGTTTTGCCGCTGGACTAATGCCAAATTCCGCTAAACTGGTGCAAATGGCTGGCGCTATTTGCACCATCTTGGCCCTAATTGGCGCGGGTTATTGGGGCTATGCGCTGGCCGTGCGCGATGCCCATGGAATTCCCGTGGTGCGCGCCCAAGTAGGCCCTTTGCGTATCGCTCCTGAAATTCCGGGTGGTAAAGTGTCGGCCAATCAAGGGCTTGCGGTAAACACTATTCCCGCAGCCAGCACAACCACTGCCGCGCCCGACCAAATTACCCTTGCCCCGCAATTGGCCGAACTTGCCCTCGAAGATACACAAATCATCGAAGGGGGCAGCTTTGCCCAACCTGTCGGCGCAGGCAGTGATGCCGCGTTGGCTGGCGCGTCTGACCAAGTGCTAAGTGCGCCCGAAACGGTGGGCGGTATTTCTGCAGACCTTACCGCCTTGCCCGATGCCCTGCCCGAAGACTTGCCGATGACCGATGCCGAGGCTGTCGAGCGCGCGCTAGAGGCCGCGCTGGCCGAAGGCGGCGATCCTGCGCTGGATGTAGCGGCAAGCAGCACGGCGGATGCGGCGCTCGCCCCAGCCGAACCTGCCAGCATGTCTGCAACTGATCCTGTCGCCCCGCCCACCGCCGAACTTGATCCGTCCACCATCGCCATCGGCTCTCCGATGGCGCAGCTAGGTGCGTTCGATACTGCCGATACTGCCCGCGCCGAATGGGCCAATCTGCAAACCCGCTTTACCGAGTTGATGGAGGGCAAGTCGCTGGTTATTGAACCTGCCAAAAGCGGCGGGCGCGATTTTTTCCGCCTGCGCGCACATGGATTTGCCAGCGAGGATGACAGCCGCCGCTTCTGCGCTGCGATTTTGGCGGAAAACGGTTCGTGCTTTCCTGTTGACCAGCGCTAACGGGATGCAGCGCGCAGCCCCTATTGGCCGCGGCGCGACAATATTTGGCTGCGCGGGCCTGCGCCTAAGCCCGTGGGAGGCTGCGTTTTTTCGCGACTGCGACCCGCTTGGATTTATTCTGTTTGCTCGCAACGTGGACACCCCCGCGCAAGTGGCCGCGCTCTGCGATGATCTGCGCGCAAGTGTGGGCCGCGATGCGCCCATCCTTATCGACCAAGAAGGCGGCCGCGTGCAGCGCCTGCGCGCGCCCCATTGGCGCGAGTTTGACCCGCCTTTAGACGCGGCAATTGCCGCAGGTGCGGATGGCCCATATCTGTTGGCCCTGCGCGCGCAACTGATTTGCAGCGAACTAAGTGCACTTGGCATTGATGCCAACTGCGCGCCCGTGGCCGATATTGCAGGGCCGCAAACCCACCCATTTTTGCGCAACCGCTGCTATGGCACCGATGCGGCGACTGTGACGCGGGCCGCCCGCGCCGTGGCGGATGCGCATTTGGCCATGGGCGTTTTGCCCGTGGTGAAACATCTACCCGGCCATGGCCGCGCAAGCGCTGACACGCACCACGATCTGCCCCGCGTCACCGCCACCTTGGCCGATCTGACTGCAACCGATTTCGCCCCTTTTGCCGCGCTCAGCGATTTGCCAATGGCGATGACCGCGCATATCATATTTGACGCACTTGATCCCGAAAACCCCGCCACCCAATCGTCAGCCGTGATCGCCCATATACGCAATTCAATTGGCTTTGGCGGGCTGCTTTTGACCGATGATCTGAACATGCAGGCCCTGTCAGGCGATGTTGCACAGCGCACAGCGCGCGCGCTCGTGGCAGGTTGCGATATTGCGCTGCACTGCAAAGGCGCGGCGGATGAGATGGTGATGGTCGCGGGCGCTGCCGGCGATATGCACGATCAAACTCGCGCCCGCGCGCGGGCGGCGCTGGCCCGCCGAGGCGGGGGCAAACCTGTTGACATATCCGCTATCGAGGCTGCAATTTCGGCGCTAACGCAAGGCAAGGAGCCGCGCTTTGGCTGAAACAGGTTATCAAGGCAGAGCAGAGCAGGCGGGCTGGGACGGCCTGCCGTCCATGCTGGACACCCCCGAAAGCGAAGCGCTGATTATTGATGTTGATGGCTTTGAAGGCCCGCTGGATTTGCTTTTGTCCCTGTCGCGCACGCAAAAGGTTGATCTGATGCGCATTTCGGTGCTGCAACTGGCCGAACAATATCTGGTCTTTGTGGAACGGGCCCGCGCGCTGCGGCTGGAATTGGCGGCGGATTATTTGGTGATGGCGGCGTGGCTGGCCTATCTTAAATCGCGTTTGTTGCTTCCGCCCGATCCGTCTGATGACGGCCCCTCTGCCGCCGATCTGGCTGCGCATTTGGCATTTCAGTTGGAACGCCTTGGCGCGATGCGCGACGCGGCCGCCCAGGTGATGGCGCGCGATCAAAAGGGGCGCGATTTTTTCGCGCGCGGCGCGCCCGAAACGGTGACGCGCCTTGCGCACCGCCGCTTTGATGCGAGTTTGCTGGATCTGATGCGTGCCTATGCGCGGATCAAAACGCGCGACGAATTTCGTCCCTATGCCTATGACCGCATTGATGTTTTCACCATGGAAGAGGCGCTAGAACGCCTGCGCCGCCTAATTGGTTTTGGCGGCGATTGGGCAGAACTCACCTCGTTCCTGCCCCAAGGCTGGGATGCCAGCCCCATGCGCCGCCGTGCTGCCCTTGCTGCGCATTTTGCAGCCAGCTTAGAAATGGCCAAGCAGGGCCAAGTCACCCTACGCCAAGCAGAGGTCTTTGCGCCCCTCCAAATCAGAGCCAAAGATGCGCCATGACTGATGATTTAGACCCAGACGATCTGCGCCCGATCAACCGCCCCGCGCGCGAGGAAACCCTATTTGCCGCCCCGCCCATGGGCGATCAGGAACGCATGGTCGAGGCGGTTTTGTTTGCCGCAAGCGCGCCTGTCAGCATCGCCGAACTCGCCAGCCGCATGCCGCATGGCTGCGATCCCGCCGAGGCACTGGCCCATCTGCGCCGCCGCTATGAGGGGCGCGGCGTAGCGCTGGTTCGGGTGGGGGATGCTTGGGCCTTTCGCACGGCGCCCGACCTTGGGTATTTGATGCAAAAAGAGGTGACCGAGACGCGCAAGCTGTCGCGTGCGGCGATCGAAACGCTGGCGATCATCGCCTATCACCAGCCCGTCACCCGCGCCGAGATTGAGGAAATTCGCGGCGTCGCCGTCTCGCGCGGGACAATCGATCAACTGCTGGAAATGGAATGGATCCGCATTGGACGCAGGCGTATGACCCCAGGGCGGCCAGCGACATTTGTGGTGACGGAAGCTTTCCTTGACCATTTTGGTCTGGATAGCGCCCGCGATCTGCCAGGATTGCGCGAACTGCGCGCAGCGGGGCTGCTGGATAATCGCCCCTTGCCTGGCAATATCGCGCGGCCAAACGATGACGACACCGAGGCCGAGGATATCGGACAATCAGAGCTTTTTGAGGAGTAGCGCAATGGATGTTAACCGACTGATAAATATGTTCATGGGCATATTCATGAAGAAAATCGTGAATTTAGCCGTGAACAAAGGCGTAGAATACGCCGCATCGCATGGCAAGCCAGATGCAGAGATGACCGATGCAGAACGCGCACAAGCGCAAATAGGCCGCGATATGGCTGGGCGCACCAAGCAGATCCGTAATGCAACAAGGCGGTTTTTCTAAGGCGGGTAAGCCGTCTGCGCAGGGTAGGGCGCGCGCACGCCCCACTTCAGCCCTTGATTGCGATACCGCACTTGGGGGCGATATGCTTGGCGTTATCTGCAAAAGCTGGATATTTTTCTGCGGGCTTAGGTCTGCTGTGCGTCCGTTCGCCCCAGCTTATCTGCGGCGGCGCAAGGTTTGAGCTGAAATTGAGCGCCCCAGAGAAGGGGCGCTCAATCAATTGTAAATAGGATTACTGCGCCATCGCGTTATAGCGATCTTGGTTGGCAGCGATCCACTCGGCGACGTCGGCCTTAATCTCTTCGACGTCGTACTGATTGGCGCTTTCAATAAAGCTGTTATCTAGGAACAGAGCAGGATCATGCGTCTTGCTGATCTCGCCTATGGTGACCAGAACTGGTTGGACACGGGTCCACATATCGGGGTGCAGCGCGCCGCGCTGATCCGATAGCTTCGCGTGCAACATCATTGCTGCGCGTTCAAGATGCTGACGGCCTGCGTCCATGCTGACCCACTGTTCTGGCACCGCTTCAGACATAATCGCGCCCGAAAACTGCAGGTCCATGCGTCCCGCTTCCATCCCCTTGGACCAAGCCAGCAAGAAACGCTGAACCGGGTCACGCAGTTCTTCAATGCGGTCAGTACGGATTGCAAACGAGTTTGCGGGATTTTCGGCCACTTCAGGCGGTGTGATGTTGCGAATGGCGACACCCGCCCCCTGAATCGTTGCAAGTTCGGTCGCGCCACCTGCGACTGCCGCTACCGTACCTTTGATGAACGCGTTGGCAAGCGTCGGGCCACCTTCGCCAAGAACCACGGTTTCAACATCGTCAATGGTCATACCAGCACTTTCCAGTGCGACCATGGCGATGACGCGGTCACGGTCACTGACAAGACCGATTGTCTGGCCTTTCAGTTGGGCGATTTCAGTGATGTCGCTGTCGGCCGCCACATACATCGCCTCGGGCGCAAACTGCATGTCTTCGTAGATGATCTTGAAATCTTGCCCGGCATCTACAGCCTGCAGCGTTTGGGGCGCGTCGAACATAACCATGTCAGCCTGCCCGTTCGACAAGAACGCAACATAAGGAATGGTGGTCGACGAGGACAGCCAATTCACCTTAATGCCCACGTCTTCCCAATAGCCAAGCTGCTCGGCAATAAACATGCCGTAGAATGTGTTGGACCGCTCATTCGCGATCAGCACATTTAGCGTGTCTTGGGCCATTACGCTACCAGTACCAAACCCGAGACCCGCAACAAAAACTGCGCTGATGCGCGTTGCGATGAAAGTTAAATTTCCCATCTTTTCTCCTCCCAGTTTTATGTCCGCAGGACTGGCGGACGCAGTCGTCTAACCCGTGCATTTTTTATGTGCGGGCCAGTTCTTTTGCCGCCGTGCCAGACCAACGGCGGCGGCGGTTGCGCGATACCGCGTCAAGCCTGTCTTGGTGTTTCCAGAACACGACCTGTCGGTCCGCCTTTTCCATAATGATGAAAAGAAAAAGACCCATCAGCGCCATGCTCAGCAGCACAGCAATTGAGGACGCAATGTCCAATCGGTGTGAAAAGCGCTGCATCAAGATGCCGATCCCTTCGGTCGCCGAAGCAAATTCGGCCACGATGGCGCCGACTAGGGCACTCGTCATCGCAATCTTAAGGCCCGCAAAGATCATCGGGGCCGCGTTTGGGATCATCAGCTTGAAAAAGGTTCGCGCCTTGCTTGCGCCAAGCGAACGGAACAGTTCGGCCGTGTCCCTGTCTGTGCGCAACAAACCAGACAGCGTGTTAACGAATATCGGAAAGAACACGATCAGCGCGGCCAGTGCGATCTTGGACGACCAACCGAACCCAAACCACGCGATAAAGATCGGGGTCACCGCAATGCCCGGCGTCACGTTTAGCGCGACTGCATAAGGTGCGATGTAGCGGCGGAAGGTCAGGCTTAGCGCAGCCGCAATCGCCAGCCCCATGCCAATGGCCCCGCCAAAAAAGAAACCGACCACCGCCTCAAAAAAGGTGACGAAGAAATGCCAATAGATCTGGCCCGTCACGACATAAAGCCGCCATAGCGCTTCGGCGATGGCGCTGGGTGCGGGCATAATCAGATCGTTCAACCGCCCCGTGCGCCCTGCCCATTCCCAGACGCCAATGAACGCCGAAAAAATACCAAAATGGGTGAAAATACGGCGCAGAAAGACCAGATCGGTCAACTGCGTGGCAAGGCCCGAACCCCGCTTAGACGTGGTGACCTCGCCGTTCATGCGCGTGCCTCCCAATGCAGTTTGCGTTGGGCCGAAACGCGGCGCAAACCTGCATCATTTTGCCAAAAGATGACGCGGCGCTCGATGCCCTCCATCATCGCATAAAGAATATAGCCGATCACGGTGAGCGACAGCAGCGTTGCAAAAGCACTTGACATGTTCAGCATCGCCGCAAGGTTCTTAAGCAGCACGGCCATCCCCGTATTCGAAGATATGAATTCCGCAACCAACGCCCCGCCAAGTGCCGAGGCCATTGCCATCCGAATACCTGCCATAATCATGGGCATGGCGTCAGGCACGATGGTTTTGGTCAGCGTTTGCCATTTGGAGGCTCCAAGCGAGCGCATCAGTTCGACCTGCGCTGGGTTGGCCGAAAGGATCGCTGTCAGCGTGTTGATGAAGGGCGCAAAAAAGCAAACAAGCGTGACGATGGCCAGTTTCGCACCAAACCCAAACCCAAGCCACGCAAGCATCAGCGGCCCGATAGCGATACGTGGCGTCGCCTCAAGGATGATGACATACGGCTTCATATAGCGGTGGATCGTTTCGCTAAGGCCAGCCAGCACCGCCAGAAAAATGCCAAGCAGCGTGCCTACGACAAAACCAGCCAGAACTGTGCTCATCGTCACCCAAAGATGTTCCCAGACAATCCCGCGCGTCACATAAAGCGGCACGAACGAGCTGAAGATTGCCGAGGGGCGGGGAAACAGCAGCGGATCAGCATAGCCAAAAGCAGTCAAAAATTCCCAAACACCAAGCAGGGAGAACAAAATCGCCGAATGCTTCAGCACCCGCGTCCACAGCGGGCTGTCCTCTTCGGGCAGGCCGGGAATCGCGTCGTCATTCATATTGCCTTGGATCATTGGGCCGTCCTCTCAATCAAATTTACCCGCCGTCAATCTACTTGCCGTAGCGGGTCATTGGCGCAACATCTGCTCAAAAAGATGCGCCGTGCGGCTGTAGTGCCGTTCGGTAAGCTCACACACCAGATCCGCGTCCCGCGCGAGCGCTGACATCGCCAGTTCACTATGTTCAACATAAAGTGCTCGGTCGCCCACACCGCGTGTCACCGCGGCGCGGCGATAGCGTTCGCATAGGTCATGCAGATGCGACCGCGTCCACAGCAGCCACTTCGATTTGCATGCAGCAACAAGCGAGGCATGAAATGCCGCGTTCGCCTGTTCCCAACTGTCGGTCACAAGGCCGCCATGCTCGGACAATTTCTTGTCCTCGCGCTCCATCACATAGGCCGCAGCGACCACGCCGCTTTCCCATTCGATCCCGCCCGCCTGCACAGAAAGGCGCAGCGCCGCCTTTTCGACAGCGATACGGGCGGTGTTAAGATCGTTGAATTCTTCCGAGTCTAGGGCCGCAACGGTAAATCCGCGGTTCCCCTCGACCACCACCAACCGGTCGGCACTTAGCCGCTGCAGCGCCTCGCGCAGCGGCGTTGGGCCAATGTTGTAAATGGTGCGCAGCTTTTCAATCCGCAACCTTTCGCCGGGCGTACGGACACCCCGCACAATATCGGCTTTGATCGCGCGGTATGCCTCGTCTGCCAGCGTCTGGCCTTCGCCAAAGGTATCCCGAGGGTTCTGAACCTGCGGAAACTGAGCTGTATAAAGCAAAACCATCTCGACCAATCCTAAAGTTTGACATTCTGACGTTTGACAGAACCTAAGCCACATGACATATCTAGAATACTAAATCATCGACAAAATCACAAAGCAACGAAAAAATGAAAATCATTACGGGCACAATAAATGGCCAGACAGTGGCCGGCTGGGTAGAGGGCGACGCGGTTGTTATCTGCGCCACGGGGCCAGCGGCCTCGAGTGCCGTTCTGGCACTGATTGCGGGGGGCGACGCGGCGCGGGCAGGCTGGGCAGCCAAGGGCGGGCCGCGCGTGCCCTTGTCCGAGGTTCGCCTGATGGCGCCGATCCCAGATCCCCGCAGGGATATATTCTGCGTAGGCAAAAACTATTACGCCCACGCCGCCGAATTTCATAAAAGCGGCTTTGATTCGAGCGCTAATGAGCAGGTTCCCTCGGCCCCGATCATCTTTACAAAAGCCACAACCAGCGTCATCGGCCCTGGCGATACAGTGCGCGCATCGATCGACCCGACCGCCACTGTGGACTATGAGGGCGAGCTTGCTGTTGTCATCGGAAAGCGCGCGCTCGGCGTGTCAAAGGCGCAGGCGATGGATCATGTTTTCGGCTATGTCATCGTCAATGACGTGACCTCGCGCGAATTGCAAAAGCGGCATAACCAATGGGTCATCGGCAAGGGCTGCGACACCTTCTGCCCGATGGGGCCGTGGATCGCAACAGCTGACGAGGTGGGCGATCCGACAGCGCTGGAACTGACAACGCACATCAATGGCGTGCTGCGCCAGCAGGCAACGATCAGCGATCTGATATTCGACATTCCAACGCTGATCGAAACACTGTCGCAGACCATCACACTTTTGCCTGGAGATATCATTGCAACGGGTACGCCCGTGGGTGTGGGGATCGGGTTCACGCCGCCAATTTACTTGCGTTCTGGCGATGCGATGCGTGTGGCGATCACGGGGCTTGGCGCTCTTGAAAATCCCGTTGGCTGACGGCGCACAGATGATGCGCCGTCCCGCCCCAGCCGTATCCGCCCCCGCCTTAATTGGCGAAGCCAATCGCCCGGCGGGTCTTTGCTGTATCAGGCGCAGCCATCAGCGCGATGACCTTTGCCGCCGCCTTCGGGTTCGCGGCACCAGTGGTCACGGCAGCAGTGTAAGTCGTTACAAGATCAAGCCCCGCAGGCAGCAGGCCGATAAGCTGGACCGATTTGATGCGCAGGATTTCGGTCACCTGCGTGCATCCGACAGGGTGGGCAAGCGGGCTGTCTCCCATTGCCTTCATGGCGGGAATGCCGCCAGGAAAAGTCTTAAGCCGCGCTGCGACAGTCTCGGCTATACCCAGCTCGCGCAGCACGCGTGTGAAATGGATGCCAGCCGTCGCCGCCAAGGGATCGGGAAAGAAGATACCATCAGACGCGATCAAAAGCGCCCGCAACTCCGCGGCCGTGCTGCAGCTTGCAACAGGGTCGGTGGCCCGCAGCGCCACGCCAGTGGCGACATCACCGATATCTGTGATCGTTTCGGGCACAACATGGCCGCCCGCAGCAAGGTCTTCGACCAGTTTGCGCGACAAGATCACGAAATCTGCCGCCTCGCCCGCAATGATGCGGTCGCGCATGCCGCCCACGGGGCCGAAATCGCCCGTCAGAGTTTCTCCAGTTGCGGCTTGAATATCTTCTGCCAATGCCTCGGCAAGCCCCTGTGCCGCCCCGCCGCTCAATACTTTCAGCATGTCGCCTCTTCCCTATGGGCCGCCCACGGGGCCCTTCTTCGTCAAACCTAGCAAGCCTTGTTTTGCCCGACAACTTGAAAACAGACAGGACTACGCATGTTCCGCATCCGCTCGATTACTGCCATTCCCATATCTGTCCCTTTGACAAAGCCGGTCAAGATGGCGGGGGCTACAGTCACATCTGCCGACAACGTTCTGGTGCGGGTAGAGGATGACACAGGTGCCGTGGGTTGGGGCGAATCTGCGTCCGCGCCCATGATGAACGGCGAAACGCAGGCCGGCATGGCTGCCGCGATCCGCCACATGGCAGAACGGCTGCACAGCGCCGAGGTAACAGATGTCGCAGCCCTGCCTTACCTGATCGGGCCGACCATCCATTTCAATCCCGGTGCCAAAGCGGCGGTAGAGATCGCTCTTCTTGACCTGGTCGGGCAACGGACGGGCCAGCCCCTTTACGACCTGCTTGGTGGGCGGCAAAGGCAGCGGGCCGCGGCCCTTGTCTTCATTGCCGGAGGCACGCTGGAAGAAGAGGTGGCCGAAGCGCGTCGGCTTGTGGACGAAGGCATCATTGCGCTGAAGGTCAAGATCGGCATTCAAGGGGTAGAGACGGATCTTGCCCGCTGCGCCGCCATCCGTGCAGCGGTGGGCGCAGGCATCCGTATCTCGGCAGATGCAAACATGGGTTACGGGCGCGAAGCCGCTCTCGCATTTTGTGCGCGCGCGGCCGAGACGGGCATTGATTTTCTTGAACAGCCTGTGGCCGAAGAGGATCTTGCCACAATGGCCGAATGCGCCCGCGCCTGCGGTGTCCCGATTGCCGCCGATGAAGGCTTGCAATCCATCGACCTTATCCGCCGCCATCATGAGATGGGGGCTGCGGCAGGCGGCAGCCTTAAGACGATCAAACTTGGCGGGATGCTGGCGGTGATAGAGGCGGGGCGGCTGATGCAGCGGCTTGGAATGCACGTCAATTTGGCGGGCAAAACGGCCGAGACTGGCATTGCTTCGGCAGCGATTGCACATCTGGCGGTGGTCCTTCCTGAATTGGCGTGGGATACGTCAATGACAGCACCTTACCTTGCCGCTGATGTGGTGACAGAGCCGCCAAAGGTGCGCGAAGGCTATATCACTCCGCCCGAAGGGCCGGGCCTTGGTATTCGGGTGGACGGCGCACAACTCGCGCGGTTCATGGTATGATCTGGCCTTGTATATGCCAATGAAAAGAAACGGAAAAAACATCTTTACGAAATTTCAACCGCCGCTTCAACCGCAGCATTGATTGCGACAGCGCCATGACAGCGGCCAACGACCGAAGCCTCAGGAGTAGGAGACAAAAATGGGTGTGAAAAAAGAAATTGGTTTGGCCGTCATTGGCTGTGGCACAATCGGGCGTATCCGCGCGATGATCGCGCGTGACTATCCGGGTGTGGGTTGGATCGGTCTGTGCGATGTGAACAAGTCGCTTGGCGAAAAGCTTAAGGCCGATTGCGAGGCAGACTATTTCACCACAGATTTTCTGGAACTGCTGAACCGGCCCGAGGTGAACGCAGTCATTATCGCGACCGACGAAAACAATCATGCAGCACCAACAATGGCCGCCGCCGAACGGGGCTTTGCCCTTTTCATCGAAAAGCCGTTGGCGACCGACGCGCACGAATCACAGGCCATTCTGGATGCAATTGAAAAGGCAGGCGTCGATGCTGTGCTTGGTTATACCCAGCGCTTCCGACGCCGGTTCCTGACGGTCAAGGAAAAGCTGATCACTGGCCAGATCGGTGACGTGCATTCCGTCGTCACCCGCGCGTTCATGAACCGCATGGTCCCTATCGCCACCGTCAGCCGCACGCAAAACCGGCGCAACCTGACCCCAATGGTCGTGTCGGGCACGCACAGCCTTGATATGTCGCTTTGGCTGATGGAGGGCAAGGTTCCTGACACAGTCTATGCGCGGTCAACGGATAAGGTTCTCTCGCGCTGGGGCACCAAGGATTCGACCTTCGGTATTTTCACCATGCAAGATGGCACGATCTTTTCGATGAACATTTGCTGGGCCTTGCCCGAAGTCTGGCCTGGGTCGGTCTATGGGTTAGAAATCGGCATCGTTGGAACCGAAGGCGTTATCGACATCGAAGACACGCACCGCGATCTCGTGCTGGCCAGCAATGTGGCCCAAGGCGGCGGCTATGTGCCTGACGGCTACCACCCACCTGCGCGGCATGTAGATTTCCTGACCAGTTATCCGCCGGGCGACCTTCACATGGGCCAGCTTTGGGGGCCAATGCGCGAAGAAACGGTCAGTTGGTACCAGCGCGTTTGCATGGACATGCCCACGCCGCACGCCACGGCACAAGACGGGCATCGCAACCTTATTCTGACGATGGCGATGGACTTATCCGCCCGCCGCAAAACAGAAATCAAGTTGCCCGCCAGTATCGACGAGTTGATGGCCGAAAACTGACCCAAAAAAGCCTGACCCAAAAAAGCCTGACCCAAAAGAAGACTGACCCCAAACAGGAGACTGCCCGTGACCAGCCAGACCCTCGATATCCACGCCCACATCATCGAAACCGACACGCTGGCAGAGCTTCAGCGCGCTGTGCCCGACTGTGGGCTTGAACTTCACACAACCGACGGCGAATATGGCACGCTTGTCATTTCGGGCGCGCCCTATCACAACTTTCCCCGCGGCGGTTGGGACGTGACACGGCGGCTGGCCGACATCGACAAGGCAGGGTTCGCGCGGCAACTCCTTGCCGTCGTTCCGCAAACCGTGCTGTACGACAAACCCGCCCAAGCTGCGCTGACCGCCGCGCGCATCCAGAACGCGGGCATCGCGCGCCGCGTCCGCGCTATGCCCGACAGGTTCATGGGGCTTGCGACTGTGCCGATGCAGGCACCTGACCTTGCTGCAGCAGAATTGCGCCGCGCGATGACCGAGGAGGGCCTTGTTGGCGCAATGATCGGCAGCCATGTCGAGGGGAAAAACCTTGACGATCCCACACTCGACCCGTTCTGGGCAGAAGCCGAGGCGCGCGGCGCATTCCTGCTGTTGCACCCGGTCAAAATCGCAGGCATGGACCGCCAGAAAAGCTTTTATCTTAATAACTTCGTCGGCAATCCTTTGGATACCACCATTGCCGCCGCCTGCCTTGTTTTCGGTGGTGTGCTGGAACGTTTCCCGGGCCTGAAAATCGTGCTTAGCCATGGCGGTGGTTTCACCCCCTATCAGGCAGCACGCTGGGTCCACGGCTGGGCAGAACGGGCCGAGGCCAAAGTGCGGTTAAAGGGCGAGCCTGGCCCTTCGATCGACCGGCTGCTGTTTGACACGATCCTGCATGGCCCCCATCAACTGCAGTTCCTTGTCGATTGGGCGGGGGCTGACCGCGTTATGCTTGGCAGCGATTATCCTTTCGACATGGGGCAATATGATGCGGTCGAGGTCATCGACAGCCTGCGACTTACTGCGGCTCAGCGCGAGGGGGTGCTGCACGCCTTTGCCGATGCACGCATGCCCAAGGCCTGAGCCATGCAAAAACCCATGCCAAGGCAGGCTAACCTTTTGCATTCTGTGCAATGAACGCCCCCATGGCATGGCCCTTCTGGCGGACCAGTATTATCTGTGACGCCCATCTGCACACACAAAAATGCGTCATATTGTTCGGCTTTGGCGGGCTTGACGAATTCACCCGCGAACGCCTGAACGTCGAACTGATGCGCATCGTCGCCGAATTGAAGGCAACCACGCTTTTTGTCACCCAAAACATCCTTGCGGCAATCTTTTTAGCCGATGAGGTTATGGTGATGACCCCCAGGCCGGGCCGTCTTGCGGGCCGGGCCGTCTTGCGGGCATCGTGCATGTCGCCTTCGAGCGCCCGCGCAAACCCGAACTGACGCTGACACCCGAATTCAACGCCCTTGTCGCCGAAGTGTGCGATATCTTGGGGGCACATTGAATTTTGGGGACACACTGACGCTTACGGATCATAGTGCGGCTTTGCGCCGATTTTTGAACGCCTTCGATGCTACAAAACAGGCAGCTTTTATGCCAACCGATGTGCGATGGCGGACAGGCCCCTTAAAACTGTGCGTCCCCCAGTCCGCAGAACGGATCATGTGGCGGCGTTCCTGCCCAAGGCGCACGGCCCAAAAGGCAATCCAGCACCGCCTCTTGCATCGATGGCATTGTGGCATAGGCGTTGATATAAGTGGGCACGCGCGGCGCGTCATACAGGTAATAAGGATAGCCAAAGCTGATTATTGCGGTTGGTATATCATACCAATGGCGATCCATCGCGCGCTGAAAATCGCCGCCAACCTTTGCCCAATCTAGAAAAATCCGCCCCCGCGTCAGCAGGGTTTCTTCGGCAAACAGATACAGCATCGCGTCAAATTTCGCTGGGTTGGGCTGGGCGTTTTCGCCGAGCATCGTCACCTCAAACCCCTCGCGCGCCAGCATATCTGGCAAATCTAGGGGCAGCGGGTGCGGCGCAAAGGGCACCACCACCCCGCCAGAATAGATAGCCAAACGTTTGTGTTTTGCGGGCGACAGGGGCAGCATTCCTTGCACATCTTTGACCAAGGTCGGCGCGCGGGCGGTGATCGCGCGGGCGGTTTTGCGCGTGGCCCCAAGTTTTTCTGGTGCAAATTCGGTCAGATCAGGAGGCGCGGCCCCCTTATGCAGGCCAAGCGCCGCCTTTAGCCCCAATATTCGGATCAGCGCGGCCTCATGCCGCGCGGGGCTGATGCGGCCATCGGCAATTGCCGCCTCGATCAGCGCGAAATCTGCCGCAGGATCGTTCGAGAACAAGATGATATCGCAGCCATTTTCGATGACTTGCGGCAAGGTCTGACTGCGCGGCCCCCATGCGCCAAAGCCTGCCATTGGCGTGGCATCCGACACGATCAGCCCGTTAAACCCCAAATCACCGCGCAGCAGGTCACAGTTTAGCGTTTTGGACAGCGAGGCAGGGCGATATGCCTCGATCCCCGCATCAGGATTTTTCGCTAAAACATAGGCGGGCAGGGCGATATGCGCGCTCATCACCGCCATAACGCCCGCGTCAATTGCAGCCTGATACAGCGCGCCGTGGCTGGCATGCCAATCGGGCAAGGACAGAGGGTTGATGGTGGTGACCAAATGCTGATCGCGGTCATCATGGCCTTCGCCGGGCCAGTGTTTCACTGTGGCCGCCATGCCCGCGCGCTGAAACACGTCAATTTGCGTCAGCGCATGGGTCTGGATGATGGCAGGGTCACTGCCAAAGCCGCGCGTTGCCACAATTGGGCTGCGGAAGGCGGCGTTTATATCTAGGACGGGCGTAAAAGACCAGTTGATCCCAATCGCCCGCGCCTGCGCGGCCATAATCGTGCTAATCTCGCGCGTGGCGGCCACATCGTTTATCGCCGCCAGTGCCAAGGGATTGGGCACATCGGTGGCAAAAGGCAGGCTCATCCGCGAGCCTTCCAGATCGGCAGACACCAGCAGCGGCACAGCGGCGGCCGATTGCGCGCGGGTGATCAAATTTTCTTCGTAGCTAAGATCGGCGCTGTAAAATCGCGTGATCCCTGCCGGATTCAAGCCCATTATCGTCTGCAGCGCCGCTGGATCATTGCCCATTACGATATGCACAAACAACTGCCCCACGCGCTGCGCTGGGGTCAGCGCAGTCAGTGTTTGTTCCACCCACGCCACACCCGCATCATCAAGATGAAAGGGCGCGCCGCGCAAGTGGCCAAAACGCGTCATGGTGCGGCGGTCGAACGACTGACTGAGGGCAGGGGCAGCGCCCGTGGAGGTACGGCTGGGCACAGTCCATTGACCAAAGGCACTGAGCAAACTGCCGCAGGCTGACCGCTTTGCGCAGGCGGCGTCAGCAAGGCGGGGTTCAATATCAGCGGTGCATCATCGCCCGTAGCGGTAATTGGCGTCACGGTCACTTCGGGTTCTTTTGGCAGTTGCGGGGGCGGCACGACAAGACGGGTTGGATAGCTGCCGTCGCTGTTCAGCACCACCACCTTTGCCCCGTCTTGCACGCGTTCAAACAAATCCATCACATCTTGGTTAATCATGCGGAAACAACCCGAAGACGCGTTCTGGCCAATCGAAAACCATTCAGGCGTGCCATGGATGCGGTAGCCGTAATCAATCCCGTTCGTGGTCAAATATAAGGCCCGCGCGCCAAGTGGGTTTTCAGGCCCGCCTGGTTGGCCTTTTTCCCATTTTGCCAGTTCAGGTTTGCGCGCAATCATTTCTGGCGGGGGTGTCCAAGTGGGCCAATTCTGGCGCGAAGCGATCAGCGCAGTGCCTGCCCATTCAAACCCATCGCGGCCTACAGAAATGCCATACCGCAATGCACGATTTTTGCCAGTAATCAGGTAAAGATGCTTTTCGCTGGGGTCGATGACAACAGTGCCTTCCGCCTCTGCGCTGGGGTAATAGACCGACGCGCGCTGAAATTCAGCGGGCACTTTTTCGACGGGCACGGCGGAAATGGCAAATGCACCATCGTCCTTCGCGCCATAAATCCCCTCAACCAATTTGGGCTCAGGCGCGGCCATAAGGCCTGCTTCGATCAGTTTAGGATCAGGGGTGCAGGCGGAAAGGGCCAAAAAAGCCAATGCGGCCAATATAAATAGTTTGTTCAGCATCCGCGCGCCCTTATCAGAATCACAAGTGTTCAATCCGTGACCTTACGGACAGATCAACCGCGCGTCAAAGGCGCCGCTACAATATCTTGTGTATATCTTTAATTAAACTACTTAATAACGCGCCCTTTAGGTCACCTTGGCGCGTGTTTGATAGGCGGGGTTATCCCACAGGCGATTTTGCATGATACCCGCTAACACATCGACCGCGCGCGCCACATCGCCTGCATCGATGAACAACGGCGTAAAGCCGCAGCGTATAACATCGGGCGCGCGAAAATCGCCCACCACACCGCGCGCAATCATCGCTTGCATAATGGCATAGGCCTGCGGGTGGCGGAACGACACTTGGCTGCCGCGCGCGCCGTGATTGCGCGGGGTGGCAAGGATCAAGTCTGGGCAGGCCGCCTCGACCCCTGCGATGTATTGATCCATCAGCGCTTGGCTGGCGCTGCGCAGATCGTTCAGATCAACGCCGTTCCACACATCCAAAGCCGCCTCTAAAGCGGCCAATTGCAAAATTGGCGGGGTTCCCACGCGCATACGGTCAATGCCCGCGCCCGCGCGATACTCCAGTGCAAAGGCAAAGGGCGCCTCGTGCCCCAGCCAGCCTGATAAGGCAGGGCGGGCGGCATCGGCATGCCGGGGCGAGACGTAGATAAAGGCAGGCCCACCCGGGCCAGAATTGAGGTATTTATAGGTGCAGCCCACTGCAAAATCGGCCCCACAGGCGGCCAAATGCACAGGAAATGCGCCCGCTGAATGGGCCAAATCCCAAAGGGTCAGCGCCCCCAGCCCATGCGCTGCAGCCGTTAGCGCGGCCATGTCATGGCGGCGGCCCGTGCGATAATCGACTTCGGTCAGCATCACAGCCGCAACACTGTCGTCAATCGCCCCCGCCACATCTTCGGGTGCTACTGTCTTAAGACGATATCCATTGCCCAAGGTGCGGCACAGCCCCTCCGCTATATATAAATCAGACGGGAAATTGCCCGTGTCCGACAAGATCACGCGGCGGGTTGGACGCATGTCCAGCGCAGAAGCCAGCGCCTGATAGACCTTGATCGACAACGTATCGCCCAGCACCACATGGCCCGTTTCGGCCCCGATCAGGGCCGCAATGCGATCGCCTAAACTGCGCGGTAAATCCATCCAGCCCGCGCGGTTCCAGCCGCCAATCAGCATCTGGCCCCATTCATCGGTGATGGTCTGCGCCACGCGCGCTGCCGCGCCCCGCGGCAAAGGCCCCAGCGAATTGCCATCCAAATAGGTCATCCCTTGGGGCAAATCGAACATCGCTTTGGTGGCGGCAAAATCGGTCATGGCAGTCCTCCTGTTGCCATTACCCTGCCTGCAAAGCGCGGCCCTCGCAAGGCGGGCGAAAATGGGGCATCAAAGGTCGCAATTGGAACGCGCGGGCTTTGGGGCGAAATTTTATATCAAAGCGAATAATTTTCTCGCAATAATCGAAAAACTGGTTTTGCCCCTGTTGCAACGGCGTAAAATCGCGTTAATTGCGCCCGAGGAGCGGTGCTTTGGCGCAGGGACAGTGTGCAAGCCGCGTGGCAGGAAAGGGGATATCCGTTGAAAATTGGGGCTTTAACCGAAATTTTTGCGGGCGAGAATCGCGTGGCGATGACACCTGATTCCGCCACTCAGTTGGTCAAACTGGGCCATACTTGCGTTATTCAGGCGGGGGCAGGTGTAAAGGCTGGCTTTTCTGATGCCGCATATCAGGCCGCAGGGGTTGAGGTGCTGAAAACCGCCGCCGCCGTGGTGAAGGCTGCCGATGTGCTGGTCAAAGTGCGCGGCCCCGAGTTGGCCGAAGCGAAAGCCCTGCGCAAAGACCAGACCCTGATTTCGTTCTTTTGGCCCGCTCAAAACCCAGACCTGTTGGAAGCTGTAAAGGCGCAAGGCGCAACCGTTGTGGCGATGGATATGGTTCCGCGTATCTCGCGCGCGCAAAAAATGGATGCTCTATCATCCATGGCCAATATCGCAGGCTACCGCGCCGTGATCGAGGCGGGCAATAACTTTGGCCGCTTTTTCACAGGTCAGGTGACGGCTGCGGGCAAAGTGCCCCCCGCCAAAGTCCTGATTGTGGGCGCTGGCGTGGCTGGTCTTGCTGCAACGGGAACATCGGTGTCGCTGGGCGCCATCGTGCATGCCTTCGACGTTCGCCCCGAAGTGGCCGAGCAGATCGAATCCATGGGCGCAAGCTTTGTGTTTTTGGACTTTGCAGACAAGTCTTCTGGGGCGCAAGACGGCGCGGCGACAGGTGGCTATGCCGCACCCAGCTCGCCCGAATTCCGCGAGGCACAACTTGCCAAATTTCGCGAACTGGCCCCCGACATGGACATCGTCATCACCACCGCGCTAATCCCCGGCCGCCCCGCGCCCAAACTGTGGACAGCCGATATGGTCGCCATGATGAAAACGGGCAGCGTGATTATCGATCTGGCCGCCGAACGCGGCGGCAACTGCGATTTGACTGTGCCCGACGAGAAAATCGTATCTGACAATGGCGTGACCATCGTTGGATACACCGATTTCCCATCACGCATGGCGGCGCAAGCCTCCACGCTGTATTCCACCAACATCCGCCATATGCTGACCGATCTGACGCCAAAGAAAGACGGCGTGATCGTGCACAATATGGAAGATGATGTGATCCGCGGCGCAACAGTTGCCCACGCAGGCGAGATTACCTATCCGCCGCCGCCGCCAAAAATCGCGGCCATTGCCGCGCAAAAGCCCAAGGAAAAGGTAAAAGAACTGACCAGAGAGGAAAAGCGTGCCGCTGAAACTGCTGCGTTCAAGGCCCAAACCCGCGCCCAAGTGGGTATGCTGCTAGGAGGCGGCGCGCTTATTCTGTTGGCGGGTATGTTTACCCCTGCCAGCTTTATGAGCCATTTGATCGTGTTCGTGCTGTCGTGCTTTATCGGCTTCTCGGTGATCTGGAACGTGGCGCATTCCTTGCACACGCCGCTAATGGCGGTGACCAATGCGATTTCCTCGATCATTATCTTAGGCGCGATTTTGCAAATAGGCTCTGGCTCGACCTTAGTGATGATCCTTGCGGGCCTGTCGGTGTTTATGGCGGGCATCAATATCTTTGGCGGCTTTATGGTCACGCGCCGTATGCTGGCCATGTTCCAAAAATCCTAAGGAGACGGCAGATGGAAATGGGTTTTACAACCGCAGCTTATGTGATTGCTGCCGTTCTGTTCATCCTGTCTTTGGGGGGACTTTCGGGGCAAGAAAGCGCCAAGCGCGCAGTGTGGTATGGCATTTCAGGCATGGCGCTGGCGGTGCTGGCAACTTTGGCGGCAGCTTCGGGCGCATGGCTGGCGGCGCTGCTGATTGCAGCAGGCGGGGTGATTGGCTGGATCGTCGCCCAGCGCGTACAAATGACAGAAATGCCGCAGCTTGTGGCGGCAATGCACTCGCTGGTGGGGCTGGCTGCCGTGTTCATCGGCTTTAACGCCGATCTGGAACTTAGCCGCGTTTTTGCATTGGACACCGCGGCGCGCGAGGTGCTAAGTGGTTTTGCTGCGCTGCTGGCGCATAAATCCCCTGTCGAACAAAACATCCTGCGCGTTGAAGTGTTCCTTGGCGTATTCATCGGCGCGGTCACATTTACAGGCTCGGTTGTCGCCTTTGGCAAACTGGCAGGGCGCGTGGATGGCAAGGCTAAGAAATTGCCGGGCGGCCATGCGCTGAATGCAGGGGCGGCAATTGGCTCGCTGGTTCTGCTGGGCGTGTATCTGTCGACTGGCGCGCTGTGGCCGCTGATTGTGATGACGCTGCTGGCGTTCTTTATCGGCTACCATCTGATCATGGGTATCGGCGGGGCCGATATGCCTGTGGTGGTGTCGATGCTGAACAGCTATTCAGGTTGGGCGGCGTCGGCGATTGGCTTCTCGCTGTCCAATGATCTGCTGATCGTTGTTGGCGCGCTGGTCGGGTCTTCTGGTGCGATCTTGTCGTTCATTATGTGTAAGGCGATGAACCGCAGCTTCGTTTCTGTGATCCTGGGCGGCTTTGGCGGCACCACGGGGCCCGCGATGGAAATTGTGGGCGAGCAGGTGGCCATTGACACCGACGGCGTGGCAGCGGCGCTGAATGATGCCGATAGCGTCATCATCATCCCCGGTTATGGCATGGCGGTGGCGCAGGCGCAGCAGGCGGTCAGCGAGCTGACCCGCAAGTTGCGCGCGCGCGGCAAAAACGTGCGCTTTGCCATCCACCCCGTGGCAGGCCGCTTGCCGGGCCATATGAACGTGCTGCTGGCCGAAGCAAAAGTGCCCTATGACATTGTGCTGGAAATGGACGAGATCAACGATGATTTCCCTTCTACAGACGTGGCCATCGTGATCGGGTCAAACGACATCGTAAACCCCGCCGCCCAAGAAGACCCCAACAGCCCTATTGCAGGTATGCCCGTGCTGGAATGCTGGAAAGCGAAACTGGTGATCGTATCCAAACGTGGGCAGGGCACGGGATATTCGGGTATCGAGAACCCGCTCTTTTATAAAGAAAACACGCGGATGTTCTACGGCGACGCCAAAAAAAGTTTGGATGCGCTGCTCCCCTTGATCAACTGAAGAAGGGGGGCGTATGCCGCCCCCCTCGCTACGCTTCCCCCCTCGCTACGCTTACCCCCTCGCTACGCTTCCCCCTGCAGGATATTTGGGGAGTTAGGAAGATTATGAATTCGAAGCTTCCTAACTCCATAAATATCCTCAGGGGGGTGAGGAGCAAAGCGACGAGGGGGCGCGAGCGCCCCCTTACCTCATCTCGCCGCACAGATCGCTTGCAAGAATATCCCGCCCGCCATGGGCCAGTGCATGGGCGAGTTTGGCATAGGCCGCAGATTCGGTGATCTGCCCCCCGTCCACGATGCCTGCACGCTTCATAGCGGCCCCTGCCGCATAGGTTCCCAATGCTACCCCACCACTTTCGCATTGCGATACCGCAATCATCAGCGCGCCGCGCGCGGATGCGGCCATAAGCGCGGCCTCAATCGCGGGATCGTTTGGGATTGTTCCTGCGCCAAACACCCGCAGCACGGCTCCGTCCACTGCCCCCAGCGCGGCGGCAAAAGCACGCGGTGAGGTGTTCGGGGCCATGCTAAGTACCGCAATTTCGGGCGCGCCATAGGCCATTAGGGCAGGGGTGCCCCTGCGCAGACTTGGCCAGCCATCCCGCGCGGTAAAGGCATCCGCCGCATGGGAATGCGCTTTGCGCACCAGGGTCCCTGCCATCAGCTTTCCTGCAAATTGCACCCAAACGCCAGCGGGCGCGCGGGTTGCAGCCAGCAGCGCATCGCCCAGATTTTGCCGAGCGTCCGTTCCCGCCGCCGCAAGCGGCAGCATGGATCCCGTCACAATCACGGCGCGCGAAAGGCCGGCCAAGGCAAAGCTTAAGGCCGCGGCAGTATAGGCCAGCGTATCTGTGCCATGCGTCACCACAAAGCCTGCATAGCGGTTTTGGCCCGCGAAAATCACCTCCGCGATGCGGTTCCAATCGGCGATCCGCGCATTGGCGCTGTCGATGGCGGGGGTTAAATGCACCATCTTGGTCTGGCCGCGCGCAATACCCGCGTCGGCTAGCGCGGCAAGGCCAGCCTCTAGCACACCGTCCGCTGGCGCCAGCCCCTCCGGCCCAGATCGCATTGCAATTGTGCCGCCCGTGTGAATGATACAAATCGTCACCACGCCCTCCATTTGGCTGCCTTTTTGGCCGCACATCCGCCATTTGCAAAGCCACAATATGTTGCATTTTTGGCGGTATACACCTGTGTGCCGTGCGCGCCCTGTTCACCGCAGGTAAATGGGCTATTTTCATCACAGCGTCAAAGATTGCCACAGGTTGCCTCATGACTTTGCCCGACCACCCCCTGCGCTATGCCCTTGTGAACGAGCTGCACGCCCGCCCCTTTCCCGCGCTGGCAGCCCCATGCCAAGTGGTTTATCTGGCGATCAAAGAGCCCACCGCCGCGCATTCGCGCGACCGCAGCCGTGATCGCGCGCATTTGCTGCAATTGCTTGACCGACATGGCTTGGCCCATCCGCAACCTGATGCCACGCATCACGCCGCCACCTTGGGCCGCACAGATTTGAAATGGGAAAGCCATACCGAATTTGTGACCTATTCCGCCTTTACGCCCGGGCTGGATGCCCGCGCGTTTGACCCCGCAGGCGCTGCCGTTTTGCCCGAGCCTTGGATTGCCGCAAGCCCAGGCCGCGCGATTGTCGCAGTGCTGATCCGCGTAGAACTGCTACCTGATGACGAAGACAATATCCTGCCCATGCTGGACGATTGGTTTGTGCCCGAAAGCCTTGCGGCGGCGCAGGTGGTCGATGGGGCCGCCGTGGTTGCGGGCGATTTTCGCATTGATCCTGCGGGCTATATGCGCTTTGCCGTTTTTGTCCGCGCGGGCACGGGCGCGCGCCGCATTGGCCGCATTGTTCAGCGCCTATGCGAGATTGAAACCTACCGCGCCATGTCCATGCTGGGTTTGCCGCGCGCGCGCACGCTGTCTGGCCAACTGAACACGCTTGACCCGCGCCTTTCGGCCCTTGTCACGGGCCTTGACGGGCGCGAGGCGGCTGCCCGCCCTGCCGACGCCGCCCTGCACGAGCTGCTATCCATAGCCGCCGAACTGGAATCGCTGTCGGTGAACAACAATTTTCGTTTTGCCGCAACAAAGGCCTATGAGGCCATTGTCACCCAGCGCATTGAGGCGCTGCGCGAGGTGCGGGTGGCGGGACGCCAGACCTTTGCTGAATTTATGATGCGCCGCTATGATCCCGCCATGCGCACCATCCGCGCGGCCGAAGCCCGCCTAACAGCCATGGCCGAACGTGCCGCCCGCGCGGCGGAACTGCTGCGCACGCGCGTTGATGTGGAACGCTCGGCCCAGAACCAAGCGTTGTTGCAAAGCATGGACACGCGGGCGGATATGGCGCTGCGCCTTCAGCACACAGTCGAAGGTCTTTCGGTGGTTGCGGTGAGCTATTACGCGCTGGGGCTGGTGGCCTATATCGCCACCCCCATTGGCGAGGCGCTGCATCTGCCCAAAACCCTGCTGATGGCGGCGGCCGTGCCCGTGGTATTGCTGCTGGTTTGGTGGGGCTTGCGCCGCCTGCGCGCGCGTGTTCTTTAGCCCCAAAAAGGGCTCATATCATGCCAAGTCTGCCGCATCCAATTTCTATGAATTTGCCTGCCAAATATTCGGGGAGACTGCCCCCTGCCTGTGACGTTGTCGTCATCGGCGGTGGGGTGATGGGCGTATCGGCCGCGCTGGAACTGGCCGCGCGCGGGCAAAAGGTAGTGCTGTGTGAAAAGGGGCGCATTGCGGGCGAACAGTCGTCGCGCAACTGGGGCTGGATCCGCCAACAGGGCCGCGATTTGGCCGAATTGCCCGTGATGATGGAAAGCCTATCCATCTGGGCGAGGCATGCCAAAAACCTGCCCAAAGATTTGGGTTTTGCCCAGCAAGGCGTGGTCTACCTTGCCCTGACCGCGCCCGAGATGGACGGGTTTGAAACTTGGGCACAGGCGGCGCGTGCGCATGGGCTGCATACCCGGCTTTTAAGCCGCAACGATGTGGCTGCCCGCTTTGGCACGGATAAGTGGGTTGGGGGGCTGGAAACCCCTTCCGACGCGCGGGCCGAGCCGTGGCGCGCTGTGCCGCTTTTGGCAGATTACGCCCGCGCGCAGGGCGTACTTTTGCGCGAAGGCTGCGCCGTGCGCCGTTTGGACGTGACTAATGGCGCGATCACGGGGGTGTTTACCGAAAGCGGGCGCATTGCCTGCCCCCGTGTCGTCGTGGCAGGCGGCGCTTGGTCGTCGCTGTTTTTGCGCAATGAAGGCATTGATATTCCCCAGCTTTCGGTTCGATCTTCGGTCGGGATTATCCCCGATCAGCGCCAAACCTATGCAGGCAACGCCGCCGATGACCGTATCGGGTTTCGCGCGCGGATGGATGGCGGCACATCGCTTGCCCCCGGCTTTGCGCATGATTTCTACATCGGCCCCGATGCGTTTCGCCACTTTTCGTTGTATTGGCCCCAATACAAAAAAGACCGCCGCGCAACGCATCTGCGCGCGATGGCCCCGCGCGGATTTCCCGATGCTTGGGGCACCGCGCGGCGCTGGCGCGCAGATGAGGTCAGCCCCTTTGAGGCGATGCGTATTTTAAACCCCGCGCCCAATACCCGCGCCTTGGGGCGCGCCGCGCGCGATTTCGCGGCGGCCTTTGGCGGCGGCGCAGCGCAGTATAGCCACCAATGGGCGGGGATGATTGATATGATGCCCGATGTTGTGCCCGTCATCTCGAACGCGCCCATCGCGGGGTTGATCATTGCCACGGGCCTGTCTGGCCACGGCTTTGGGATTGGGCCTGGCTTTGGCCGCGTGGTGGCCGATCTGGCATTGGGGCGGGATGTCGGCCATGATCTGACCCGCTTTCGCCTTGCCCGCTTTAGCGATGGCAGTGTCATCGCCCCCGGCCCCAGTCTATGACCAGCCCCGCTTATTCTGGCCCCGCTTATTCTGGCCCCGCCTATTTTGGCCTAGATTTCGGCACCTCAAATTCCACGCTGTCCCTCGCAGACGGGGCCAATGCCCATCTGATCGCGCTGGAAGGCGCGGCGGTAACTCTGCCATCCACTGTGTTTTGGCCCGATGATCGCAGCCCGCTGTCCTTTGGTCGTGCTGCTATGGACACCTATTTGCTAGGCGAAGAGGGGCGGCTGTTACGGGGGCTGAAATCCACGCTGGGGAGCGCGCTTTATACCGAAAAAACCCTGCTGGGCGGGCGCATGATTGGCTTTGCTACGGTGATCGAGGCGTTCTTTGCCCATCTGAAAACCCACCTTGACCGCGCCCGTGCAGATCGCCCTTTGGGCGGTATTGTGCTGGGGCGGCCCGTGCATTTCCACGATGGTGACGCCGCCGCCGATGCCCGCGCCGAAGCGGCACTGGCCGAAATCGCCCGCAGCTTGGGCTTTGACCATGTTGCGTTTCAACTGGAACCCATCGCCGCCGCCATGACCTATGAGGCTGGTATTTCGGGCGAAGAATTGGTGCTGATCGTTGACATCGGCGGGGGCACGTCGGATTTTTCCATCCTGCGCCTGTCGCCCACGCGCGCGCGCGCCGTTGATCGCAGCGGCGATATTTTGGCCACAGGCGGGGTGCGTGTCGGCGGCACCGATTTTGACCGCGCCCTGTCGCTGGATATGGTGATGCCGACCTTGGGCTATAAGGCCACGACCAAAGGCGGGGCAGGGCTGATGCCCAACCATTATTTTCTTGATCTGGCCACATGGCACAAGATCAACGCGCTGTATGTGCCGCGCGTCGCCGCTGATATCAAAGCGATGCGGCATGAAATTGACCGCCCCGAACTGCTAGATCGTTTTGCCCGTGTAATCGCCGAAAAATCGGGCCATGCGTTGGCTATGCGGGTAGAAACTGCCAAAATTGCCCTGTCTGATGCCGAGGCAGCCCGCATTGTGTTGACTGACCTGACAGGCGGGCCAAACCCAATGGCCACGCAAACCGCATTTTCAGGCAGCGCCGCACCGCTGCTGGCCAAAATCAAGGCGACTATGCTGGATACACTCGCGCGCGCGGGCGCCGCCCCTGCCGATATTGGAACTGTATTCCTAACAGGCGGCGCGGCCCATATGCCGGCCTTGCGCGCGCTGGTAGAAGACGTGTTCGATAGCGGCCATATAACCACGGGCGACATGCTGGGGTCGGTCGGTGCGGGCCTTGCGCATGAGGCGCAGCGGCGGTTTGGGTAAAGTAGCGGGCTTTGCCCCTAACTGCGCGCACCAGACCAACGAACGCTCCTCAGTTAATCAGGATATTTTAAATAATAAGAAACAAGGGTTTGTTCCATAATCGCAGTAGCAAGAATATCGCGATCCGCAGTTCGAGTGGTGAACCAACCGGCGGGCGTTGACACCATTGGTTGGCTATGTTAACCACGAAATAGCTATTATAGCCGATAGAATTCTTAGATTTTACAAACGCTGCAGATCTACTTTAAAAGTGTTTTTGAAAAAAATGAATGGAATATCCGTTCAATAGACTGCCGAATAATATGCGAATAATTGATGTATTTTATGTAATTTATATAGAGGTTTGATGATGAACATCATTGCTATTGGTGGTTTCCCTCGCAGTGGAACCAGACAATTTGCGGATATATTAAATGGGGATCCTTCTTGTATCATTCAAGGGGAGATTCATAGTGATTTACTGCGATCTTTAGCCAAATTTGCGCTTGAGGCTGATAAGTCGTTGGTTCAAGGACGCACTGAAAAAGCTTTTAGTGCGCGGCGAATTAGGTTTGTTTTGGAAGCTTACCGAATGGTTTCTAAGACTAACGCCGAACCGCTTGTTTGGGATTTCAGTCAACAGAATCTTGGTTTCAAAAAACCCTTTGCCGAGCATTTTTTCAAAGAATTAGAAGCCTTGTTTTCCCCTAGTGTCGACCGAATAAAATTATTCATTTGCCTCCGTAATATTGAGAAGAATTTTCTGTCTCTGTCTGGTGCCTTCGGTTATTCACCAAGAAAATTCAAGAAAGGTATAGTTACGACAGACAGAGCTTTAATTGAGATAAGTAAGAATAAATTCTTTGAGGTTTACCCCCTTCATCTGGATTCATTTATTGAAAAAAATGATGATGCAAAAGGGGATTGGTTAGTTCAGAATATTTTTTCGAAACTGAATTTGGATATTGCTGCCGAAGACGCTTTTGAGTTTTATTTTAAAAAAAGAAACGGCAACAAGACCCCTGCAGAGAAAATAAGGGGGCCTATCACAGACGCAGAGCGTAAAATAATATTTGGGGACAGGTCATTTATGAAGCACGTTGCGTCGATTGAGGCAAGAATGGGTGTGACGTTGCGATGAGAAATCGCGCCGGACGCGCCGGTGTGGTTGGTTCTTAAACGCAAGTTCCTGATGCGACACGACATTCCCTGTCTCGATGCGCTATGATCTATCTGTTTTTCTTCGACATTCCGCCCTTAGGGTCTTTGGCAATTCGGTTGCGAGATAGCGTACTGTTTCAAGCGATCCGCTGTGCATTTCTTCGTAATTCATCGATTTGACCATGCCGATAGTTCATCTGCTTTCATGCACATTGTGCTATCAAAAAAGCGGCACCAAGCCGCGATACGACTAATCAATTGAACTGGCGGGCGTAAACCAAAAAACGGCCGCCGCGATCATTTTTTGCGCTTGCGCACGGTTGACTTGGCGCGCGCGACTTGCCCTTTGCATGGTTATGCTGGTTTGGTCGCGGTTGGCATTACATGCGACCGCAGCCCTCGCAAATGAACCGCCCCAACCACACAGTCTTGGGTGCAAATGGCCATTGGTGAAAATGGAGCGCGCACCATTCGCTTCAATAGCTACTGAAGCTGAGCCAAACGCCGCCAAGAAAACCGCAACTGCCTGTGCACATAAGCCTGTGCACCTAAGCCTGTGCACTTAAGCCTGTGCACATAAGCCTATGCACTCTTCCTGCAGTATACCGAATTTAGGTTCAAAAACCGTGCAAATGATCTCTTGAGAATTTTGGTGAAGTATTGCCCTCGAAACTGTGAATAATTGCCTCCGATGGAATAGAGCCTTTCGCAAATATCTTGCGGCGAAGTGCAACGAGACGGCGCGTCCCCGCTTCTATGGCAGGGCCAAGACCTGCACTTGGGGCAAATCGGTCAATCCAAGCCCCAGCGCGCGGTAGGCCGAAAAGGACAACGTTGCCCCCCCAGCGCTAGGCAGCAAATCGACATTCACACCCGCGCCATTTGCCAGCACAGCGCGGCCTTGGGTTGGGGCGGCTACCAGATTGGATTTCAGCCACAGACCCTGCTGCGCAGGGCTACCCAAGGCAACGCTTACAATGCCCAAAACTTGGCCAGCATTGGGCGCAGCAACGGCGGCCTCTTTTTGTGCATCGCTTACAGCGTCCAGCGCGGCGGCGTTTTGCCCGCCCGTGGTAAGCGCCTGCAGGCGGCTTTGCTCTGGGCGCGGATTTAACCATGATTTGGTTTTGCTCCACGCACCTGCACAGGCAGATAGTGGCAACGTCAGGCACAGGGCAAGGGCGATGGATTTCATGGCGAGAACCTAGGGCCAAATTGCCCGCCTCGCAAGGGGCTGCAACTTGGACTTGCAGCTTTGGCTTGCATTTTTCGCCAGCATTTTTCGCCTATGTCTTTTGCCTAAGCTGGGGCTTGCGGGGGCTGCGCGCGGGGCTTAGGTTAGCCTCATGCAAAACGTCCCCCTTATTGACCCTTTCGCGCGCCCGATCACCTATCTGCGCCTGTCGGTCACCGACCGCTGCGATTTTCGCTGCACCTATTGCATGTCCGAAGCGATGCAGTTTTTGCCGCGCGCCGATTTGCTGACGCTGGAAGAGTTGGATCGCCTGTCAAGCGCCTTTATCGACCTAGGTGTGCGCAAGCTGCGCATCACGGGGGGCGAGCCGCTGGTGCGCAAAGGGATTATGACGCTGTTCCAATCCCTAAGCCGCCACTTGGACAGCGGCGCGCTGGAAGATTTGACGCTGACCACCAATGGCAGCCAACTCGCGCGCTACGCGGGTGATCTGGCTGCCTGCGGGATACGGCGGGTAAATGTTTCGCTTGATACGCTTGATCCCGAAAAATTCGCTGCCATTACCCGCTGGGGCAAACTTGCCCCCGTTTTGGACGGCATTGCAGCGGCCAAAACGGCGGGCATGCGGGTGAAGATCAACGCGGTGGCGCTGAAAGGCGTTAATGAGGACGAACTGCACGCCCTGACAGATTGGTGCGCCGCGCAGGGCCATGATCTGACCTTTATCGAGGTTATGCCTATGGGAGAGGACATGGGCGATGCGCTGCGCCTTGGCCAATATTGGCCTCTAACCGATGTGCGCGCGCGCCTTGCCGCCCATTATGGTATGACCGACCTGCCGCTGCGCACAGGCGGGCCTGCCCGCTATGTGCGGCTGAACGCAACGGGCCAGCAGATTGGATTTATCACGCCGCTGACCCATAATTTCTGCGAAAGCTGTAACCGCGTGCGCGCGACCTGCACGGGGCAGCTTTACATGTGCCTTGGCCAAAACGACATGGCCGATCTGCGCGCACCTTTGCGCGCCAGCGCCGATAACGCCGCGCTCACTGCCGCCATTCGCGCTGCCATTGCTCGTAAACCCAAGGGGCATGATTTTGATTATTCTCGTGCCGCCGCGCCTGCCGGGAATGTAACGGGCAAAGTATCTGGCCAGATGCCGCGACATATGAGCCATACGGGGGGGTGATCCCCCTCACGGCATAGCGCCGCCACCCTATTCATGTCCAATGCTCAAGCGCACGTTAAGCCCAAAGCAAAAGGTGCATCATGGATGCGTTTTTACGCTCGCGCATACAGTTTGCGGCCAATAGCTCGTTCCACATTCTTTTGCCCACCATCACATTAAGCTGAGTGCTGCCGTTCTTTAAGCTGCGGCTCAACGCCACGCGCGACCCAGCTTGGATGGCGGCCGATATGTTTTGGGTCAAGGTCTTTGCGCTGTCGTTTGCAATGGGGGTGGTTTTGGGCATCATGCTGTTTGATGCAAGCCGTATGGCGCCTTGGGTGCAAACCACGGCCACGTTTTTGGTGGCCCTTGGCACTACCATGTCGGCGTTTTGGATTAATATGCGGAATTCGTGGATGCACACCTGCGGGGTTGGAACTGCGGGTTGGCGTAGTGCACCCAACCGATCGGACACCTTTTTGCGCCACTTCAACCCCGTCCACGCTGGGCTTTGGCAGCGTGGCCTACAGCTTTTACCGCTATATCGCGTGCCTGAAAAGCCGACCACCGATCTGACCGCATCCGCGCCCGAAAGCCTGATTATCATCCTATCGGGCGTGGCGATTGTGCTGCCCATCATCATCGCCCATTCCACGCTGTCCTAGGTGATTTTCCGCAGCAAATCGCGCGGGCTGCGCTATTGTTAAAGTGGCATCCTGCGCTCGATCAGGGCGGCAAACCATGCCACCCCTGCGGGGATGATTGCATCGTTGAAATCATAAGCGGGGTGATGCAGCATCGCGCTATGCCCGTTGCCAAGGAACATATAGGCACCGCCAAATCCATTTTGGGCTGACGCGTTCAGCATATAAGAAAAATCCTCGGCCCCCATCATCGGGGCGGCATTGGCGGTTGGCTGGCCCGTGACCACCTGCGCCGCTTCGCCAGCAAAGCCCGCTTGATCTGGGCTGTTCACTGTCACGGGATAGCCGCGCTGGTAATCGACAAGAATCTGCGCGCCAAAGGTTGCGGCCACGCCATCGCAGACGGCGCGTAGACGCACCTCAAGCGCATCCCTTACTGGCGCAGACAGCGCGCGCGCTGTGCCTGAAAGGCGCACCTCTTGCGGCAAAACATTTGGCGCGCGGCTGTCGGTATCGATCATGCAGACCGACAAAACCGCCGCATCCAGCGGATCGATATTGCGCGATGTGATCGATTGCAGCGCCGTGATCAGATAAGCGGCGATCAGCACCGCATCAATTGCATCTTGCGGCATGGCCGCATGGCCGCCGCGCCCTGTGATGGTGATGTCAAAGAAATCGGCGCTGGCCATCATAGCGCCGGAATTAATGGCAAACGTCCCCGCCGCTTGGTTTGGCATATTGTGCAGAGCATAGATTTCCGAAATGCCAAAGCGCGGGATCAACCCATCCTGCACCATCGCAAGCCCGCCTGCGCCGCCCTCTTCTGCGGGTTGAAATACCAGGACGGCGCGGCCCGAAAACTGGCGCGTCTCGCACAAATACTGCGCCGCCCCCAGCAACATGGCGGTGTGGCCATCATGCCCGCAAGCATGCATTTTACCAAGCATTTCCGATGCATACGGCGCGCCCGTCGCCTCGGTTATGGGCAGCGCGTCCATATCGGCGCGCAGGGCAATGGCGTGGTTCGCTTTGCCTTTGCCAATAATTTCCGCCACAATCCCCGCACGCCCAACCGCCGTGGTCACGCTATCGCAGCCCATCGCGCGCAGTTTATCGGCCACAAAGGCGGTGGTCTGCGGCAGCTCATAGCCCAGTTCAGGCACACGGTGCAGCGCGCGCCGCCAATGGGTGATTTGGGGGGTAAGTTCGGTAATACGGGCGGGAATGGGCATAGCAGGCTCCTTTGCCGCAGCATCGCGCAAGTGGCGGGCGCGGTAAAGGGGCGTTGCCCTTCTGTGCCTTCGGGCAATACACCCCAGAATATTCTTGAAGACTGTAGTCGCGGGCAATGCTGGCCGCGGCCAAACCAGAATAGCCGTGCAAAGGGCAAGTCACGCGCGCCAGATCGGCCGTGCGCAGAAGAAAAAGGCGAAAGATCGTGGCGGACGTTTCGGAGTTACGGCCGCCAGTTCAGCCGCGCCGTTGGCGGAACTATCAACCGCAACACCCCGTAGCAATCACGAAACTTACGTTTTAAGTTTCGGCTCGAGCGAAAGGCTATTTTTCTATATTACAGAGCCTTAACATAGTATCGCAAATGCACTGGCGGGATAGATCCTGTCGCAAATACCCTGCTGGGCGATCAAGCTTGCAAGAGGCGCAGTGCAATGCCCCCTACAGCGCTAACCCCGAGCGTAGATCTTCGGGCAAGTATTGGGCGGCCTCTTTGCGCGCGAACGCTTTCATATAGGGGCCGTGTTCGGCAAGAAATTGCGCTGATCGGGCCGCGTCATGTTTGGATAAATCGCGCAGCCACCAAGCGAGCATCTTTTGCATAAACCAGTCGCGATCAGGCACATACAGCGCCGCCCAGCCCAAAATTCGCTCGCGGATGGCGCTATCTTCGGGTTTTGGATGGTTTATTTTCGCCCATGGCAGGGTTGCGACAAGGGCGGCGCGGCGCATCCACATCAAAGGGGAGACTGTCCAATCTTCAACTACATCCAACCGCTGCGGGTCTGCCACAAGCCGCTTTTGCAGCGCGATACAGGCGTGATCGGCCAGTGCCCACGCGTCAAATTGCGGCGCCCATGTGCAGATCAGATCGAACGCGGGGCCATCGCCCTCTTTCATGCGCGCTTGGCTTAGCAGTTTGCAGGCGGCGACGCGGCCTTCATGGATGTTGCTGTCCCACAACCCTGCGGCCAAATGTATGCGCGCCAGCACGTCCATCTCGGCGCGCCAGGCATTGGTGAACCCTTCAATCTGCGGCACAGGGATGCCCAAATAAGGGCGGTCGACCTTGTGATAAGCGGCCATCTCGGCAGCTTTCTCGGGGTTGGCTGCCCCTTTCAGGGCATTAAGGGCGGCATTAAGCATATAAGGGCCTTTCAACTTTGCCCCCTCTTGCCGCCCCTTTGCCCTGCGCGCAAGGGTTTAGCGCTGAATTTTGAACTGCACCTTTGCCACAGGCAGACCCCAGCGCGTGACAATCGCATCATTCAAAATCAGCTCATTGCCCGCATCATAAATTACATCGGAAAACCCAAGCCGCGTTGTCCCAGAGGGCGAGGCGAAATTGGCGGTATAGGTCAGGCGGATCACGCCGCCTTCCTCATTCACCTGCGCGGTGCCAACAGTATCTTCGCGCTTGCCCGTCCATCTGCCCGAACCAACCTCGTCAAACACCCAAGTCAGGCGGTTTTTGTCGCCATCGTCATAGATGAAATCTTCGACAACTGTCAGCCGTCGCGCGCCTGTTTGGCCGGTGACAGTTCCGTTCAGCAGCGCGGTAAAGCGGCGCTCATCCCCTGTAAGCCAGACTTGGAAATGGCCAGCCCCAGTCGAGCGCCCTGAAAATGCATCGACCAAGGTCAAAGGCGCAGCGGGCGCTTTGGGGGCTGCAGGCACTGTGGCGCAGCTCGTCAGGGCAAGCCCGCCCAAAACGACCCCGCCGGCCAAGAGTAAACGTCTGATCATGCTGCATGCTCCATTTATTCTGATACGGGCGGCGCGTGTGCTTAGATCATTCCACAGTTACCGATTTGGCCAGATTGCGCGGCTGATCAATATCGGTGCCTTTGGCCATAGCGGTGTGATAGGCGAGCAGTTGCGCGGGCAGGGCGTAAAGAATGGGGGCGGCCAGATCACCTGCCGCTGGCAATTCCAGCACCCCTGCCGTGCCAGCCCGAGCAGATTTTGCGCCCGCTGCATCGGTAATCAAATGCACCCGCCCATGCCGCGCCATCACTTCTTGCATGTTGGACACGGTTTTGTCGAACAAGCGGTCATGGGGGGCAATTACCACCACGGGCAGGCTAGGGTCGATCAGGGCGATGGGGCCGTGTTTCAACTCACCTGAGGCATAGGCCTCGGCGTGGATATAGGATAGCTCCTTCATTTTTAGCGCGGCCTCAAGGGCAGTTGCAAACATCACGCCCCGCCCCAAGAACAGCACCGAAGGGGCAGGGGCCAGCGTGCCCGCCATCGCCGCGATTTGGCTATCCAAGGCCAAGGTTTGGCGCATTAAATCGGGCACAGCACGCAGATCTTCGATATGTGCGCGCAGGGCACCGTTGTCCAAACTGCCCTTGGCGCGCGCGGCGTGCAGCGCCAACAGCGCCAGCACTGTCAACTGGTTAGTATAGGCTTTGGTCGAGGCGACGGATACTTCGATCCCCGCCAAAATCGCCAGCGCCAAATCAGATTCGCGCGCAATGCTGGACGTGCCGACATTGACCAAAGACAGCACCATATCGGCGCGGCCAGTTGCATAGCGCAGCGCCGCAAGGGTATCGGCGGTTTCTCCCGATTGGCTGACGAATATCGCCAAAGTGCGCGGGGCAATCGGCGGTTCGCGGTAGCGGAACTCGGAGGCGACATCCACTTCGCAGGGGATACGGGCGATTTGTTCGAACCAATACTTCGCCGTCAGGCAGGAATAAAAGCCTGTGCCGCAGGCCACCATCACGACGCGGTCAAAGCGGGTGAAATCCAGCGCATCGGGGAACACGGGCATACCATTCGGCGCATAGCGCGCAAGTGCCTCGGCCATGACAACGGGCTGCTCGTGAATTTCCTTGGTCATAAAATGCTTGTGCCCTGCCTTGTCGATAACAGTGCTTTGTGTCTCGATCCGCTGCTTGGCGCGGCGGGCCGGCGCGCCGCATGCGTCAATAATTTCCGCCCCCGCGCGGGTGACAAAGGCAATATCGCCCTCTTCCAAATAGGTGATCTGGTCGGTCATCGGGGCAAGGGCAATCGCATCACTGCCCACAAACATCTCGCCATCCCCGTGGCCAATGGCAAGCGGGCTGCCCTTGCGCGCGGCGATCATCAGATCGTCCTCGCCCGAAAACAGAAACAGCAGCGCAAAGGCACCATCCAGATCGGCCACAGTGGCCTGTACGGCCGCGCGCGGATCCATCCCACCCGCCATGTAATGCGCGCACAGCATCGCAACAGTTTCCGTATCGGTATCGGTGCTGGGCAAAAGGCCGTGAGGTGCCAGCTTTTCGCGCAAGGCGCGGAAGTTTTCGATGATGCCGTTATGCACCACGGTGACAGGGCCGCTGGCATGGGGGTGGGCATTATTTTCGGTGGCCGCGCCATGCGTGGCCCAGCGGGTATGCCCAATGCCTGCGTGTCCTGCCAATGGATGATGCACCAATAAATCTGACAGGTGTACCAGTTTGCCCACCGCGCGGCGACGATCCAGTTTGCCGCCGTTCACAGTGGCAATTCCAGCGGAATCATAGCCGCGATATTCAAGGCGCTTTAACGATTCCACCAAAAGCGGGGCCACTTCGTGATTGCCTAGTACCCCGATAATTCCGCACATTTCACTACCCCTTTTGTTGTTTTTCTTTGATATACTTTAACTTTTCGAACAATTTGGGCGCAAGGCCCGCTTTGTTCACTTGTTTGGCGCGCCCCAAGGCGATCGCCTCGTCAGGAACATCATCGGTAATCACGCTGCCAGACCCCGTCAGCGCGCCATGGCCCACCCGCACAGGGGCAACCAGCATCGTATCGCTGCCGATAAAGGCCTTGCGGCCAATGGTGGTGCGGTGCTTCATCACCCCGTCATAGTTGCAAGTCACTGTTCCTGCACCGATATTTGTAAATTCGCCCACATCCGCATCGCCCAAATAGGTCAAATGACCAACTTTCACACCTTCGTCCAAAATCGAATTCTTAATCTCGACAAAGTTGCCCACATGCACATCTTCGGCCAGTTCCGCCCCCGTGCGCAGGCGGGCAAAGGGGCCAACGCTCGCGCCGCGCGAAATATGGCAGCCCTCAAGATGGCAAAATCCTTTCACTTCCGCCCCCGATTCAATGGTAACCCCGCGCCCCATCAGCACATTGGGGCCGATGATCGCATCGCGGCCAATATGGGTGTCGATGGCGAAAAACACTGTTTCTGGCGCGGTCAGCGTCACGCCGTTGTCCAGTGCCTCAGTCCTTGCGCGGAATTGAAAGGCGGCTTCGGCGCGGGCCAGTTCCGCGCGGGTGTTGATGCCCATCGTTTCGGCCTCGTCGCACAGCACGATGCCGGCGCTTAACCCCTCGGTGCGGGCCATGCCGATGATGTCGGTCAGGTAATACTCGCCCGCCGCATTGTCGTTTTTCAGCGCGCCGGCAAGGCGCATTAACACCTGCACATCGGCGCAAATAACGCCCGAGTTGCAAAGAGTTATCGCGCGTTCCTCATTTGTTGCATCTTTGTATTCCACAATTTTTTCCAGTGCCTCGCCTTGCGCCACAAGCCGCCCGTATCGGCCAGGATCAGCGGCATGAAACCCCAGCACGATAATGGAATGTTTTGCCCGCGCGGCCTGCATAGCGGACAGGGTTTCGGGGCGGATAAAGGGGGTGTCGCCATACAAAACAAAGGCATCTCCTGTTGCGTCTTGCAGCAAAGGCGCGGCTTGGGCCACGGCATGGCCCGTGCCAAGTTGCGGCTCTTGTAGCACGCATTCACAGGCGGGATCAAAATCCGCAGCGCTGGCGGCGACCGTGTCGGCCCCGTGGCCCGTGACCACGACGATACGGCTGGGTTCCAGCGAGGCACCTGCCAGCAGCGCATGATGCAGCAAATGTGCACTGGCGACTTGATGCAGCACTTTGGGCGTGTCGGAATTCATGCGTGTGCCCATACCTGCGGCCAAAACTATTAGGGAAACCATCATTGCGCCTCTTTCCTTTTACTCGGCTCCGTTTTACGCGAGGGGGGCGCAATCGCAAGTGCCTGCCCTTCACATAAGGTTTCAAAGATGAAAACTGTGGTATTTGATTTGGATGGCACGCTGGCCGATACATCGGGCGATTTGCTGGCAGCCGCCAATGCCACCTTTGCCGGTCTGGGCCTTGCCCCCCCCTTGGGCACAGGCGATGAAGGGGTTGCGCTGCAAGGCGGGCGGGCGATGCTGCGGCTTGGGTTCGCGCGTCTTGGCGTGACCGTGGATGAGGCGCAGATAGCTGGGCATTATCCTGCCCTGCTGGCTCAGTACGAGAAGGGCATCGCCGTGCACAGCCGCCTTTATGACGGGGCGCAAACTGCCGTTCAAACTTTGCGCGCACGCGGTTTTGCCTGCGCGATTTGCACCAACAAACCCACCTATCTTGCCGAGACCTTAATCACCGCGCTTGGCATTCGCCCTTTATTTGGCGCGTTGATCGGGGCGGGCAGCCTAAGCGTGGTTAAGCCAAACCCAGCCCCCTATCTGGCTGCCGTGGCCGCCGTGGGGGGCACAGCTTCGTTCTTGATTGGTGATACTGTTACCGATCACGAAACCGCCCGCGCCGCGGGCGTGCCATCGGTGCTGGTTGGCTTTGGCCCGAATGGCGGCTCTGTCGCTGGCTTGGCTCCTGATGCTGTGCTGCGACATTTCGATGATTTGCCCGATCTGGCTGCGCGATTGCTGGGCGAGGCGTAGGGGGGCTTTGCCCCCCGCTGCGCTCCCCCCAGGATATTTGCAGAGTTACGAAGCGGGCATAGGTTTGTCGCTTCCTAACTCTGCAAATATCCTGCGGGGGTGAGGAGCGCAGCTCCGAGGGGGCGGCAAACGCCCCCTTTTCGCTTGCAAAGCACAGCGTTTGACGAGGGCGCGGAACCAGAGTAAATCAGGCGCATGACAATATCCGCCCCTCCCCCCGCAAAATCCAAATCAGCTATCACCTTTATCTTCATCACCGTGGTGCTGGATATGATCGGTTTTGGCATTATTATACCGGTTTTGCCGCAGCTTATTGAAACAGTTGGCCAAATGTCTTTGGCGGAAGCTGCGAAAATGTCGGCATGGATGTTTGCCGCCTATGCGGTGGCGACATTTGTCGCGGGGCCGCTGATGGGCAATCTGTCAGACCGCTTTGGCCGCCGCCCTTTGCTGCTGATCGCTGTGGCTGGGCTTGGGTTTGACTATTTAGTGCATGCGCTGGCGCCTACTCTGGGTTGGCTGTTTGTCGGGCGCATTTTAGCGGGGCTGTGCGGGGCGTCTTGGGTGATTGCCAACGCCTATATCACCGATGTGACCGAACCGTCCGAGAGGAGCAAGTATTTTGGTATGCTAGGCGCGGCCTTTGGCCTTGGCTTTATCCTTGGGCCAGCGATTGGAGGGCTGCTGGGTGAATTTGGCCCGCGCGTGCCATTTTATGCCGCCGCCGCGATTTCGGTGCTGAACTTTGCTTTTGGCTACTTCGTTCTGCCCGAAAGCTTGCCACCCGAAAAGCGCCGTGCGTTTGAATGGCGCCGCGCAAACCCCTTTGCAGTGTTTGGCGTGTTTGCCACCTATAAGGGCGTTCTGCCACTTGTCGCGGTACTGGCGCTGTTTTTCTTTGCCACCTCGGTCTATCAGGCGATTTGGACTTTTTGGGGGATTGCCAAATTTGAATGGTCGCCTGCCATGGTGGGCCTGTCGCTGGCGGCTTTTGGCATTGTCACCGCCGTGTTTCAAGGCGCGCTGTCGGGCGTGGGGGCAAAGATGTTTGGCGAGGCGCGGCTTGCCCTGATTGGCCTTGGTTTAGGCGCGGTGGTTCTAGTGGCTTATGGCCTTGTGTCTGCGCCGTGGATGGTATTCGCGCTGATGGTTGTGCATGGGCCCGAAGGCTTTGTGCATCCCATGATCACCGCGATACTAACTCGCCTTGCGCCAGAAGATGCCCAAGGGGAATTACAGGGCGGGCTATCAGGGATCACGTCGCTGGCCATGCTGTTTGGCACGGTATTCTTTGGGCAAGTCTTTGGCTATTTCATGTCGGGAACTGCGCCGATCACCTCGCCCGATGTTGTGTTTTGGGTTGCGGGGGGCGTGGTGGCAGCCGCCGCGCTGTTGTTTATGTTTGTGATGCCGCAGGCGCTGCGCACAAAACCCACAGCAGGAGAGGCGACATGAATAAAGAAGTCGTAAGCGGTGCCTTTGGCGAGGTGTTTACGGGCAGTTTCACCCAGCAAGAACCCATCCCCGAGGCGGGGATCGAAGCCGCCGTTGCCGTGCTGCGCCATGGCCGTTTGCACCGCTATAACACCGCGGCGGGCGAGGTGGCCGAGGCGGTATTGCTTGAGCAGGAATTTGCGGCGCTGGTCGGGGCGAAGTTTTGCCTTGCCGTGGCATCGGGCGGCTATGCCTTGGGCTGCGCCCTGCGCGCGGTGGGGATGGCGGCGGGCGCGCCCGTGCTTACCAACGCCTTTACCCTTGCCCCCGTTCCAGGTGCGATAGCCGCCGCTGGCGGGCGGCCGATTTTCGTGGAAACCACGCCCGATTTGACGATTGATTTTGAGGATTTGGCCGCCAAGGCGCGGGCCACGGGCGCGCGGATTTTGATGCTGTCGCATATGCGCGGTCATATCTGCGATATGGACGCTTTGGGGGCGCTTTGCGCGGGTTTTGGCGTGCAGATTATCGAAGATTGCGCCCACACCATGGGGGCCGCGTGGCGCGGCACCCCGTCTGGACGGCATGGGGTTGTGGGCTGTTATTCGATGCAAACCTACAAGCATATCAATGCGGGCGAGGGTGGTTTTTTAATCTCGGACGATGCCGAGATTATGGCCCGCGCCACGCTGCTTTCGGGCAGTTATATGCTGTATTCCAAACACTTGGCAGGCCCTGATGCCGCAGTTTATGAAGATTTGCGCCTGCATACGCCCAATGTTTCGGGCCGTATGGACAACTTGCGCGCGGCCATTTTGCGCCCGCAATTGCCGCTGCTAGAGGGTAGGGTCGCACGCTGGCAGGGGCTGTACCGCGTGATCGAAACGGGTCTTCATGGGGTGACAGGGCTGGTGCTGCCGCATAGGCCACAGGCGGAACATTTCGCGCCCTCATCCTTTCAATTCCGCCTGCCAGATTGGTCGCAGGCCCGCATTGGCGCGTTCCTGTCGCGGTGTTTGGCGCGGGGGGTAGAGCTGAAATGGTTCGGCGCTGATAAGCCCGTCGCCTTTACCTCGCGCTATGACCATTGGGCCTATGCGGGCGCGCAATCCTGCCCCAAAACCGATGCGGTGCTGGCAGGGCTGATCGACATGCGCCTGCCGCTGACGTTTAGCGAGGGCGATGCCGCGCAGATCGCGCGGATTATTCGGGCCGAAGCGCTGGCCGTGGGGCAGGGGCCAGAGCCAGAGGCGGGGGAGATGCCCGTTATTCAGTGATTGGACAGGGCTGCGCCGCAAAGGCCTTGTTTTATGGGGTTTTCGCGTATGGCGGGCGTATGTTTTGCGTATGTTATGCGTATTGCATCCGTAGGGACAGGGAGTAAGATGCGTGATGTCACGCACCAACTTGGGCGTGATGTGCGTGGTTTACCAGTGGTGCCTGCAAGCATGCACCCTACGCTTGCTAGAAATGGCGTAGGGGGAACGGAGCCATAAAAGGTGCAGAACCGCCGCTGCAGCGCCCGCCCGAGGAAGGGCGCGGCCCTGTGTCTGGTTAGGACGCCAAAAAGCAGACTATTTCTGCCACAGCGGCACTGTTGAGATCGACATTTTCGCAGACCCATCCGTCACTTCATTCGCATGGGTCAAATACACCAGCACTTGGTTTTCCGCGTCGAAAATCCGCGTCACGCGCAGGGATTTGAAGATGAGCGAACGGCCTTCGGAAAACACCACTTCGCCGCCCGCCGACATATCAATATCCCCCAGCACAATCGGCCCCGTTTGGCGGCAGGCGATGGAGGAGTTGGAGGGGTCTTCAAACCAATTTCCTTTACTCACCCGATCCCACAAAGACCTGTCAAAATAGCTGATATGGCAGGTGACCCCCTGCACCTTTGGGTCGGCCAATGCCTCGATCACGATGTCATTGCCCACCCAATCTACGCCCACGCGGCCCACTTCGTCGGCTTGTGCTGGCAGGTTGGCTGCGGCCCAAAACAGGACCCCCGCGCAGGTCATTTGTATAATTTTGGCGGCAGAAACGGTGCGCATGATCTTGCCTTTCACTGGCTGCCCAAAGCGGGCGCTGTTCTGCATATAGGCGTGATCCGTTGCGTCAAAAAGTCCCAGTTGCGCGTGGCAAGCCGCCCTGCCTGCAAATGCCGCCCGAAAAGGGGTCAATTTGCAACAAATAGGCCGCTCGCTTGGTTGACCCCGCAGCAAACCAAGGGTAAACGACGCGGAGTAGCCGTCCGAAAAAACATCGCGGCACAAGCGTGTGGCCTTTGTCACAAAAGGAGCGGATGTGGATCAATTGCTTCGTGAATATCTGCCCGTCATTATCATTCTGGCAATTGCCATCGGCCTTGGCATTGTGCTGCTGCTGGCAGCGGTGGTGCTGGCGGTGCGCAACCCCGACCCTGAAAAAGTGTCGGCCTATGAATGCGGTTTCAACGCCTTTGACGACGCACGGATGAAGTTTGATGTCCGTTTCTATCTGGTATCGATCCTGTTCATCATCTTTGATCTAGAGGTGGCGTTTCTGTTCCCATGGTCGGTGGCCTTTGGCGATATTTCGATGGCGGGGTTCTGGTCGATGATGGTGTTCCTTGGCGTGCTGACTGTTGGCTTTGCCTATGAATGGAAAAAAGGGGCTTTGGAATGGGCGTGATGACGGGCGCGAATACGGCTGGCCCCGACCGCGAGGTCGCAACGCAGGCTCTGAATGCCGAATTGCAGGACAAGGGGTTCTTGCTGTCTTCGACCGAAGATATCATCAACTGGGCGCGCAATGGGTCTTTGCACTGGATGACCTTTGGTTTGGCGTGCTGCGCGGTGGAAATGATGCACACCTCGATGCCGCGCTATGATTTGGAACGGTTCGGCACAGCGCCGCGCGCATCACCGCGCCAGTCTGATTTGATGATTGTGGCTGGCACGCTGACCAACAAAATGGCCCCCGCGCTGCGCAAAGTGTATGACCAAATGCCAGAGCCGCGCTATGTAATTTCGATGGGCTCTTGCGCCAATGGCGGGGGCTACTACCACTACAGCTATTCGGTGGTGCGCGGCTGTGATCGCATTGTGCCGGTTGATATTTATATCCCCGGTTGCCCGCCCACAGCCGAGGCGCTGCTATATGGCATTTTGCAACTGCAACGCAAAATACGGCGCACAGGAACATTGGTAAGATAATGGATCATAGGTAAGGTAGCGCGATATGGCACAGGCAAATCACGACGCATTGCAGGCTTTGGCCGATCATATCGCGGGTACACAGGGGGCAGCCGTTGTGTCCACTGAAGTCGCCTTTGGCGAATTATCGGTCACGATCCATTCGTCTCAGCTAGAGGCGTTTGTGCAGTTTCTGCGCGATGATGCGGGGTGCAAGTTTTCGTCGCTGGTTGATATCACCGCGGTTGACCACCCCGAAGAAGACCCACGCTTTGTGATGGTCTATCATTTCCTGTCGATGTACCAAAACCAGCGCATTCGCGTGAAAATGGGCGTGGCGGATGGGGCGATGACGCCGTCCATCTGCGCCATTCACCCATCGGCCAATTGGTTTGAACGCGAAGTGTTCGATATGTTTGGGCTGATGTTTTCAAACCACCCGGACCTGCGCCGCATTTTGACCGACTATGGCTTTCGTGGCCACCCGCTGCGCAAAGATTTCCCAACCACGGGTTACACCGAAGTGCGCTATGACGAGGCGCAAAAGCGGGTCGTGTATGAACCGGTTTCTCTGGTACAGGAATACCGGCAGTTTGATTTCCTATCGCCATGGGAATCGGCGAAATATGTTCTTCCGGGCGATGAAAAAATGCGCGATGAGAAAAAGGCCTGATCTATGGGCAATGTGCCAGTGATCTTGATGTGTGTTGGGGCGACCAAAGCGGGCACGACTTGGGTGCACGATCAATTATCTGCCCATCCCGATTGCTATCTGCGCACGATCAAGGAATATCACTACTTCTCTACTTTTGAACCCGCGCATTGGGACAAGAAAATCGCCGAAACGGAAACTGAGATTGCCGCGTTGGAAAGCACGGCGGTTCTGACTGCCTATGAAACCCGCCGCTTGGATGATTTGCGCAGCTTTTTGCCCGTGATCTTACCGCGCACTGTCGATCCAGCGGCCTTTGGCGCATACCTGCGCGCGGCCCCTGCGGGCACGAAACTGGTGGGCGATTTCACCCCTGTCTATTCGATTATGCAGGGCAAATTCCTGCAGCCGATCAAAGCTATGGGCGGGGCGCTGAAGGTGATTTACTTGATGCGCGATCCGCTGTCGCGGCTATGGAGCCATATTCGCATGTCGGCTGCCCGCACCTCGCCAAATACGTTTGACGCCGCCTGCGCCGCCATGTTGCAAAATGTCATCGCAGGCCAAGAAGGTGGCGGTATTCGCGGCATCGTGCGGCGCGGCGATTACGCGGTCAACTTACCAAAATTGCAACGCATTTTTGGCGAAAGTCTGATGGTGATGTTCACCGAAGATCTGTTCACCAAATCGGGCTTTAATAGGCTTTTGGCGTTTTTGGGCGCGGCCCCTGCAAGCGCAGATTTTGAAAAGCGCGTTCATGAAGGGCGCGCTGTGCCGATGCCCGCCGCCCTGCGCGCGGGTGCCTTGCGGTTCTTGCGCCCGCAATATGATTTTGTGGCGAAACGCTTTGCCGATGTGCCGCAGGCGTGGCAAGATGCCATGGCCGAAATGACCACCGCCCCCACCACCCATAAGGTATTAATATGATGGACGGAAAGCTGGAAATGAATGCTTTTGGCGATGCCCTGACGGGCGAGCAGCGCATCCGCAATTTCAACCTAAACTTTGGCCCGCAGCACCCCGCTGCGCACGGGGTTTTAAGGCTGGTGCTGGAACTGGACGGCGAGATTGTCGAACGCTGCGATCCGCATATTGGTCTTTTGCATCGCGGCACCGAAAAGCTGATGGAAAGCCGCACTTATCTGCAAAACCTGCCTTATTTTGACCGTCTCGATTATGTGGCCCCGATGAACCAAGAACACGCTTGGTGTTTGGCGATTGAAACGCTGACAGGCACTGTTGTGCCGCGCCGGGCAAGCCTGATCCGCGTGTTGTTTTGCGAAATTGGCCGCATTCTGAACCACCTTTTGAACTGCACCACCCAAGCGATGGACGTCGGCGCGCTGACCCCGCCCTTGTGGGGGTTTGAGGAACGCGAAAAGCTGATGGTGTTTTACGAACGTGCCAGCGGCGCGCGCCTGCATGCCGCCTATTTCCGCCCCGGCGGCGTGCATCAAGACCTGACAGACGCGCTGCTTGATGATATCGAAGCCTGGACTTGGACCTTCCCCAAAGTGCTGGAAGATCTGCACACGCTTTTGACCGAAAACCGCATCTTCAAACAGCGCAATGTTGATATTGGCGTTGTGACAGAAGACGATATTTTGAAATACGGATTTTCGGGCGTGATGGTGCGTGGTTCCAACATGGCGTGGGATTTGCGCAGATCGCAGCCTTATGAATGCTATGACGAGTTTGATTTCAAAATTCCCGTCGGCAAGAACGGCGATTGCTATGATCGCTATCTGGTGCGGATGGAAGAGATGACGCAGTCGATCCTTATCATCCGCCAAGCCATCGCCAAACTGCGCATCGAAGGCGGCGAAGTGCTGGCGCGCGGCAAGATCACGCCGCCCTCGCGCCGCGATATGAAAACCTCGATGGAGGCGCTGATCCATCACTTTAAACTTTATACCGAAGGCTTCCACGTGCCCGCAGGCGAGGTTTATGTTGCGGTCGAGGCGCCCAAAGGCGAGTTTGGCGTTTATCTGAAATCTGATGGCAGCAACAAACCCTACCGCACTAAAATACGCGCGCCGGGCTTCTTGCACCTGCAAGCGATGGATCACGTGGCCAAGGGCCACCAACTGGCCGACGTGGCCGCAATTATCGGCACGATGGATATCGTGTTTGGAGAGGTTGACCGCTAATGCTACGCCGCCTGCACAAAGACCAGCCAGAAAGTTTCGCCTTCACCCCCGCCAATCTGGCGTGGGCCGAAGGGCAGATCACGAAATACCCCGCAGGGCGGCAGGCATCGGCGATTATCCCGCTTTTGTGGCGCGCGCAAGAACAGGAAGGCTGGCTCACCCGCCCCGCCATTGAACATGTCGCAAGCATGCTGGGCCTAGCCTACATTCGCGCGCTGGAAGTGGCCACGTTCTATTTTATGTTCCAGTTGCAACCCGTGGGCAAAATCGCCCATGTGCAGATTTGCGGCACGACAACGTGCATGATTTGCGGGGCCGAGGAATTGATCGCGGTGTGCAAAGAACTGATCGCCCCCGCTGCACATAGCCTGTCCAAAGATGGTAATTTTTCGTGGGAAGAGGTCGAATGCATGGGTGCCTGCGCCAATGCGCCCATGGCCCAAATCGGCAAAGATTATTATGAAGATCTGACGCCTGAAAAACTGCGCGATTTGATTGCGCGGTTTACGGCGGGCGAGGTGCCCGTGGCTGGCCCGCAAAACGGGCGTTATGCGGCTGAACCCGCATCGGGCCTAACCTCGCTGACCCAATACGCATCGGGCCGCGCCGCGCATAATGCATCGGCGCAGCGTGCGGTCGATATTGGTGATACCGTCAAGCTGATTGAAGGCACAGAAGTGCCGCTGACAACCCCGTGGTTGGGTTCGGCGGCAAAAACTACGGCCAAAGCTTAGGCCGAACAGGGGGGAACCCCCAAGACAGGGAAGTTAAACAGCCGCAAAGCGGCATAGTCAGGAGAGTAACGCATGAATAACGGAACTTTGGGACTGAGTTTTTGGCTGGCTTTGGCAGGCGGGATCGTCGCATTTGGCGTATCCTTGGTGCTGGGCCACATGGGCTTGCTTTCGGCAGCCATCATCGGCGCGGTGGTCTTTGTAATTTTGCTGGTCGTTCTGGGCTATGCCTTAAAAGGCCAACCCTCTGGCGCAGGTGACGCTGCCTCTGCCGCCAAACCCGCTGCTGCTGCTGCCCCCTTCGCAGTTAAATCTGGCCCTGCAGCCAGCGCTGCGGCTCTTGCTGCACCACAAGCTGACGCTCAGCCTGCCGCGGCTAAATCGGCTGCAAAACCAGCCGCTGCCAAGGCCTCTCCTGCGCCCAAAGGGACCACGACTGCGAAATCTGCTGCTGCCAAAGCCGCAGCGAAACCTGCCGCTGCAAAACCAGCAACTGCGCCAAAAGCCGCAGCGAAACCCGCAGCCAAGGCCGAAGCAGCCGCCAAGCCTGCTGCGGTAAAATCTGCCACTGCGCCAAAAGCCGCAGCAGCAGCCAAGCCTGCTGCCGCCAAAGCAGCGGCCAAGCCCGCCGCGACATCAGCCAAAGACGAAGGCCCAGCGGCAGGCTCGGTCGGCAAAGCCCCCGCCACGCTTACGGCCCCCAAAGGCGGCAAAGCTGATGATCTGAAAATCATCGAAGGTATCGGCCCTGCGATGGAGAAATTGGTCAATGGTCTTGGATTCTACCACTACGACCAAATCGCAAGCTGGTCGGCGGATGAACTGGCTTGGGTGGACAGCCACCTTGGCACCTTCCGTGGCCGCATTGTCCGCGACAAGTGGCAGGCGCAGGCCAAGCTGATTGTCAGCGAAGGCATCCCCGCCTTTTTGGAAAGTGCCAAAACTAACAACTACTAAGGATAAGCGATGAACGACGATCACCCCCATTTTGACGCTGAAACTGGCCCCTGGCCTTTGGGCTGGGCGGTTGCCTTATTGGCAGGGGTCTTGGCCGCTGTTTTGGCGGGCGGGGTTGGCGGGGCAGATAGCACCGCCGCCGTGGTGATTGGCGCGGTCAGCTTTGGTGTGTTCGGGGTCTTGCTGGGGGCGGGGGGGGGTGCGCGTATTACCCCTGCCGCAGGCGGCCCCGATGACCATTCCCATGGGGGCCACCATTGATGGCCCCCAAGGCATCTGATCGGGCATCGGGCGCTGCCAAACAATCGCGCCGCGCCGCGATTGTGATCGCGGGCACGATGCTGGGCTGGATGTTGGTGCAGCAAATCGGCGCGCAGTATAACTGGCCGCTGAAATACACGTTGCTGGTCGATCTATTTGCACTGGCGGGGTTCATTTGGGCCTTGGCAGTGGTGTTTCAAATCTGGCGCGCTCGTCGCGCTGAAAGCCGCGACTAGCGGTGCATAAGAAGGGCTATTCCAATGCTGCAAGATAAAGATCGTATCTTTACAAACCTTTACGGGATGCACGACCGCAGCCTTGCAGGGGCAAAGGCGCGCGGCCATTGGGATGGCACTGCCGAAATTATCGCGCGCGGCCGCGATACGTTGATCGATCAGGTCAAGGCATCGGGCCTGCGCGGGCGGGGCGGCGCGGGCTTTCCCACGGGGATGAAATGGTCGTTTATGCCCAAACAATCGGACGGTCGTCCCAGCTATTTGGTCATCAACGCCGACGAATCCGAACCGGGCACCTGCAAAGACCGCGAGATTATGCGCCACGATCCCCATACCCTGATCGAAGGCGCGCTGATTGCCAGCTTTGCGATGAACGCGAACACTTGCTACATTTATATTCGTGGCGAATATATCCGCGAGCGTGAGGCCCTGCAGGCTGCCATTGACGAATGCTATGACGCGGGCCTTGTGGGCAAAAACGCCGCCAAGTCGGGCTTTGATTTTGACCTCTATCTGCATCACGGCGCGGGGGCCTATATCTGCGGTGAGGAAACCGCGCTGCTGGAAAGCCTTGAGGGCAAAAAGGGCATGCCCCGCATGAAGCCGCCGTTTCCTGCGGGGGCTGGTTTATATGGCTGTCCAACAACTGTGAATAACGTTGAATCCATCGCCGTTGTGCCGACCATTCTGCGGCGCGGGCCTGAATGGTTTGCAGGCTTTGGCCGCCCCAATAATGCTGGCACAAAACTTTTTGGTATCTCGGGCCATGTGAACAACCCTTGCGTGGTGGAAGAAGTCATGTCCATCCCGCTGAAAGAATTGTTGGATCGACACTGCGGCGGCGTGCGCGGCGGCTGGAAGAATATCAAGGCTGTGATCCCTGGCGGATCATCCGTGCCGATGCTGAATGCCGCGCAATGCGAAGATGCGATTATGGATTTTGATTGGCTGCGCGAACAGCGATCGGGCCTTGGCACGGCTGCAGTGATTGTCATGGATCAAAGCACCGATGTGATCAAAGCCATTTGGCGGCTGTCGAAATTCTATAAACACGAATCTTGCGGCCAATGCACACCGTGCCGCGAAGGCACGGGCTGGATGATGCGTGTGATGGACCGCCTGGTGCGCGGCGAGGCCGAGGTTGAGGAAATTGATATGCTGCTGTCGGTCACCAAGCAGGTCGAAGGCCATACGATTTGCGCGCTGGGGGACGCGGCGGCATGGCCGATCCAAGGGCTGGTGCGCCATTTCAGAGGCGAGATTGAAGACCGCATCAAGGCCAAGCAAACGGGCCGCATGGGCGCAATGGCGGCAGAATGATGGCGGCGCGGTAATTTGAAAGGCAGGGCAGCAATGTGGGCACTTGGCCTAATAGCAGGATGTGGCGGGCAGGGCGCGCCCGTGGCCGACGGTCATGCAGGCTTTGCTTTTGCCACTGTTGGAAGTGATTTGCTTGTCAGCCGACCGACCCACCCTCTGACCTATTCTGACGGGCTGCCCGCCAAGCGCGCTGCGATGGCCTATTGTGCAGGTCAGGGCGCGCAGTTGGATCCCGCCGCCTTTGGTCAATTTATAAGCGGCGGTTTTGAGGGCGGTTGGCAATTTGCAGGGGGCTGCGTGACATGATGCCTCAGATGCCCCCATGTTATCGCTTATCACAAGCCAAATCGGGCAAAATCAGCGCAGCTTATCAAAGGAGCGCGCTATGAAACCCCTATTGCTTGCAACTGTGTTTGCCATTTTGGCCACGTCTGGTTTTTCGGCGGTGACTGCCCACGCCCAGACGCTGCGCGAGGATGCCCATATCACCGAAAAACTAGTTGCCGCCCAAGTGGGCGATATTTTGCGTAAGGCTTGCCCAAAGGCCAGCGCGCGCATGTTTGTCGTGCTTGGCGAAATGATGTCGCTGCGCACATATGCCACATCTGAAGGCTATGATGAGGCCACAGTTAAGGCTTTTCTGGCCGATAAGGCCGAGAAAAAGCGCATTCGCCAATTGGCCAACGCCTATCTGGCCAAAGCCGGCTTTATCAAAGGCGATGCGGCCAGCGCCTGCGCCACGGCCAGCGCCGAAGTGGCAGGAGGCACCTTTGCAGGCAGCTTGTTGCGGGTGGCCAATTGACTACAGTTTCGTGCCCCATTGCCCGCCAAGCCACCTTGCACTTTGCCCCGCAAAGCGCGATAGCAGGCGCGCGGACACATGGCGCGCGATTTAAACTTTCGGGCGGGCATTTTGCCGCCATAGCATATAGGCAGCGGAGTTAAGCTGATGAGCAACCTCAAGAAAATCAGCATTGATGGCATCGAAGTGGAAGTAGATGGCGCCATGACCATCATCCAAGCTGCCGAAGTGGCTGGCGTGGCCATTCCGCGCTTTTGCTACCACGAACGGCTGACGATCGCAGGCAATTGCCGCATGTGCCTTGTCGAAGTGCAGGGCGGCCCGCCCAAGCCTGCTGCAAGCTGTGCGATGCAGGTCAAAGATCTGCGCCCTGGCCCGAACGGCGAAGCGCCTGTTGTCAAAACCAACAGTCCCATGGTGAAAAAGGCGCGCGAAGGGGTGATGGAGTTTTTGCTAATCAATCACCCGCTGGATTGCCCAATTTGCGACCAAGGCGGCGAGTGTGACTTGCAAGATCAGGCAATGGCCTTTGGGGTTGATTTTTCCCGCTACCGCGAACCCAAACGCGCCAGCGAAGACCTGAACCTTGGCCCTTTGGTCGAAACGAAAATGACGCGCTGCATTTCGTGCACCCGCTGCGTGCGCTTTACGTCCGAAGTGGCGGGTATCACGCAAATGGGCCAAACAGGACGCGGCGAGGATAGCGAGATTACTTCCTATCTAAACATGACCTTGGACAGCAATTTACAGGGCAATATCATTGATCTTTGCCCTGTTGGCGCACTAACAAGCAAACCCTATGCATTTACGGCCCGCCCGTGGGAGCTGTCAAAAACCGAAACCATCGACGTGATGGACGCTTTGGGCAGCAATATTCGCGTCGATACGAAGGGGCGCGAAGTGATGCGGATTTTGCCGCGCAACCATGACGGCGTAAACGAGGAATGGATTTCCGACAAAACCCGTTTTGTCTGGGATGGCCTGCGCCGCCAGCGTTTGGATACGCCCTATATCCGCGAAAAGGGCAAGCTGCGCAAAGCGACGTGGGGCGAGGCGTTGGCCGCCGCAAGCACCGCGATGAAGGGCAAAAAAGTGGCGGGCCTTGTCGGCGATTTGGTAAATGTCGAAAGCGCATTCAGCCTGAAAACCCTGATCGAAGGGCTTGGCGGCACAGTGGAATGCCGCACGGATGGCGCGCGCCTGCCTGCGGGCAACCGCGCCGCCTATGTGGGCACAGCGCGGATTGAAGATATCGACAGCGCGAAAATGATCCAACTGATCGGCACCAACCCCCGTATCGAAGCCCCCGTATTGAACGCCCGCTTGCGCAAGGCTTGGATCAACGGTGCAACCATTGGTTTGGTGGGCGAGGCCGTTGATTTGACCTATGACTATGTGCATGTCGGCACCGACCGCGCCGCGCTGGAGGGTCTGTCTGGCATGGAAATCAGCGCTGAAACCAAAGAAAAGCCTTCGCTGGTGATCGTTGGTATCGGCGCCATAAATGAGGCTGACGGCGAGGCGGTCTTGGCACATGCGATGCAGCTTGCCGCCAATTCCAACTCTAAACTTATGATCCTGCACACCGCCGCTGGCCGTGTGGGCGCGATGGATGTGGGGGCCGTTTCGCCAAACGGCTTGGCCGATATCGAAGGGGCCGAGGTAATCTTTAACTTTGGCGCAGATGAGGTTGACATTAAAGCAGGCCCGTTTGTGATTTACCAAGGCAGTCACGGCGATCGCGGTGCTTCGCGCGCCGATATCATCCTGCCAAGCGCCGCCTACACGGAAGAAAACGCGCTGTTTGTCAACCTGGAAGGCCGCCCGCAACTGGCCCTACGCGCCGGCTTTGCGCCTGGCGAGGCCAAGGAAAACTGGGCCGTTTTGCGCGCGCTGTCGGCAGAACTGGGCGCACAATTGCCTTGGGACAGCCTTGCTGGGCTGCGCGCAGCTTTGGCCGCAGCACATCCGTATTTGGCTGCCATTGACGAGGTGCCCGAGAATACGGGCACAGCCTTGGCCGTTCAGAAAATGGGTAAGGCCACCTTCAAAAACGCCTTCAACCACTTCTATCAAACCAACCCCATCGCGCGGGCAAGCACTGTGATGGGCGAGTTGGCTGCGATGGAAACGGCGCGGGCAGGCGGAAAACTGGCGGCAGAATGATGGTTAATCGGGCGCATATTTTTGGCATGGCAGGGGCGGCATTGCTTGCCGCCTGCACGCCTGCGCCCGTGGCAACCGCGTCCGCTGCCCCCGAATATCTTGGCATCCAAACCGCTCTTCTGGACGGTGATCTGGTGCAATTCACCGTGTCGATGCGCGGCGGTAATGGCGCTGTAGATGTGGCAGATTATGCGGCCTGCGCAGCGGCGCAATACGCGCTGATCCGCGGAGCGGGATTTGCGCGCCAAGTGCGCACAAATATTGATTTTCAGGGTGGTATTTGGCGCGGGGATGCGGTTTACACCATCTCGGCGGCGCTGCCCGAGGGTCGCAAAACTTTAGACGCCGAAGTGGCGGTGCAGGGCTGCGGCGCGCGCGGCGTACCCACAGTATAAGACAAAGGCAGGGACAAGATGGATCAGTTTCTCAGCACCAACCTTGGCATCGCGCTGCTTGTTGCTGGGCAATGTCTTTTGGTCATTGTCTGCCTGCTGATCGCGCTGGCGTTTTTGATGTATGCCGACCGTAAAATCTGGGCTGCCGTGCAAATGCGGCGCGGGCCAAACGTGGTGGGGCCGTTTGGCCTGCTGCAATCTTTTGCCGATTTTCTGAAATATATCGTCAAGGAAATTGTCGTGCCCGCAGGGGCCGACCGCACGGTGTATTTCTTGGCCCCGCTTTTGTCATTTATCCTGCCAGTGATCGCATGGGTCGTGATCCCGTGGAACGAGGGCTGGGTGATTTCAGATATGAACGTCGCCATCCTGTTTGTTTTTGCCGTCTCCTCGCTAGAGGTGTACGGCATTATCATGGGGGGGTGGGCGTCAAACTCGAAATACCCATTCCTTGGGTCTTTGCGCTCGGCCGCGCAGATGATCTCGTACGAAGTTTCGCTGGGCCTGATTATCATTGGCATCATCATCTCGACGGGCTCGATGAACTTTTCCGAAATTGTGCGCGCGCAAGATGGGGCAGGGATGCTGTCTTGGTATATTCTGCCGCATTTCCCGATGTTTTTCCTATTCCTGATCTCGGCATTGGCCGAAACCAACCGCCCGCCCTTTGATTTGCCCGAGGCCGAGTCCGAACTGGTGGCGGGCTATCAGGTGGAATATTCATCCACCCCGTTCTTGCTGTTCATGATTGGCGAGTTGATGGCCGTGGTGCTGATGTGCGCGCTGATGGCGGTTTTGTTCTTCGGTGGTTGGCTATCCCCTATCGAAGGGCTGCCAGACGGCACGCTTTGGATGGTTATCAAAATGGCGGCGCTGTTTTTTGTCTTCGCCATGGTCAAGGCGATCACGCCGCGCTACCGCTATGACCAACTGATGCGCATCGGCTGGAAAGTGTTCCTGCCGCTGTCGCTGGCTTGGGTTGTGATTGTGGCCTTTTTGGCGAAATTTGAAGTTGCGGGCGGATTTTGGGCCCGCTGGGCGATTGGGGGCTGATATGACGCAAATCGCAAATACAAAGATCGACTGGGCACGCGCCACGAAATACTTTCTTTTGTGGGATTTTATCAAAGGGTTCGGCCTTGGGCTGAAATACTTTGTCGCTCCCAAAGCCACGCTGAATTACCCCCACGAGAAGGGCCCGCTGTCGCCCCGTTTTCGCGGCGAACACGCCCTGCGCCGTTACCCCAATGGCGAGGAACGCTGCATTGCGTGTAAGTTGTGCGAGGCGGTTTGCCCTGCCCAAGCTATCACTATTGATGCGCAGCCGCGCGATGATGGATCGCGCCGCACTACCCGCTATGACATCGACATGACCAAATGCATCTACTGCGGTTTCTGCCAAGAGGCTTGCCCCGTGGATGCCATTGTCGAAGGCCCAAATTTCGAATTTGCCTCTGAGACCCGCGAAGAGCTGTTCTATGACAAGGCCAAACTTCTGGCAAACGGCGACCGCTGGGAGGCAGAAATTGCCCGCAACCTAGAACTTGAAGCGCCTTATCGGTAAATCATGACAGACCCGTTCACCCAGTTTTTTGCGCAGATGATGGAGCAGGGCCAGAAAATGGCCGCTGGCATCAATCCTGCTGGGCTGGATATGGCGGCCTATGCCAAGCTGTTCCCTACCCTACCCAAAGACGTGGCCGAGGCATGGTTTGGCAAAACCCATAATCCCGACGGGCTGAGTGCTAAAACCCGCACCTTGGTGGTGCTGACGGGCCTTGTCGTGCAAGGGTCAAGTGGCGAGGCGCTTTTGCGCCCCACCATTGCCCAGGCACTGGCCGCAGGGGCCACGAAACGCGAAATCACCGAAGTGATTTTGCAATGTGCCGCCTTTGGCGCGCTGCCCGCCATGCAAAAGGCGCTGGAAATCGCGCAAGGCGTGTTCACCGAAACCGAGGAGTCCAAAGCATGACCGTGGCCGATACCGCCTTTTACGCCTTTGCCAGCATCACCATTCTGGCGGGCCTTATGGTGACACTGGCGCGCAACCCCGTGCATTCGGTGCTGTGGCTGATTTTGGCGTTCCTGTCGGCATCGTGCCTGTTTGTGCTGCTGGGGGCAGAATTTGTCGCCATGCTGCTGATTATCGTCTATGTCGGCGCGGTGGCGGTGCTGTTCTTATTCGTTGTGATGATGCTGGACGTGGATTTTGCGGAACTTAAGGGCGAGATGTCGCAATACGCGCCCTTGGGCTTGGCTATTGGCGTGGTGATTATCATGCAATTGGTTCTAAGCGTGGGCGCTTGGCAGACCAGCGTCGGGGCCGAGGCCGCGCGCGCCGCTGTCACCCCCGATATGGGATCGGTGGAAAACACCCGCGCGCTGGGGCTGCTGATGTATGACCAATATCTGCTGCTGTTCCAACTGTCGGGGCTGGTGCTGCTGGTCGCGATGATTGGGGCGATTGTGCTGACCCTGCGCCACCGCCGCGATGTCAAACGCCAAAACGTGCTGCACCAAATGTGGCGCGACCCTGCCAAGGCGATGGAAGTCAAAGATGTGAAATCGGGGCAGGGGTTGTAGTTGCGCCGTAGGGTGCGTGCGTGCACGCACCACAATGAATACAGGCCAAAGGCCAAGAGGGACGAGACATGGTTGGACTAGAGCATTACTTGATTGTCGCGGCGGCATTGTTCGTCATTGGCATCTTTGGCATTTTCCTAAACCGCAAGAACATCATCGTCATTTTGATGTCGATCGAGTTGATGCTGCTGGCGGTGAACATCAACCTTGTCGCCTTTTCCGCGCACCTTGGCGATTTGGTGGGGCAGATTTTCACCATGTTCATCCTGACTGTGGCGGCTGCCGAAGCGGCCATTGGCCTTGCCCTGCTGGTCGTGTTCTTCCGCAATCGCGGCACCATTGATGTTGAAGACGTAAACGTGATGAAAGGCTAAACCATGGCACAGATTATCCTTTTCGCGCCACTGGTTGGGGCCATTCTGGCGGGCTTTGGTTGGCGCATGATGGGCGAGCGGGCGGCGCAATTGCTGGCCACGGGATTGGTTTTCCTTGCCGCCATCCTGTCTTGGGTGATTTTCATCGGCTTTGACGGCACGACGCAGCAGATCACCATTTTGCGGTTTATCGACTCTGGCGCGCTGTCGGCTGATTGGGGCATTCGCGTGGATCGGATGACAGCCATCATGCTGGTGGTCGTCAATTCGGTGTCCGCATTGGTTCACCTCTATTCCTTTGGCTACATGGCGCATGACGATAACTGGGGCCACGGCGAGGCGTACCGCGCCCGCTTTTTCGCGTATCTGTCGTTTTTCACCTTTTCGATGCTGGCGCTGGTCACATCCGACAACCTGATCCAGATGTTTTTCGGCTGGGAAGGGGTGGGCGTTGCGTCTTACCTTTTGATCGGGTTCTATTTCAAAAAAGACAGCGCCAATGCCGCCAGCATTAAGGCCTTTGTCGTCAACCGCGTTGGGGATTTTGGCTTTGCCTTGGGGATTTTCGCGCTGTTTTATCTGACGGGCAGCGTCAAGTTTGACGATATTTTTGCAGCCGCGCCGCAGCTGGCGCAGACGCAACTGCATTTTTTGTGGACGGAATGGAACGCGGCCAACCTGATTGGCGTTTTGCTGTTCATCGGCGCTATGGGCAAATCGGCGCAATTGTTCCTGCACACTTGGCTGCCGGACGCGATGGAAGGGCCAACGCCCGTGTCGGCCCTGATCCACGCGGCTACGATGGTGACGGCGGGGGTATTCCTGGTATCCCGCATGTCGCCGCTGTATGAATACGCGCCCTCCGCAAAAGATATGATCGTTGTTGTCGGCGCAACAACTGCGTTTTTCGCGGCCACTGTTGGGCTTGTCCAAAACGATATCAAACGCGTGATCGCCTATTCAACCTGCTCGCAACTGGGCTATATGTTTGTAGCCGCTGGCGTGGGTATGTATCCTGTGGCGATGTTCCACCTATTCACGCATGCGTTTTTCAAGGCGATGCTGTTCCTTGGCGCGGGGTCGGTGATCCACGCGATGCACCACGAACAAGACATGCGCAATTACGGCGGTTTGCGCAAAAAAATCCCCTTCACCTTTTGGATGATGATGATCGGCACGCTGGCCATTACGGGCGTGGGCATTCCGCTGACGCATTACGGCTTTGCGGGGTTCTTGTCCAAAGACGCGGTGATTGAATCGGCCTTTGTTGGATCGAACTATGCCTATGTGCTGCTGGTTTTGGCGGCGATGATGACCAGTTTCTATTCGTGGCGGCTGATGTTTATGACCTTTTTCGGCGCGCCGCGCGGCGATGCCCATACGCACGATCATGCGCACGAAAGCCCTTTGGTCATGCTGGTGCCCCTCGGCGCGCTGGCGCTGGGCGCTATTTTTGCGGGGATGATCTGGTTTAACAACTTCTTCGGCGACGAGGCCAAAATGCGCGATTGGTTCGCGATGGAGCCTGCCGCCGCCCACCAGTCTGACGCGGCGCACACCGAAGGAGAGGCGAAAGTTAAGGGCGAGGCAAAGCCCGAAGATCAGGCCCATGCAACCGAAGCCGCCCCCGCAGGCACCGCCAATTTTGCCTTCGATGCCGAAGTTCTGCATGCAGCGCACGACGTGCCAAAATGGGTGAAAGTTTCGCCCTTTGCGGCAATGATTTTGGGTCTGTCGCTGGCATGGCTGTTCTACATTAAAAACCCAAGCCTGCCCGCCGCACTCGCCCGCCAGCAAGCGCCGCTGTATCGGTTCCTTTTGAACAAATGGTATTTTGACGAGATTTACGATGCCATTTTTGTGCGCCCTGCGATGTGGCTGGGCCGCCAGTTGTGGACAAAGGGCGACGGCGCGGTGATTGACGGCGCGCTGAACGGGGTGGCGATGGGAATTATCCCGATGCTGACCCGTTTGGCGGGCCGCGCGCAATCTGGCTATGTGTTCACCTATGCTTTTGCCATGGTTCTGGGCATTGCCGCCCTTATCACATGGATGACGCTGTTTGGGGGGCGTTAAGCGATGAATAACCTTCTGTCACTTATCACTTTTACCCCTGCGGTTGCGGCAATCATCCTTGCGCTGTTTCTGCGCGGCAATGATGCGGCGGCCCAGCGCAATGCCAAATATCTGGCGCTGCTGGCGACAACCATCAGCTTTGCGGCCTCGCTTTTGCTGTTGGTGGGGTTCGATCCCGCCAATACCGCGATGCAGTTTGTTGAAGAACGCCCGTGGATTATGGGGCTTAATTATAAGATGGGCGTTGATGGCATTTCCCTGCCCTTCGTGCTGCTGACCACCTTCTTGATGCCGATCACGATCTTGTCCACATGGGCCGTGACCGACCGCGTTAAGGACTATATGATCGCCTTCCTGCTGCTGGAAACCATGATCTTGGGCGTGTTCTGCGCGCTGGATTTGGTGCTGTTCTACCTGTTCTTCGAGGCGGGGCTGATCCCGATGTTCTTAATCATCGGCATTTGGGGTGGGATGAACCGCATCTACGCCGCGTTCAAGTTTTTCCTGTACACTTTCCTTGGCTCGGTGCTGATGCTGGTGGCCATGATCGGTATGTTCGTGATGGCGGGCACCACCGATATCCCCATGCTTATGGTGTTCGATTTCCCTGCCGAACCTATGACGGTGCTGGGCATAACGCTGGCGGGCGGGGTGCAAACGCTCCTGTTCTTGGCGTTTTTTGCCAGCTTTGCGGTGAAAATGCCGATGTGGCCGGTGCATACATGGCTGCCCGATGCCCACGTTCAGGCCCCTACGGCAGGTTCGGTTTTGCTGGCGGCAGTGCTGCTGAAAATGGGCGGCTACGGGTTGTTGCGCTTTAGCCTGCCAATGTTCCCCGCGGGCGCTGCCGAAATGACGACGATCATTTTGTGGATGTCGGCGATTGCGATTGTGTACACTTCCCTAGTCGCCCTTGTGCAGACCGATATGAAAAAGCTGATCGCTTATTCATCAGTTGCCCACATGGGCTATGTCACGATGGGGATATTCGCCGCCAATCAACAGGGCGTGGATGGAGCCATTTTCCAGATGATTTCGCACGGCTTTATCTCGGGCGCGCTGTTCCTGTGCGTTGGGGTGATTTACGACCGCATGCACACCCGCGAAATTGGAGCCTATGGCGGCCTTGTCACCCGTATGCCTGCCTATGCGATGGTGTTTATGTTCTTTACTCTGGCAAATGTGGGCCTGCCGGGTACATCGGGCTTTGTGGGCGAGTTTCTAACCTTGATGGGCATTTTCCAAGTCAACACTTGGGTTGCCGTGGTGGCCACCTCGGGTGTGATTTTGTCTGCCGCCTATGCGCTGTGGCTATATCGCCGCGTGACATTTGGCGCGTTGGTGAAAGAAAGCCTGAAATCCATCACCGATATGTCGCGGCGCGAGCGGGCCATTTTCGCGCCCCTGATCCTTATGACCCTGCTTTTGGGCGTATATCCCGCAGCCGTAACCGATCTGATTGGCCCTTCGGTTGCTGCATTAGTGACCGATTACGCTGCTTCCGTGCCGCAAGCGGCCGAAGCCGCCACGCATTAAAGGACGATTGATATGACTTCTTTTGATCTTGCCACCGTCCTGCCCGAAGTGCTGCTGGCCGCCTATGCAATGCTGGCGCTGCTTGCTGGGGTGTATTCGGGCAAAGATAAGCTGACGGGCGCGATCACTTGGGCGACGGCTGCGGTGTTTGTGGCGCTTGCAGCCTATATCAGCTTTGGCATGGCGGGCGCAGCCAGCACTGGCTTTGGCGGGCTGATCGTGGATGATGACTTTGCCCGATTTGCCGAAGTGACGATCTTGCTGTCCTCGGCGGTGGTGCTGGTCATGGCGCAAGATTATATGGCCCGCGCTGATTTGGATCGTTTTGAATATCCTATCCTGATCGCGCTGGCCGTTGTCGGCATGATGGTGATGGTTTCCGCCGCTGATTTGATGACGCTTTATATGGGTCTGGAACTGCAATCTTTGGCCCTATACGTCATCACGGCCCTGCGCCGCGATAGCGTGAAATCCACCGAAGCGGGGCTGAAGTATTTTGTTCTGGGCGCGCTATCGTCGGGCTTGCTGCTGTATGGTGCGTCCTTGGTCTATGGTTATGCGGGCAGCACCAATTTTGCCGCCATCACGGCCGCTGCTGGAACGGGTGCCGCGCCAATTGGCCTGCTGATCGGCATGGTGTTTGTGCTGGCGGGGATGGCGTTTAAGGTTTCTGCCGCGCCGTTCCACATGTGGACACCTGATGTGTATGAGGGCGCGCCAACCCCGATCACCGCATTTCTGGCCACCGCGCCAAAGGTTGCCGCCATGGCCCTGATCGCCCGCGTCGTGCAAGACGCCTTTGGCGGCGTCATCAATGATTGGTCGCAGGTTCTGGCGGCCCTATCGGTTGCCTCGATGTTCCTTGGCGCGATTGCGGCCATCGGCCAGCGCGATATCAAACGCCTAATGGCCTATTCATCTATCGCACATATGGGCTTTGCGCTTATGGGCCTTGCGGCTGGCACAGCTTTGGGCGTGCAGGCGATGCTGGTTTACATGTCAATCTATGTGATTATGAACATTGGCACCTTCGCCTTTATTCTGTCGCTGGAACGGGATGGCCAATCGGTGACCGACATCGCCAGCCTGAACCAATTCGCCAAGACCGAACCGCTAAAGGCGCTTGCTGTTTTGGTGCTTATGTTTAGCCTTGCAGGGGTTCCGCCGCTGCTTGGGTTCTGGGGCAAGTTTGGCGTGCTGCTGGCAGCCTATGATGCGGGCATGGCATGGTTGGCGCTGGCGGGGGCCATCGCCTCGGTCATTGGGGCGTTTTACTATCTGCGCATCATCTATTTCATGTATTTCGGTTCGGATGTGGCCCCTGCCACCTCCCGCATGTCGCGGGTGCAATGGGCGGTGTTCATCGCAGCCTCTTTCGCGGTGGTCGCTGGCACGATTAACCTGTTCGGGTTAGAGGGCCCAGCCACTGCCGCCGCCGAGGCGCTGCTTGGCTAACACGTCCCCCGCTGCGGGCGCTTGTTGGCCGCAGGGCTATGCGCGCGCTGTGTTTAATAGCTTGCCGTCGACGAACGCGGCCGCCTTGGCCGCTGATGGGCCAATCTGGATCATGGCGCAGACCCAAACCGCAGGGCGGGGTAGGCGCGCGCGCCCGTGGAACAGCCCGCGCGGCAACCTTTATGCCAGCCTGTGCCTGCACCCCAATGATGCGCCCGCACAAATGGCGCTGCGCAGCTTTGCCGCCGCCTTGGCCCTACGCGATGCGCTCATTACGGCAGGGGTTTCGGGCGATATCATCACCCTAAAATGGCCCAATGATGTGCTGATATCGGGGCGTAAAATGGCTGGCATCCTTTTGGAAAGCAGCCCTCGCGGGGCGCTTCCCTGCCTTGCCATCGGCTTTGGCGTGAACCTTGCCATGCATCCCGATCTGGGCGCGGTCGAGGAGGGGGCAACCCTTCCCACATCGGTATTGCGCGAGACTGGCCTTACGATCGCAGCCGAAGATTTCCTGACCCATCTTGCCGCCAGCTATGCCCTGCGCGAGGCGCAGTTTACCACAGCAGGCTTTGCCCCCCTTCGTGCTGATTTCCTTGCCCATGCCGCGCGGATGGGCGAGGTTATCACCGCACGCTTAGGCACTGGCGCGGCCCATACAGGGCGCTATGAGACGATTGATGATACGGGTAACCTAATACTAACCACCGCCACTGGCCGCATGGCAATTCCTGCGGCAGATGTATTTTTCGGATAGGGGGCGCAAACATGCTGCTGGCCATTGATTGCGGTAACACCAACACGGTGTTTTCCATTTGGAACGGGGCGGAGTTTGTCGCGACATGGCGCATTGCGACTGACCATAAACGCACGGCGGATGAGTATTTCGTCTGGCTCTCTTCCCTGCTAATGCTGACCAAAACCGAAGCCGCCATAACTGAAGCCATTATTTCCAGCACCGTGCCGCGCGTGGTCTTTAATCTACGCGTGCTGTGTGATCGGTATTTCAATTGTCGCCCGCTGGTGGTGGGCCGCGCCGACTGCGCCCTGCCTGTGCCGCCGCGCGTGGACGCTGGCACGACTGTGGGCCCCGACCGCTTGGTCAACACAGTGGGCGGGTTTGATCGGCATGGCGGCAATTTGATTGTGGTCGATTTTGGCACAGCAACCACCTTTGACGTGGTCGACACTGACGGCGCTTATGTGGGCGGCGTAATTGCACCCGGCGTGAACCTATCGCTCGAGGCGCTGCACGCCGCTGCCGCTGCCCTGCCGCATATCGATGTGGCCAAACCATTACGGGCGATTGGCACGAATACCGTTGCCTGTATGCAGTCAGGGGTTTATTGGGGCTATATCGGTTTGATTGAGGGCATAGTGCGCGCCGTGCGGGGCGAGCGTGCCGCCCCGATGAAAGTGATCGCAACGGGGGGGCTGGCTTCCTTGTTTGCGCAAGGAACCGATCTATTTGACGCTATTGAAGATGATTTGACGATGCACGGACTTGTGCTGATCAACACCTATAACAAGGACACAGCATGAGCGGTGAACGGCTGATATACCTCCCCCTAGGCGGCGCTGGCGAAATTGGCATGAACGCCTATGTCTACGGCTATGGCCCAAAGGGGCGCGAGCGGCTG
>CAMAXX010000011.1 GCA_945862435.1 Pseudorhodobacter antarcticus
CGGATCGCCTCAAGCGCAACCTTGGCCTTGAACTCGGGCGCGTGGTTCTTTCTCTTCATCATTCTGGATCATCTCTCGCATCAAGAAATCCATCTTAACAAATGGTCCGAAATTCCGCGACCACCTCACATTTTGCTGTTCCTGCAGGAACAAAAGATACTTGTTCACAACAACGGCAACAAATGTTCAGTTTGCTCCGAGAATATCGCCTAAATGCAACTCAACATTTGGACAATGGCTTGAAGGTCATGCCCCGATATCCAATGTAGGCTCTTCAATGTATCCCGCCCCCGCAACCATTCAATTAGTGTTCGATAACAAACACATAGCCCCGCAACAGCGGGGATGGTCGCGTTGGCAGTTCTGAATAATTGCCGCGTCCGTTGCCGCGTTCACAAATTGTATGAATGCCAAGAAAGTATGTAAGCGGCGGCTTGATATAGTCCCTTGATAAATGAACAAATCCCCCTCCAGTAAACCCGGAGCGATTCATTGTGTTCGATCTCTTACTGGCCGCGTGCGGCCAGCCAGGCCTTCATTTGCGCAATTTCGCGCTCTTGGGCCGCGATGACCTCTTCGGCCAAAGCGCGCACTTCGGGGTCGGTTCCATGTTCCAGCGCCACAAGTGCCATCGCGACGGCGGCTTCGTGGTGCGGTATCATCCCCACCATGAAGTCCACGTCCGGATCACCAGTATAAGGCACCATCATGTCAGCCATCATCTTGTCCATAGCGTCGGCATAAGCGATGGTCGCTGGGTCATCGGCAAACTCAGGCGGGATCAGCGCGGAATGGTCCATCATGGCCATACCGTCCATGGAACCGCCGGTCATGTTGCCGTGGTCCATGTTTGAATGATCCATGTTTTTCATTTGCGCAAATGCAATACCGCCTGCAACAACGAGGGTGGCAGCGGTCAGGGCGAGTACGGTTTTTTTCATTTTCTTCTCCTTCGGGTGGGTCACGCGGGTGCAAAGCCCGCTTCGGTCAGGGCGGCAACGATCTGGCCCCGTGGCGCGGTAGTGGTCACCTCAACATGGCGGTTGGGCGGATCGGCCTGGACGGTTGCGGCAGCATCAACACCCTGAATCGCCTTGGTCACACCCCGGGCACAGCCACCGCAGGTCATCGTTTCGATATGGAATTGCATGGCATCCTCGATCGGTTTCGCTTCGTTGATCATGATATAGGGCTTCCAAGCGTTGGAAGGTCAAGAGCACGTTCTCGTGTAATTTGCTGCTTGACCTTCCAATGATTAGAAGGACTATCTATTTCGGCGACCCGACCCATTTCTGAACAGGACAGTCGCTATGAAAACCCCTTTTCCACCGAACCACCCCGTTACTCTGAGCTTGCAGATCGAGGGCATGACCTGTGCCTCGTGCGTGGTGCGGGTAGAGCGCGCGCTGGCGGCTGTGCCAGGCGTCACGTCTGCAAGTGTCAATCTGGCCACCGAACGGGCCGAGGTGTTATCGGCGGCGCCACTTAACCGCGCGGCTCTGATCGCGGCAGTGGACCGAATGGGCTATAACGTCCCCGCACAGACAATTGACATCGCCATCGAAGGCATGACCTGCGCCTCTTGCGTCGCGCGGGTGGAACGGGCCCTGACCGCCGTGCCCGGCGTTGCGTCGGCCAGTATCAATCTGGCCACCGAACGGGCCACCGTGACCGGGACGGCAGACGCCGCCCTCTTGCAAAAGGCGGTCGAGGGAGCCGGTTATGCCGCGCGGTTGGTTCAAGCCTCGGCCGCGGGCGATGCCGAGGGCCTGGCGCGCAAAGAGGCTGAGGAAGCCTTGCTGCGCCGCGATCTGATGATTGCGGCAGCGCTGAGCCTGCCGGTGTTCGCGCTGGAGATGGGCTCGCATCTGTTCGCACCAATCCACCATCTCATCATGACCACCATCGGCATGCAGACAAGCTGGGTTCTGCAGTTCGTGCTGACCTCGCTGGTCCTGCTGGGGCCGGGGCGGCGATTTTACCTCAAGGGCTATCCCGCACTGTGGCGGCTTGCCCCCGACATGAACAGTCTTGTCGCGGTTGGCACGACCGCGGCTTTTGCCTATTCGGTTGCGGCGACGTTCCTGCCGAGCCTGCTGCCGCGCGGAACGCTGAACGTCTATTTCGAAGCGGCAGCAGTCATCGTCACGCTGATCCTGCTGGGCCGCTCTCTGGAGGCTCGGGCCAAGGGCCGCACCTCGCAGGCGATCAGCCGGTTGGTCGGCTTGCAGCCGCGCATGGCCCGCGTCCATCGGGGGAATACGGTTTTCGAAGTGCCGATTGCCGAGGTGCGGACGGGCGATCTGCTCGACCTGCGTCCCGGCGAACGGGTGCCAGTCGATGGCGAGGTGACAGCGGGTGACAGTTGGATTGACGAGTCTATGATTACCGGCGAACCCGCACCCGTTGCTAAGGCCGTTGGCGCTAGGGTCACCGGCGGGACGGTCAACCAGACTGGCGCGCTGACCTTTCGCGCGACGGCAGTGGGTGAGGCGACGATGCTGGCGCAAATCATCCGCATGGTCGAGGCGGCACAGGGCGGCAAACTGCCCGTTCAAGGCCTCGTGGACCGAATTACCCTTTGGTTCGTGCCGGTGGTGATGGGGCTGGCTGCGCTGACCTTTGCTGTCTGGCTGATCTTTGGCCCCGACCCAGCGCTGACCTTTGGTCTGGTCAATGCGGTGGCGGTTCTGATCATCGCCTGCCCCTGCGCGATGGGGCTTGCGACGCCTACGTCAATCATGGTGGGCACCGGGCGTGGCGCCGAACTTGGCGTGCTGTTCCGCAAGAGCGAGGCGTTGCAGGCGCTGCAATCCGTCCGTGTCGTGGCGATCGACAAGACCGGCACGCTGACCGCAGGGAAGCCCGCGCTGACCGACCTAACCCTTGCCTCCGGGTTTGACCGTGCCGAGGTGCTGGCGTTGGTGGCATCGGTCGAGGCCATGTCGGAGCATCCGATTGCGCGCGCCATCTTGGCGGCGGCCGAGGCCGAGGGTGTAAGCCTGCCCACTGTGTCCAGCTTTGCCTCGGAAACCGGGTTCGGCGTTACGGCCATGGCGAAAGGAGTGCCGGTGAAAATCGGCGCAGACCGTTACATGGCCCAGTTGGGGCTGGACGTGGCCCCGTTTGCCGAAGAGGCCGCGCGCATAGGAGCGGAGGGCAAGTCACCATTTTATGTGGCCATCGACGGGCGATTGGCCGCGATGATGGCCGTGGCCGATCCGATCAAGCCGACAACTCCGGCAGCGGTCCGTGCATTGCACGCTTTGGGCCTGAAGGTTGTTATGATCACCGGCGACAACGCCCGCACTGCACAGGCAATTGGCCGCCAACTGGGTATTGACGCGGTGGTGGCCGATGTCCTGCCGGGCGGCAAGGTCGAGGCGATCCAGCGGCTGCGCGCAGATCATGGCCCGATAGCCTTTGTCGGGGACGGCATTAACGACGCCCCGGCCCTAGCCGAGGCGGATGTGGGCCTTGCCATTGGCACGGGTACCGATATTGCCATCGAAGCGGCGGATGTGGTGCTGATGTCGGGCCGTTTGACCGACGTGCCCGACGCCATCGCGCTTAGTCGGGCGACGATGGACAATATCCAGCAGAACTTGTTTTGGGCGTTTGTCTATAACGCGGCCCTGATCCCGGTGGCGGCGGGTGCGCTATATCCTGCCTTTGGCATCCTGCTGTCGCCCGTGTTTGCTGCGGGGGCCATGGCCTTGTCCAGCGTGTTCGTGCTGGGAAATGCCCTGCGCCTGCGCAAATTCCAACCAACCCAAGAAAAAGGAGCAACGGCATGAACATCGGAGAGGTTGCCAAAGACTCGGGCGTTTCGGCCAAGATGATCCGCTACTATGAGCAAACGGGCCTTATCCCATCGGCGGGGCGCACCACATCTGGCTATCGCACCTATACTGGTATTGATGTGCAGATGCTGCGCTTTATCCGCCGCGCTCGCGATCTGGGGTTTCAGGTTGATGCGATCGGCGAACTTTTGGCGCTTTGGCGAGACCGCAGCCGCCACAGTGCGGACGTCAAGCAATTGGCACAGGCCCAGATCGGGCGTCTGCGCCGCAAGATCACTGAAATGGAAAGCATGGTCGCTACGCTCGATCACTTGGCGCAAGGTTGCTCTGGAGATGATCGGCCAGAGTGCCCGATCCTTGCCGACCTTGAAGGCGAGGATTCCCGCGTTGCGCCAGCCTGCCACAGTGGGCAAGGCTTTAATAGATAATCATGACGTTGTTGCACTTGCATTTCAGGTGCAGCGGGCCAAACTTACCTTCAACTCAGATAAATCCGCTGGAGAGATCAATGACCCTCAATCGCCGCCGTGTCCTGTTCGGAACCGCCAGTCTAATCAGCCTTGGAATTTTGCCCGGCCAGTTAATTGCTCAAAACTCAGAGGCTATCGAAGTATTCAAGACTGCCACTTGTGGATGCTGTCACGATTGGATCAGGTATTTGCAGGGTGCAGGCTTTGCTGTCGCGGCACAGGATCTGGAGTATGACGCGCTCGCCGAATTCAAACAGACTGCGGGGGTGCCAGATGCGCTCGTGTCCTGCCACACTGGTCGGATCGCAGGCTATGTAATCGAGGGCCACGTGCCCGCCGCCGATATCCGCCGCCTGCTGGTCGAGCGTCCCGCTGCCATCGGTCTGTCGGTTCCAGGCATGCCCTTTGGCTCTCCGGGGATGGGACCCGAAGACCAGCGCGACGCCTATGACGTTATCCTGATCGAGTACGATGGAGCGGCCGCGGTGTTCGCGTCCTATCCGAAAGCCTGAATACGGTCAGGCTCTGTCACCCATTCGTGCCGATCCAAGTGCTTGTTGAGGCCACTTGGCGCTTAAAAGCCAAGGGGCTTTTGCCTCCTGATGCTGAATGCCTGCGGCGAGGGTTATAGAAACCGCTGATGTATTGGAAGACGGCGGTCTCGGCATGGCGGCGCGTTTCCCATGGCCTGCGCCAGATCAACTCGGCCTTGATGGTCTTGAAGAAGATCTCGACGGAGGCGTTATCGTAACAATTGCCCTTGCCGCTCATTGATGCTTTCAGGCCACCTTGGGCAGTATGCAGTTCTCGCGCATAAGACGTTCGGTCTTATGCACAAGTTCCCGATTCCCAACCGACACCACATCCGTGTCACGATGTGCCATGATCCACGTGTTCAGCGTCGACATCCCGGCCCCAAGATCTGCGGCGATCTGTTTGCGTGAAAGCCCGTCCTCAAGGAAAATGATCTGCCGGATCATTTTCTGATCCTTCGAACTTAGCGCGATCCGCACGCATCCTTGCGAAATTCATCCGTCCTAGCTGTGCCCATGGTCCATCTCCTTTGCGGCACATTGCGCTATCAAGGAAGCGGCACCAAACCGTGACAAGACCAGTTCTATCCACCTTCGATTTGTGGAAACGGCTGAAAGATCAAGACAGTTGGCGCGAACGAAAAAGACTGTAATAGCGTATTTTTGTTATCGAAAAGCTTTGATCTGAAATTTTCCGATAGAGAAAAGTTATGGCAAATCCGGGCTTTCACGGCCTTCTTGCAGCACTATTTTATCCTAAAACCATTGATTGATTTCCCTAAACCTATTGATTGAGTTGGCCGTCTTGCCCGCCAAATTTGCGCGGCCTTCAGGGTTTTTCCCCCCTCCCTAAACGGCGGAACGGCTTGCTTGCCACAGGCTGGAAAGTTACATTAATCAAGATTAGCTTGGCTTTGGGCGGGGGCGGTGATGACGGGTAATATCGGCAACCATCCCTGCGCCCTGCGCATTGCGCTTTGCCTGTTGGCTGGATTTATTTGGGTAGGCACGCCTGCCCAAGCCCAAACCGCCCAAACAAAAACAAGCGCGCTCCCGCCTGTATCGCTGATCTGCACTGCCGCGATCACCGCCAAAAGCACGATTGTGCCCCAGCAGGCGGATATGCTTTGCAGCGCCGCGCGCCGCGTATTAGCCAGCATGGCGCTGCCCCCAAACGCACCCGTTGCCCTGCACCTAAGTGTAACCGCCGCCAATGACCGCGGCGCAGGAGTGGCAGGGGAATGGGTTTTTGCAAATGGACAAGCCTGCGCCATTGCGCCCCTGAACACCCGTTTTTTTGACCAAGGGGGCCAATTTGCCCTGCATCTAAACTTTTTCCAAGTTTTATTTCAAACAAACCCGGTGCCGAGCGCGCCCGACAATTCAACACATTCAATAAGGAATTTCCGATGTGCTTTATCTGCGCCCAGCGCGACCCTTCCGACGCCCTAGCCGGCAGCCAAGTTCATAGCACGAATACCCCCACTGCCATTACCGACAGTGCAATTTGGGCAAGCGAAGGGTTGGTCACGGAAACAACCGATGCCAGTGCAAATTCTGCAACTGCCTACGAATTGACAGTGGGCCAATCGGCATTGGGTTCTATTTCCAGCGCTACTGATGCGGATTGGTATGCGATTGATCTGGTGGCTGGGAAAACCTACGACATTCGCTTGCTGGGGTTTGGATCAGACTTTTTGACTGATCCTTTGGTGCGGCTGAGGGATGCTTCGGGCACGATCATCGTGTCTAATGATGATGGGTTCACTTCTGGCTCGGCGACGCACGAACGGGATGCGGCATTGTCCTATACGGCCACATCAACGGGCACATTTTATGTGCAGGCCGACGCCTATTCAACGCAGACGGGCACCTATTTGCTCTCGGTGACGCGGGATGTTGCAGGCGACATGCCAGAAGTAACAGTGGATGAAATTGCATGGCAATTAATTAACAATGGTTCGGCTTATTTCGGGTCAACCGAAGCGCTTGCTTTTGATGTGGGCACCGATAACAGCCTGTCGGTAGATATTTCAGGCCTAACGACCAAAGGCGCAATGTTTGCCACTGCGGCGCTGGATATATGGTCGGCCTATTTGGGGTTTGATTTTGAAATTGTCACAAGCGGGGCCGAAATTACCTTTGATGATGCAGATGCCTATTGGGCCTATGCGCAAATCTATGACGATGGCACGAACATTACATCTTCTATTGTCAACGTCGGCACAGGTTGGATCGCGGATGACAACACACTAGATACCTATTCTTTCGAAACCTATTTGCACGAAATTGGCCATGCTTTGGGTCTTGCCCATGGCGGCAATTATAATGGCAGTGCAGATTACGGAACAAGCAATTTTTATGTCAACGACGCGCTGGCATGGTCGATCATGTCTTATATGCAGTCCTACGGCGACGACATTTCCGGCGGCCAGAACAGCTATGTCGATGCGTATTTTCAAGATATGTATAGCCCGATGATCGCCGATATCATAGCGATGCAATATCTTTATGGCACGTCTGCCAGCACTTTTTCGGGCGATACGACCTATGGATTTAACGCCAACACGGGCAATTCCACGCTAGACAACGCGGCCACCTTGTCAGGCAAGCGGATGGCACTGACTGTGTTTGACACGGGCGGCACTGACACGTTGGATTTCAGCGAAACTGGCGCGGCCCAAGTGATTTCTTTGGCCAGTGAATCGCTGTCGTCAGTTTTGGGCGGGCGGCACAACTTAGGCATTGCGCGGGGCGTGGTGATTGAAAACGCCATATCGGGCCGTGGGGATGACAAGCTTGTTGGCAATTCGGCAGACAATGAACTAACAGGCGGCACGGGGGATGACACGCTGAACGGTGGCGGCGGGAATGACACGCTTATCGGCGGCGGCGGCAATGATTACTATGTTTTTAGTGGTGGAACAGATGTCATCATCGATACCCTTGGCACCAATGGCATCCTGTCAGGCGCGGCGATTGATCTGACCGCGTCCAGCATATCTTCGATGAATAATGCAAAGCTGACTGGGCGTTCGGCGGTCAATATAATCGGAAATACCCTAGACAACTTGCTAGAAGGAAATCGCGCGGCCAACACCCTAACGGGCGGCGATGGCAGCGATACGCTTGACGGCGGGTCTGGCAGTGACGCGCTGTATGGCGGCATCGGCACTGATGTCATTTACGGCGGCGTTGGGGCAGACACTATCGCAGGCGGGGATGGCGTGGATCAGTTGTCCTATGCCACCTCGGAAGAAGCTGTTTTTATAAATCTTGCAAACGGCCGCGCCTCTGGCGGTTATGCCGATGGCGATGTGATTTCGCAAATTGAAGTTCTGCGCGGGTCACTTTTCGCGGATCGGCTATCGGGCGAAAATGGGGGCGAGGCTCTTTCAGGGTTGCGCGGCGATGACATGATCTACGGTGGCGCAGGCGATGATTCACTTACGGGCGGCGGCGACAAAGATGCGCTTTATGGCGGGATAGGCCGCGATACCTTCTATTTCAAAAAGATGCAGGACGTAACAACCAGCGCCGACACCTGCGATGTGATTTTTGACTTTGCCCGCGGTAGCGACAAGATTGACCTTTCCATCATCGATGCCAGCAGCGTGCGGTCCACGGATGAAGCCTTTATCTTTCGTGGGAAAGGGCCGTTTGGCACCGCTTCACAAGGCGAAATGCGATGCGAGAAATTCAATCTAGCAGGCACGCGGAACGATTACACGCTGGTCTATATCGACACCGACGCCGACCAAGCGGCGGAAGGGGTGATTAAGGTGATGGGCCTGCATAATTTCACGGCGGGAGATTTTATTCTGTAGGGGCAAATCCGCCAAACCTATGCGTAAGATTGGATTGCAAACCATCCCGCCAAAGCTATCATACTAATGGGCCGATCTGCGCGGGCGATTGGCTGGGGGCCCGCACATGAGCACTTTTGGAAGCGTTTTTGAACTATCGTGGCTAAGTGGTTCAGACGGGTTTCAGATTAACGGCGAGGCAGCGTACGACGAGTCTGGCATCTCCGTTGCCAGCGCAGGCGATATCAATGGCGATGGGTTTGATGATCTGATCATTGGCGCAAGAGGGGCCGACCCGAATGGCGATAATTCTGGCGCGGCATATGTGGTGTTTGGCTCTGGCAGCGGATTTGACGCCACGTTAAATCTGTCCTCTTTGGATGGCACTAACGGGTTTCAGATTAATGGCGAGGCGACTCATGACCAATCTGGCCGTTCTGTGGCCGCAGCGGGCGATATCAATGGCGATGGGTTTGATGACCTGATCATTGGGGCATTGTACGCCGATCCGAATGGAGCCAATTCTGGCGCGTCATACGTCATCTTTGGTAAGGCCACAGCAACGACGGGCGATGATGAATTGACATGCACTGCTAGCGCAGACACCGTAAGTGGGCTGGCTGGGCATGATACCGTGTTTGGGTTGGTTGGAAACGATACACTTTTCGGCGGCGCGGGCAACGACAGCGTAGACGGCGGCGAGGGCAATGACAGCCTAGATGGCGGCGCTGATAACGACACCCTCGTTGCAGGGGCTGGAAGCGATACACTTATTGGCGGTGCGGGCAATGACAGCATTGATGGCGGCCTCGGAAAAGACGTGATGTCTGGCGGGGCTGGGAATGATACTTACGTCTCGAATGGCGACACGATCACCGAGATTGCGGATGAAGGAACCGATCTGATACTGTCATCAGTTACAGCAACGTTGGGTTCGAACCTTGAAAATCTAACCTTAACTGGACGCGCACAAAACGGCACGGGTAACGCGCTGAATAACGTCATGACAGGCAACAGTGCTGCCAATGCGCTCAGCGGCTTAGCTGGCGATGATAGCCTAAATGGCGGTGCGGGCACCGACACGCTGATTGGTGGTTCGGGCAAAGACATCCTATCAGGCGGTGCGGGCAACGACACTTTCATTTTTAATGCTGTGGCAGAGTTTGGCACAACCGATAAAACCTCGGACGTGATCACCGATTTCGTCCGTGGTCAGGACAAGATAAACCTAAGCGCCATTGACGCCTTTGCATCCTCTGGTTCAAACGACACATTCATCTGGAAAGGCACTGCGGCAATTGGCAGCACGACCCAAGGCGAAGTGCGTTACCAAAAGTTTGACAACAAAGGCACGACCAACGATTACACAATGGTCTGGATCGATAATGATGCCGACACGGGCGTCGAAATGGCGATCCGTCTGACGGGGCTGTATAATCTTTCGGCGTCGGATTTTATTCTCTAATCAGGCACTGCCGCGCAATAAGCACAGCGGTGTAGATCACTATGGCAAAAGTCTTGGGCCTGTCACCCGCTGCCATCCTAATCTGGAAACACACGGAACTTGATCAACTGGTTCGACATCCGTTGAACTGGGGGCAGCGCAACTTCGGTGGTTACTGCGGTAAAGCTGGTAACATAGCTTGCCTGCGCTTGATCATCCGGCATGGCAACAAAACGGCCAGTTTTAGACCCATCTAGAAAAGGGAAATTATATTCAACAACCTTATAGTTCCGGCCTACCACCAGCCCGTGCACGGTGGCGACCAGCTCTATCTGCATGGGCGCTGGGCGGATGTTTGTCAAACAGTCGCCATCGTCACAGCCATCGGGCGTCGGCGATATGTAAGGGCTTTCGTAATTAAAGCCCGCGATGTCATCACGAAGATTCTCTGTCCAAACGCCCTTCTGCAAACTGCGGGACGACACGATTTCCAGTGAGACTTTCTGTGTCTGATCCGCCGTATCCAAAGGCCCGTGCACCGACAAAGCATAATTGTGCGGGCCATTGATTTGCACCAATCCATCACCTTCACGGGCACTGTTGCCAGCTATTACGCTGATTTCCTCGGATGACGGGATAATTAAGGAATAGGCGGGCGCGTTCGTTTTGTTGGCGGCTTTTCTGGTTTTCGCTATCGTATCAAAGGTATAGGCGAATAAATATGGCGTACACCCCTTGTCATCGCCACCCGCGCCGACGGGCGATGCGGGATTATCGGTGAAATCCCAACCGTCCTCATAATCAAATTGCAGCGTATAAAGGCCATGATCGTCAAAATATAAAACATCATCGGGGTAATAACTGGGGTCATTAACATCGTGATTGGTGCCAATCTTTACGACGGAAACGATATGATCGTATTGCGCATCATCGCCGCCATTCCATATAACGCCAATGGTGACGTGATGACCTGCAATCATCTCGGCTTTTATCCAGCTTAGGTAATCTTGCACTCCGCTGACGACAGTATTGGTGGTTTTATAGCCCGTTTCAAAAGGATAGGTTGTGGCCTTAAGGCCAGAATTGGCGGCGCAGCGCGCGCCTTGTCCGAAATCATTTTCCCCGCTGACGCCCGCACCCGCATATTCCAGCAGCATTTGCGCGTTGTAATTGACGGCGGTCGCCCCAAGTCCGCCGCCTTGCAGAAGGCTTGCGCCCGTGCCATCGGATGCTTTGCCCTTAAAGGCGCCGCAGGCCAATCTGGTATCAGCCTGTGACATATACTGCCCATTGGCAAGGCCCGCAGAGATCAGAGACGCTTCACCACAATAGCCATTGTTCGCGTTCCATTGATAAAAGATCTGAACAGGCGCCGCGGGTTCAATAAACTTAAGGCTGTTCATTTCGGGCAGCGTCACCCCCAAAGTCTTTTCCACCAGACCTTGACCGCATTGAGGTCCATCGGCCCTGATGGCCTCTCCGAAAAGCACCCAAACCAAAGCGACGCCTAAACCAATTCCCATATTTAGCCCCTATTTTTGTGCCTCGCCGGATGTTTAGGGTAACGGGAACTCGCATCACGCAGCGATGTCAACGGCAGAGTAAGTTTGTTCAAAAGGACAGGGTAGATTTGCCACTTTGGTGTCGGCAGTGATGACGCAATCATGTTCGACGATCGGTTTAATGTATGACTATACCTCAAACCCGCATAGGCCAGTCCAGATACATAAAGGCCAAGGCACCCTAGGGCAAACACCTTCAATTAACGACGTTGTTGAAAGCCTGTCGGCTAATGTGCTTGCCACTGCTTTGCGATGTTCGAAAGTGCGAATTCAAAGCAGCAACTCACGCCTTATTCGTGTTCACCGTCACTCCGACGCGATGCAAAACGTGCAAACATTTGGGGTTTAATTGCGGCTGTCGAGTAGGTTGCCACAGTGATTGCTGCCGCCGAGATCAGCACAGCATGGCCCAACACACTTATCGCAAACACGGTGTAACTGCCGATGGCCACGGAAAACGCCAAGGCCCACATCAGGGCCAATGCTTGCAACACATAATGCCGCGTCGCAACATCAGGGATGTGTCTTAGGGGACTTGTTTCGTGATCGAACACAAAGTTCCAAATATTATAAACGAATGTTTTCACTTGGGCTTTACCTATTTTTAGGGCCATTTGCGTTGACGGGGTTTCTTGAGCCCGCAAAGTCAGCTCAAGTGCAGAGGAGATAGGGCGCGGTGCAGAAAATGCAATGGCTTGGTATTCCCCCCAAAAATATGCGGCCACGGAAGTAGAGTTTCCTTGCCAAGATGTATGAGGAGGTTCAGATAAAGATGACGAGATAAACGGAACCCCAGATCCTTGCGATCCTGCGGCAAGCTGAAGACAGTGTGCTTGTGGCCGAGTTTTGCCGTGAGCACGCGATGAGCGATGCATCGTTTTACAAATATCTGGCAAACTTCGGGCCATTTATTGTAATACGCGTGATCGGAACCGTTGGAGCCCAAAATGGGCGGCATAAACCTTGAATACAAGCCAAAAACATATTTTGGACCGCAATCTTTGCTAAAATATCGAATTGAACAAGTTAAAGGTGCAGTTGTTCGTGAAAAATTGGGTATGTTGTTAAACGAAGGCCGTATCCGGGAACTTGAGACACTCCTTGACAGTGAGGATATATCAACGGCCTCAATCAAATCGCTTGGATCGATGCATCCTATGTTTATGGGAGGCAACTATCTACCCGATATGGATGATGGAGAGGTCGAAGTGGCTAGGATTGAAATTTCGTCAACTACCTATGATGTAACTTGCTTATTTGCCAAAATGGAAAATGGAAAAATCAGTTACAGAATAGTTGACGAATATGATGGCGACACTCTGAGTTGGCCAAGGCAGACAACCACTGATGATCCCATGACACTGAAAGAAATGACAGATTTTTTTCTTCAGGCATGGCCATTAATGGATGTGCTCGAAATGAACTTCGAGGGAGAACTTGAACCATCCTTAGACTTTTTCATAGCTAAATCCAAGTTTTACCCTGACTTTGACGGCCTTTGTCGTGAGCGAGTTACTGACGCCTTCCCTGAACCCGAAATAGTCGATGAGGGCGAGCTTTAATGCGCACCTGTCACCAGCATGGGTGCCAGCCAAACCAGAGAATACTATTCATAGATTGGTACAATCCGGCCATAAATCGGCCCTTCACCGGCGAGGTTTTCTGCAATGCCGACGCCAATCTGCTTATGCTCAATCACGATTTGATAAGCCAATTTTCGAACCTTTTCAGTGTCGTCGGTCGCAATCTGGATGACCATTGTCTCTTCTGCAGACCCACGAAAGTATCCCAAAGCATTAATTACGGTAAACGATGGGAAGCTATTTGCTATAACGGCGGTTAGCATCTCTCGTTCATCACTTGAAATTTTACCATTAACTCCCGAGCCAATGTAAATCGACTGCAATGGTGCAATCCGCTCATAACCATATCCCAATTCATCGCTCATGTAATTTTTATCCGATTCAAATTTAGGTTCACTCGAAAAAACTGTCCATCGCCATATAAAATGGGACATGAGAATGTTTTAAGAATTTGAGGCGCGGGTTTGATCGCATGTTGGATTATGCCGCTTGTTTCTGATATTGCAAGCGGTGTTGATGGATTGTCTGCTTTTTGATCCTCTCCCGTTCGCGCAGGATGGCTTTATCGCGGCCAAAGTAAACGTCGGCGGGTGCGACGTTGTTCAGGCTCTCGTGGTAGCGCTGGGCTGATTGCTAGCCGTGCGCAAGGCTTGATTTTGCGCTTCATCAGGGCGGTCACAGTATTCCCAAAGGCTGGGCAAAGAAAGGCTGGGCAAAGATGGCGCTGGTTTGGTTCAAGGCACCCTGACCCGCTGCAATCAATGACCCCGCTGCGATTACGATCTATGTCATTTTCGCGCCCATTGTAGCCAAAGCGCAACTTTCTCTGCGATAAGGGTGGCTTCAAGGATACGACAATTCTGCACTTTCAAGATCAGGGCGGTGTTTTGACCGAGTGGCATGGAATGTGTGCGCCAGCGGCGATCCATCCCACTGGGCGGCCGTCTTGACGGAGCAGACGGCATCCCCCCAAACGTCGATTTTTATGTGTGAAACGCGCCCTCGCTGACCCAATGCCGCCGGCACGTATCAGCCGTCGTTTCACCTGTTTCCTGTTCCCTGATCGTCGCGCTGAACTGTTCGGCTGTGAACCGCACCTTCATTTGTTGGTGCTATTTCTTGGCGGTCTCTTTAAAATTATCAAATAAATACATATGCTTACGTAAAAATTTGTGGAGCTGGGCTACCAGTACAGAGCGCTGTTACTGAAAAAGAGTTGACAATTGTACGGACATGTAATTTTCATGTGATAAATAACGATCCGAACAAATCGGGCATCACTTTGTTAAAGCTGCCAAGCGAACGAATGAAAAATGGGACGGGCGATCTGCGCGGACCAAAAACAGGGAGAAGATACGATGAACCAGAACAAAACGTTGCTTTTTGCGAGTGCGAGCGTGATTACTCTGGGCGCAACCATGGCTTTCGCACAGGAAACCCTTGCACCGCTTGCGAATGGCTTTCCCGCGCAGCCGATCGTGCTGATGGTAATTGACAGCCCCGGATCTGCCGATTCTGTTTATGCCAGCCAGATTGCCGAAGCGGCAAGCAAGCTGTCGCCCCAGCCCGTCATTGTTGAGCACCGTGAAGATTTCACCAATTTCGGAACCTGGGAGGGTATCGCTTGGATCAAGGATCAGGGCGAAATCGCATCCGAAGGCTATATCAACTATGTGCTAACGATCCCGGACGCGATGGTGGACATGGCCGCAATCGATATCCAAACGATGACCGGCATGACCGTCGATGACCTGAACCCGATCACAGCGACCGAACGCGTTCCGTTCTTTCTGATCCAGCGGTCTGATGCGCCATGGGGCGATACGCTGGATGACTTCGTAACTTATGCAAAGGCTAACCCTGGTACCGTGCGCCACATCACTGGCGGTGCCGGCGGAGGTATGGATGCGGCGATGCGGTTCTGGCTGGGCAACCTCGGCATTACTGTGACGGACGTTATCGGTGGCAACCCGACCGAGCGTGCCCTTGCTGTCGCTTCGGGCGAAGGTGACATCACTGCATCGCCGCCCGATGTGCTTGGGCCGCATTACGACGCTGGCAAGGTTGAACTGCTGCTGGGCGCGGGCGCCGATGCCTTCCCAACTCCGTGGGAGGCCGTGGTGCCATCCGAGTCGCGGTTCGACAAGGCCGATCCGTTCAGCCAGACCCGCACAATTGCAACTTCGCCCGATGTCGCCGCGGAACAGCGCGATTGGCTTTACACTCTGTTCTCGCAGGCAGCGCAAAGCCCTGCTTTCGTCGAACAGCGCAGTAAGGTGACGGCCCTTAAGCTGGTTGATCTTGATCCAGCAGAGGCGAAGGAACTGGCGATGTACGGGCTAGATGTGACGGTCACGATGTTCAAAGAACTGGGGATCTACTGGGGCGACCAGTAAGTCAAATCTGAAATGATAGGGGGGCTGCGGCTTGCCGTGGCCCCCTTTCTGCCTCTGCCCCCTGCCAAGCCGAATTTTGGGATGCCCTACATGGATCGACGAATAGACGTTGCTGTTGCTGCATGCTTTTCTTTGCTGGGGGTCTTAATGATCCTTGCCGCAAGCGGGATTAAGACCGGAATGATGCGGGATCCGATCGGCCCGCGCGCCGCATTCTATGTTTGTGGCGGTATTCTGGCGCTTGGTGGTCTGTCTGTGATTATCGGGCATCTGCGCCGCTGGTCGGGAAAAAAGGATCATATCGTTCCCAGCCAAGGGGGCGACGATGAAGCGGGCTTTCCTGCATCGGCGCTTCGGGCTTGGGCGCTGATCGTTGCGGTCTTTGGGCTGGCTGCCCTGTGGAATCCGCTGGGATTTCTAATCGCCATGCCTTTATTTTTGGTTGCAGCGCTGTGGATTATGGGCGGGCGCAACGTTTGGTCCACAATCACGATCGCGCTGCTGTTCACGGGGATAGTGTATCTTATTTTCGCGCAGGTCCTCGGGGTACGCATCCCTGTTGGGCCATTCACTCCTCTTTTCCGGTCGCTTGGCTGGATCAACCTTTAGGGCCGCATTATGGATTTTCTGACACCACTTCTGGGCGGAATGGCCCTACTGGGGGATCCGCTTGTCTGGGTCGCGGTCTTGGCCGGCACATTGTTCGGTGTTGTCGCGGGTGCGATGCCGGGGATAGGCACGACCCTTGCCTATGGTCTTGTCCTGCCCTTCACCTTCGTCATGCCGCCCATAATCGGCGTTGCTTTCCTTTTGTCGATCAGCGTCGGGGTAGGCTACGGCAACTCTATCCCTGCCATCCTGATGGGGATACCTGGAAATCCAGCCGCTATCCTGACCGTGATCGACGGCCACAAGCTGCACAAAGAGGGTAAAAGCGGCCTTGCGCTGGGCGTGTCGTTCGCGGCCGCGTTGGGCGGGCAGTTTGTTTCGATCCTGTTGTTCGTTCTGCTTGTCGTGCCACTTATGGCGGTGGCCTATCATTTCAGTTTCCCCGAGATCTTTGGGCTATACTGTTTTGGTTTCATCGCGCTGATCAGCCTTGCCGCCGACAATTTAGTGAAGGGAATTATGTCCGCTGCGCTGGGCATATCGGTTGGCTTGATCGGACTAGACCCGATCAACATGGTCACACGGCTGGACATGGGCGTTCGCGAGATCCGCTCGGGTCTGGATGACGTGGCGTTGGTTATTGGTATTCTAGCGCTGTCCGAACTGTTCCGATCATCGCGTCAGGTTTTTCAGTGGCAGGACAAGTCCGGAGAAGTCTCTGGCAACAAGTTCCCGAAATGGGCAGAGTGGGGGCCTGCAGTGCCGTCGATGGTGACGGGTACAATCGTCGGGACTTTCGTGGGTGCCATACCTGGCGCAGGTGCAACGCCAGCGGCGATGATCTCGTATCAGACAGCACAGATGCTTTCGAAAGAGCCGGAAAAGTTCGGCAAGGGGTCGATCGAAGGGATCGGCGCCAATGAGGCGGCTCAGAACGCGTCAAACTCTGGCGAATTGATCCCGACACTTGGCCTTGGCATCCCTGTGTCGGGCTCTATGGTGCTGTTGCTTGCGGCGCTATCGGTTCAGGGGTTTGTGCCGGGGCCGTTGATGGTGAAAAACACGCCCGAACTTTTGTTCGCGGCAATCGCTGGGCTGTTGGCCTCGACGATCTTTCTTTTGCTGACGGGGTGGGGCATGGCATCGCTGATGCTAAAGGCAGTGCGTCTGAACCGGCAGGTCGTGATCGTGCTGGCCATCGCTATGACACTGGTGGGTATCTATTCGACAAATACCAAGGTGTTTGACGTCTTCGTTGCTATCGGAGCGGGCGGGGTGGGGTATTTCATGCTGCGCTATGGCTATTCGCCTGCCGCTGCTGCGCTTGGTGTTTTTATCGGCAAAGAATTCGAGCGAAGCCTCCGCATTGGGTTGAACATGAACGAGAATAGTTTTGTAAACTTCTTGTCCCGTCCGATCACGGCAATCATACTTCTTGTTGCCTTGGGCGTTCTGGTCTGGGGGGTGATGAAACGCGTGCAAATGAACCGACGTATTGCGGCGCGTTCGGCCGAAAATGATAATCTAGTAGTCTGAAGCAATGAGGAATGAAATGAAAAAGGTCGAAGTCGCAGTTATCGGAACAGGTTGGTGTGGTGGAATTCGCGCACTCACGCTGTCCCAATCATCCTTGGTGGATAGGCTGCATGTCTGCGAGATTCGGCCCGAACGGCTGGCTGAGGTCAAGGAAATGACCGGGGCGGCGACGGCGACGCTAGATTACCAAGATATTGTGAATAACCCTGCGATCGAGGTGGTTTATATCTCGACCACCCCAGAGACGACGCATTACCCGATCGCGCGTGACTGTCTGCGGGCGGGCAAGCATGTTCTTCTGGAAAAGCCGATTGCCTTGGAGCTGGCAGAGGCGGACGACCTGATTAACATCGCACGGCAGAACAACGTCAAGTTTACCATCGGCTATTCGCAGCGGTTCAACCCAAAGATAGCCTATGCCAAGAAGAAAATTGCCGACGGCACTTTGGGTCAGGTGGTCAGTGTCATGGTAAGCCGCCATCTATCGCGCTCACTCGGCAAGAAAATCGCGGGCCGTGTGAAACTGTCGCCCGCAGCAATGGAATCGACCCATGATCTTGATTTCGTATTTTGGCTGCTGGCCCCCGCAAAACCAGTGCGGATCTATTCGCAGGGTGCATACGGCTATATGCAGCCGCTGAACGGGTCTTATGACTGCATGTGGTCCATCGTTACGATGGACAATGGCGTGGTCGTCACATTGGGGGGGGGCTGGAACCTGCCGCCCTCTTATCCCAACTACTGCCAGACCTGGATCGAAATAACCGGGGTCGATGGATGTCTTATGCTGGATGATACGGCGCGGGACCATTGGCTGAACACCGTTGAAGGGGGTCAGCAGTTCGCGATGTCCACGATGCCTGGCGAACATGTGGACCATGTCTTCGCTGGTCAGATGGGCCCCGAGACGATACATTTTCTGGAATGCTGCCTGCGGGACAAGCCGCCTATGGTAGACCCAATGCATGCACGGATGGTGATGGAAGCCTATTCTGCCGCAGACCTTTCGGCCGAGCGGCACGAACCTGTCGGCCTGCCGCTGTCCAACTCGGCGCTTGCCGAACTGGCCGAACTGCAGGCCGCACAGCGTTGATGCGGTCAATGTTCAGGAAGCAGGCCGAGGATCGCGGGATCAATCCGCGCCTCGGCCTGTTGACGAACAGTTGCCGTCGCCGCCCAAAAGGCCTCACGGTCCCAATCATGGGTAACTTTGGTGCCTTGGGAAAGGATGTTTGCAAAAGCGCTGCCGTCCTCTTCAACGGCAAAGGCGCGTTGGGCAGCGGTCGCGCCCTCTGCCGCGTCGTAGAAGATTGCGCGATCGGCGCTGGGCAGTCCGTCCAGCACCGCGCGGTTGGCAAGAAACAGCGAGATACCCTGAAAATGGCCCGTCGGGGTCATATACGGGTGATGCGCAGGAATGCCGAAGTTCAGCGTGTTGGTATAGGGGTTTTCCTGAGCGTCAACTGTTCTGTCGCGAACGGCTGCGGGGTAGTCCTTTACGTCAATGTAGCGCGGAATCATGCCCAAGGCGGCAAAAGTCGCCTGATGCAGGGCGCTGTCCATCGTGCGGATCGACAAGCCATCGCAATCGGCGGGCCTGTGCACGGGACGCAAGCGGTTCGTCAAGTGGCGCGCGCCATTGTCCCAGAAGCCGAGGATGGTAAAGCCAGTCTTTTCGGCAACCTCTGCCTTCAGGCGGTCTCCAAGCGGGCCATCCAGCGCGGCCAGCAATCCGCCGCGGCCCTTGTAACGGAACGGAAGATCGAACACCTCAAGCGAGGGGACGCGCTGGGCAAGATAACTGGCCGCGAAATGCATGACGGTGTTCTCACCGCTTTGTGTCATTTGGAAAAGGTCAGTGGCTTTACGGCCCAGTTGCGTGATGTCGGGCGTGACGACACTGGAAATACCCTGCGCTTCCAAAGTGTTTGCAAAATGCCGCAGCGCCCGTGTGTGAACCGAAGCTTCTCCCTGATAGCCAGCGGCGCGAACAATAAAATCCATTCGAATCTCCTTCCTAAAATTTCCACTAACTTATTGATAATAAAATAAAATGTCAATTTCTGAAATGGCGGGTGTGATTGGAATGGGGCGGATGGGAGCGGGGATCGCTGCCCGTTTGGCTGGGGTCGGACGGCTTGCTGCGGTCTGGGATTCGCAGCCAATTGCGGCTGCCCCCGCGCCAGTTTTACCTGTCGCACAGATGGTCGAACGGGCGGGGATTTTGCTGTTTGCCGTCCCCACAACCCACGATATTCGCATCGCGCTTTCGGATGTGACCCTGCCCCGTGGCAGCATCGTAATAGACCTGACGACATCCGATCCAAAGGATGGCGCGACGTTGGCAAAAGAGTTGTCGTTAGGGGGCGTCGGCTATCTGGATGCCGCAATGACGGGGGGGGCGCAGGGCGCGCAGGATGGAACGCTTACGCTGATGATCGGGGGCGAGACCGATATTCTGGACGGTGCGCGCGCTGTTTTGGAGTGTTTCGCAACTCGGATGTTTCACCTTGGCCCCGCGGGTCATGGACAGGCGATGAAACTGGTGCATAACGCGATTTTGCACGCGACCTTTCTTGCCACTTGCGAGGGGTTGCGCATGGTCGAGCGGATGGGGATCGACGCGGCTTTGGCGGTTGCGGTGCTGAATGCTGGCAATGCGCGGTCTTATGTCAGTGAAGTGCGCTTTCCGCGCGACGTGCTAAAGGAATATCCCAGCGCCCGTTCGGCCGTTGCGACTTTGGCCAAAGATCTTGCGCTGGCCGAAGGGATGGCCGAGCGCCTTGCCGCTCCTGCACCCTATACGCAGATCACAGCGCGGCTTTTGGCCTTGGCGCAAGCGTCTGGTGACCCTGCGCGGGATTTTGGTCTGCTGTTTCAAGAGTTTGATAACTTTGCGGGCAAAGGCCAATGAGCGCGAATGTGGGCATCTTTGGGTTGGGTTTGATCGGTCTTGCTGCGGCACAACGTTTGATTGCGGCAGGTTATACGGTGATGGGCTTTGACCCAGATGGCGCAGCATCGCGCGCGTTGGTCGCAATGGGTGGTCGGGCAGGGCTACCAGCGGACGTCTGGTCTGCGTCAACAGTGTTGATCGCCGTTTTCGATGCTGCGCAGGCGGGCGCAGTTCTGAAGGCCGCCCCCAAGGCGGCGCGTGCCGACGTTATGATACTAACGACCTGCGATCCCGATGGTATCGCGTCTCTTCCGGCTTTGGCGAGTTCAAGCGTCACCTTGATCGAGGCCCCTATTTCGGGAACCTCGGCGCAACTGCGTCGGGGCGAGGCTACGCTTTATGTGGCAGGCGAGATCAATGCCGTAGCGCGCCTTGAGGCCGTATTGCATGCGCTGACAGACCAGGTCGTCCATCTGGGCCCCTTTGGCGAAGCGGCACGAGTTAAGCTTGCCATCAACCTGATCCTTGGTCTAAATCGAGCCGCTCTTGCCGAAGGTCTGCTTTTTGCGCGCGCGATGGGTCTTGATCCTGAAGCCTTTCTTGCCCTAGCAAAGAAATCGGCTGCGGGATCATCCGTGATGGCGTCCAAAGGCCCGCGCATGGTTGCAGGTGATTTCTCGCCTGAGGGACGGGTGGCGCAGTCGGCCAAAGATTTTGGACTTATCTTGAATGCCGCAGAAGGTGCCAGCCTAAAGCTGCCGTTTGCGGAAACCTACTTCGGTCTTATGGAGGACTTGGTCGCTGAAGGGTCAGGCGGGCTTGACAATTCGGCTGTCATCCTTTCGCTGGAACTGGCCAGCCGCAAATGGGCGGCATCCAGAAAGGCTTCCTCATGACATTATCTGAGCACGATCCAACCTTCCGCCGCTATCACAATATCGAAGCCGCTCTGCGAGAAGGTATCCTATCTGGCAGGCTGCCAGTGGGATCTTGCCTGCCGACAGAACATGACCTGACCCGCAGCTTTTCGGTAAGCAGATTTACAGTTCGCCGCGCCATAACCAGACTGCGAGATCGGGGTCTTGTGGCGTCACGCAGAGGGTTGGGAACCTTCGTCATTGCCAATCGAGAGGGCGACGGCTTTGTGCAGTCTTTGGCGTCGCTTGAGGAGCTGCTGCAATACCCCGAAGGCACAACACGAGAGACGTTGACCATTGCGATGGCGCAAGCCTTAGGCGAGCCCGCCTCGGAAATGGATTACCCAGACGGCGCAGAATGGGTTCAGTTGCGCGCGGTCAGGCGACTGCGCCGCAGCGGTCAAGCGATCGGCTTTATTGAAGCATGGGTCGCTGCGCAATTTGCGGACGTGCTATCGCGGCCCAATCCTCAATCGCTTGCAGTGCTGAAGCAGATTGAGGACTGGCATGGTCATCGGGCATTTGACGCAGAAATCCAGATTGCCTCGGGTGGCCTTAGCGCCGACATCGCCGAGCATTTGGACGCAGAGCCAGGTACGCCCGCTCTTGTCATCCATCGTCGATACCGTGGGGAAGATGGACGTGTCTATCTGCTTACGAAATCTACACATCCAGAACACCGATTTGCCCTGACGCTAAGGTTTGATCGAGGTTAAGGCCAAACATATCAAGGAGAAGTTTATGTCACACCGCCCCCATACTTTCGATATTCACGCACATATCTTGGAAAAGGAAACAGTAGCGGCGCTGAACAAAGCGTTGCCAGATGTCGGTGTGTCTTTAGATGCAATCGACGATGAATCTGCTGTTTTGTCGGTCTCGGGTGTTGCTTATCGGCCTTTTCCGCGCGGTGGTTGGGATGTTGAACGGCGCTTGGCGGACATGGCGCGCTATGGGTTCGACCAGCAGTTGCTGGCGGTCAGCCCGCAGACTGTGATGTATGATAAGTCGCCAGAGGTGGCACTGACGGCGTCTCGTATTCAGAACGATGCCATCGCCGCCCGAAGCGCTTCGCAGCCCGACAAGTTCCTTGGGCTGGCGACAGTGCCACTGCAAAGCCCAGCCCTTGCCGCCGCTGAACTAGAGCGGGCGATGAAGGGTGGCGGCATCGCTGGGGCGATGTTGGGCACCAATATTGAAGGCAAGAACCTTGACTGGGAGGAGTTGGACCCATTCTGGGCGAAGGCAGAAGACCTTGGCGCGGTATTGCTGCTTCATCCGCTGAAAGTGGCGGGCATTGATCGGCAAAAGGTTTATTACCTGCAGAACTTCATTGGCAACCCGCTTGATACGACCATCGCGGCGGCCTGTATTGTTTTCGGGGGCGTCCTTGAAAGGTTCCCGCGCTTGAAGATCGTGCTTAGCCATGGCGGCGGCTTTACGCCGTATCAGCAAGCGCGTTGGATTCATGGCTGGGCAGAACGGCCCGAAGCGAAGGTTCGCCTGAAAGGTGAGCCGGGGCCATCCATCGATCGGTTGTTGTACGATACCATCCTGCATGATGTGGCTCCGCTGCAGTTCCTAGTGGATCTTGTCGGGGCTGATCGGGTGATGCTGGGAACGGATTATCCCTTTGATATGGGGCAATATGATCTGCTTGATGTGATCGACCAGTTGCGCATCACGGCCAAGGATCGCGAGACGATCCTTGGTGGGGCTGCTACCCGCCTGATGCCTGGCCGCAACGGATGACTGTGGTTTCGGTCCAAAGCCTGCGCATCTTTGCCTCGGCCGTTCTGTCGGCCGAGGGTCTGCCGTTGGATGATGCAGATCTGGTGGCAGATCGGATGGTTGCCTCGGATCTATTGGGGGCGGATGGTCATGGCATTTTTCGCTTGCCCCGCTATGTTGCGCGGTTGCGGGCTGGAGGGTTCAACCCAAACCCTGCCGTCCGCTTGATCTCGCAAACGGGCGCGACGGCATTGATTGATGGTGATAACGGCTTTGGCCACCTTGTGATGGACCGCGCTGTAACCGTTGCAGGGTCACTGGCACGGACGCATGGCGTGGCTTGGGTCGGGGCGCGGATGTCAAACCACGCGGGTGCGGCTGGTGTCCATGCGCTGCGTTTGGCCGAGGACGGTTTGATTGGCATCTATATCGCCGTGGGTAATGCCAATCATATGGCGCCTTGGGGCGGGTTGGAATTGCTTTTGTCCACCAACCCCATCGCCATCGCTATTCCCGGCGGAGAGGACCCTATCTTGCTGGATATGGCCACGACGGTTGCGGCCTATGGCAAGGTCAAGCTGGCCGCAGATCGCGGCGAGTTGATGCCCGAGGGCTGGATGATTGACCGCGATGGCAACCCGCTAACGGATCCTGCAAAAGCTGAAGGCGGGTCGCTTTTACCAATAGGTGGGCCAAAAGGCTTCGGTCTTGCGTTGATGTTTGGCTTTCTGGCAGGAACATTGAACGGGGCGGCCTTTGGCCGAGATGTCATCGACTTCAACGCTGATGACGAAAGTGCCACCAATACTGGACAGGTTGTAATTGCGCTTGACCCTGGCGTGTTTGGCGATCCGGCCTTGTTTCGCGCGCAGGTCGAGGCGGTGCGCCGCGATATGACCGGATCGACGCCGCGCACAGGTTTCGACGGCATTCGCCTTCCTGGCGAGCGCGCACTGGCGATGCGCCGCTTGCGCAATCTTGAAGGGATTGAAATGCCTGCGCCGCTAATGGGACGATTGGCTGCTCTAGGCGCGCCGCACGGGATCCCGCCGCCTGCCTTGTAAATGCAGTTTGCTTCGTGGAGGTTGTTGGGGAACTTGATAGGCATTTGGGGTGTTGCCTGACGAACTTTTCTAGAGACGATCGTGCGCCCCGTTGGCCTGACAGCATGACGCAGCGCTTGAACAGCCACCAGTTTGTCGGATTAAATTTACGAAGATGGTTATGACAAAAAGCAAAATGGCAAATCGCTACGCGCCTAACGCTCGCCCGCGCGTTCCGCGATTTGCGCCAAGCGACTAAGATACTGCGCAGGGCGTTAGCGGCTTTTGCGCAGGTGCGAAGGGCGGCCCTGCACTGCGTAGGCCCCAAGGACTGTGTTAAACATCTGTTTGAAATTCATATAGAAAAGGAAAGCCACTGATGTCGTATGCCATTATTGCCAGTCAACCGGGTGACACCAGTGTGCTAACGCGTGTTGATCGCCCAACCCCTCACCCCGCGTCTGGGCAGGTGGTGATCCGCCATGCGGCGATTGGGGTCAATTTCATCGACATTTATTTTCGCCAAGGTGTCTACCCTTGGCCCGTCGAAAAGGATCTAATTCTGGGCAGCGAAGGCGCAGGAATTATCGAAGCCTTGGGCGAAGGCGTCAGCGGTTTTCAGATAGGTCAGCGCGTTGCCTACACTTTGCCCAACGGCTCTTATGCCACACATCGCGCGGTGCCCGCGTCGCATGTTGTGGCCCTGCCCGATGACATTCCCTTTGAGATCGCAGCCGCCGTCATGCTTAAGGGTCTGACCGCGCATTACCTGATACATGATTCCTATCGCGTCCAAGCGGGCGAAACGGTGCTGTTTCACGCGGCCGCGGGAGGCGTAGGGATGCTGGCAGGCCAATGGCTGGCCGCAAAAGGTGTAAACGCCATTGGCACCGCAGGTGGAGCGGCCAAAGTCGCACTGGCGCGCGCGCATGGGTTTTGGGAAGTTTGTGACTACCAAGCAGAAGATTTCGTGCCTTTCGTCAAAGCGTTGACCAAAGGACATGGAGTTAGCGCTGTGTATGACAGCGTGGGGGTGACCACCGTTATGGGGTCGCTGAATTGTTTGGCGACCTTTGGCACGTTGGTTAGTTTTGGGCAGTCGGCGGGTGCACCCGATCAATTGCGTGTCGGTGATCTGGCGCGGGCGTCGCTGCGGCTTACACGGCCTTCACTGTTTCATCATGCGGCAAACCGCCTTTGGTTGGAACAAGCGGCATCTGATTTGTTTCAAATGATCCGACAAGGCAGTATCAAGGTTAGGGTTGATCTGACTTTGCCTTTAGTCGAAGCGGCCGCAGCCCATGTTGCAATGGCGGGTCGTCAGACCACAGGGTCAATAGTGCTGATCCCCTAAGTGTGATCGTCAGACAAAAGTGCGGCTTTTGCGGCCACCAAATAGGTTTTGACTGCCAATTGAATGGTGGCGGCGATGTTGACGCTTGTATCGCCATAAATCTGCTGTCGGATGCCGTGATAAAATACGGCCCCATGCATTTGCCATACAAGGTCGTTGGCTTTGTGCTCTGTCGGGTTCACGCCTGACGGGCTTTTGCCAAAGGCGGCGCGAGTTTGCGCCCAGATTGGGATCAAAAGCGCCGATTCCACGCGCTGCAGATAACGCGCGTTGATATCCAAGCCCTTAAGTCCTGCAAAGAAATAAATGCGCAGCCAGTTCCTCTCAAACACGACGCTGGTATAACTGCTATAAAACTGCAGCAAGCGGGCTTTCAGAGGTTGGCGATCGTCGCGCAAATTGACCTCCCAACTGTCTTGCCACCTGTCCAAATAGACAGCGCGGTAAACCTCGTTCACCAGATCGTCTTTCGACGGGAAATATCGGTAAAACAGCGGTTGGGTAATGCCGATACGCTTTGCCAAACCACGCGTGCCGCCGTCAAATCCTTCGTCGGCAAAGTATAAAATGGCTTCGGTCAGCACCTCTTGTTTGCGGACCTCGGGCGCGCGGCGCTTGGTGCTTGGCTTGGCAGAAACGGCGGACAAAGTTGGATGGGTCACGTGGCTTTACCTTTATTCTGTACTTCACATCTGAGACGTTGCGGACCTTTCGAAATTTCTTTATCATTTGATAAATAGATAAGCAGCAACCACCTAACAATAGCGGGAGCAAGGAAAATGGCAATGAAAGTCAATCGCGCCAAAATCTACGAAGCGGCGCAAGAACTGTCGAATTGGGGCCGTTGGGGGCCAGAGGACCAAATCGGCACGCTTAATCTGGTGACGCCTGCCGATGTTGCGGCGGCGGCGCAACTGATCAAACGGGGCAAGACCTTTGCTTTGGGTTTGCCCTTGGACGAAAAGATTCAATCGGGGTTGTTCGGCGGGCGGTGGAATCCTATCCACCAAATGCTTGCAACAGGCACGGATGCGGTCGCGGGCGTTCAAGATGGCGATGGCAAAGCCTATTTGCGCTATGCCGATGATGCGGTCAATTTACCGATGCAATGTTCGACCCAATGGGATGCGCTGGCGCATATCTTTTTGGACGACAAAATGTGGAACGGTTATCCAGCCACGTTGGTGGATGTCAAAGGGGCCAAGAAAAACGGCATAGAACATACGCGTGACAAGATGGTTGGGCGCGGTGTTTTGTTGGATGTTGCCCGCTGGAAGGGACTTGAGTCCTTACCAGATGGCTACCCCGTGACCAATGCCGATCTGGATGCCACAGCCGCCGCCCAAGGTGTGACAGTCGGGCGCGGCGATTTTGTCATCGTGCGTACGGGGCATCAGGAACGGTGTCTGGCCAGTGGGGATTGGTCTGGCTACGCGGGGGGTGATGCACCGGGTTTGGCCTTCGAGACGGCATACTGGATCAAGAAACATGATATTGCTGCGATTTGTGCCGACACTTGGGGCTGCGAAGTGCGCCCGAATGAAACAGACGAAGCCAATCAGCCATGGCATTGGGTGGTGATCCCGGCGATTGGCATCACGATGGGCGAGATCTTTTATGTCAAAGAATTGGCCGAGGATTGCGCGGCCGATGGGGTTTATGAGTTCTTCTTTTGCGCTCCACCTATGAACCTTCCTGGCGGATGTGGCTCGCCCATCAATCCTCAGGCCATAAAATAGCGCTTAGTCCGAGACGGCGGGAACAACCGCCGTCTCGGCCATGATACGCGCCAAATTTGGATTGTTACGGCCATCGAGGTTTTGGCCAAAGGCAGGTGCGGCGAAGATATAACTGCCAAGACGGCGCCCAGTATCAAATGCCAAGGCTGATGCTGTTTGACGCTCTTTGTTATACGATTGTAAGGCCAATGGAATTGCGGTGTTTGACAAATGACGCGCCAATGCCTCGGCATCTGAGGCGGCCTTGGTTACACCCATGCCGACATGCGGGCGCGCCACACAAGCGGCATCTCCGGCCAGCGCGACCTGTCCGCGCGCGAATACTGGGGAAAGGTGGTCATAGATCGGTGTAAAAAATGGCCGCTCTGATCGCGCAAGAATATCCAAAAATGGCTTGGCCAGATGACTGCGCGCAAATTGCTGCATCCGTTCCAGCACATCATCGCGCACCAAAGGCGGCGGGATGGTAATGGAATGCTGATACCCTGTTGCATCCGTTAACATGTCAGCCAGTTCTGCCCCATCCACAGGGGCATACCAGACAAAATTATAGCGCCGATGTCCAAAACGCAGATCATTCAAGGGCCCCGCAATGGGATAGCCCAAAATTTGCGTGCCTTGGGGCAAAAAGAATCCAAAACTGTCAAAGACTTGATCGCGCAAATCGTCTGGCAAATCCGCCTCGTGCGCAAGACAACGCCAAACCACATAGCCCGAATACTGCGGTTGGACATCTGGCAGCATTTGCCCGCGCAAAGCAGATCGAAATCCATCTGCGCCAATCAGCAGATCCCCGTGGTGCTGGCTGCCGTCTTCGCAAACCAATGTCACACCGTCTGCGCGGTCGTCTATATAACGCGCAACGGCCTTATCTAATAGGTAATCTCCTGCTGGAACCAGCGCGCGCAACAACGAATGGACACGGTCCCAAGAGGTGACGATTTGCGGCAAGGGCAACGTTGCAACGCGGTCGCCCTCTAGATCAAAGGCGATGCGGTCTTGGACTTGCACCCCCAAATCGCTGATGGATGCGCCAGTTTTGGCAATCAAGTTCACCAAAAGATCATGGGTCACGATACCCGCCCCACGGCCTGACAATTCGTTGCGTGACCGCTCTAGAACAATAGTTTGCCACCCTGCTTGCCGCAAAAAGGCTGCGCAAAACAATCCGCCTATTGAGCCTCCGCAGATGATTGCGCGCCGCGCCATTTTCAACTCCTTGATTGTCTTTATTTATCATACTATAAATAAGAACGCTATTATACAATGGAGTGCCGCACTCATGGACAATTTTGATCCCACGTATTGGTCGCCTGAACTGATTGCGGAACTGGCGGGCGCAAGGCAGAACGGACGGGTTGGATCGCGTCTGGTCAGCGAGACGGAAGATTATCGCATATGGCTGATTGATATTCCGCGGGGACAAAGACTGGAATTTCACACGCATGTGTTGAATTATTTTTGGGTGGCAACATCGCAGGGTCAGGCGCGTTCGCGCAGCCCCGATGGGCGCGTGACCGAGATGTCTTATGCCATTGGCGACACCAAACATATGCAGTTTGGCACCGGCGACTACATGACACATGATTTAGAAAACATTGGCGAAACCCTACTAAGCTTTACCACTGTAGAGGATAAGCGCAGCGCGAATCTGGCGCTGCCGTTGGATTAAACCTCTGCCAGTCCGTGAAACTTACCGCCTTGAAACACCAACGGCGCGTAATCATCACGGCGCAGCGACACGACTTGGCCCAGCATGATTTCGTGATCGCCGCCCGCATATCGGGCGACTGTGCGACATTCGATATGGGCGAGGGCACCTTTGATAAGGGGCAGACCATTGGCCCCCTCAATCATGTCTATTCCTGCAAACTTGTCTTCGGCAGGACGGGCAAATTGCAAGGCTATGTCTTTTTGATGATTGGCCAATACACTTACGGCAAACAAATCGTGGCTTCGAAACGCGGCCAAACTGGGCGCTTTCAACGCAAGGCTCCACAGAATAAGTGGCGGATCAAGCGAAACGGTATTGAATGAACTGGCCGTTACCCCAAGGCGAAAGCCATTTGTACTGCCCAAGGTGATAACTGTCACCCCCGTCGCAAAGCCGCCCATGACGGCGCGATAGGCAGCGGGATCAATAACTGGGGGTTCGGCAGTATAGGTTTCGGTGGGCAACGGGTTTGAAGCGGTCATGCCGATCCTCTTTTGACTAGGGGCGCTGTGCTAGAATAGGGCTAGGCAAACCATCAAGGGAAACAATAATATCTGGCTACAGATATCAGAAAGGGTGATGGCCATGAACTTTCGTCAATTGTCGACATTCGTAGGGATCTGCGAAGAAGGATCGTTCAATCGGGCTGCAATGCGCCTGAACGCAACGCAGTCTGGACTTTCGATGCAGATCAAATCTTTGGAGGAAACGCTGGGCACGCCGCTATTTGAACGCTCGGCCCGTGGGGTGACGCCGACCTATGCTGGCGAGCGGTTGTACGATTCGGCCGTTGATATTCTGTCGCGCCTTGAAGGTGCGAAGGCCGAATTGCGCAATCTGGCAGGTACGATCAGCGGGCCTGTGCGCATAGGCTTAATGCCAACCTTTACGCGCGGTGTGTTGGTTCCCGCAATGAGCCGCTTTATCACCGATTACCCTAACGTCGATGTTACAGTGGTAGAGGCCTATTCCGCCGCCCTGATGGACCGACTTGCAGAGGGTGAGGTTGATTTCGTTGTGGTGCCGCAAGATGGCGGAAAGCGCGGGATGCGCAGCCGAAAACTAGGAACTGACCGCGAGTTTCTGGTGCGCCGCCCAAACGGCAACATCGCGCATCTGACGCCAGTGCGACTGGCGGATATGGTGCCGCTGCGTTTGGTTCTTCCAGCAAAAGGCAATGCGCGCCGCGATCGGCTGGATGAATTCATCGCCGCCAACGGGCTTGCCGTGGATAAGATCATCGATATGGACGCGATGTTTGCAACGTTAGAACTGGTGGCCGATTCTGATTACGCGACCGTCTTGCCGGCAACAATTGTGCGCAAAGACATAAACGGGCGTGATCGCTGGTTGCATCCGCTGACGGGGCCAGAACTGACCGTCAGCTTTGTCCTAGTTGAACCCGCTCGCAAGGCAATGAGCAGGGCAGCGGCCCAGTTCTTGCGTTATCTTGAGGAAGAATATGCCCGCTCGAACGCGGAATGGTCGGCATTGCTGAACCCCACGGCAAGCAATCATCAAACCTGATATGTATCATCATTTATTATCGTTTCCTATTAAGTATCGGCCAAGCTAGCGTCTGTCATCCACATTATCGGAGACTGTTGATGCAGCTTGGTTTTTTCACTATGCCCATCCACCCGCTGACCAAAGACTGGCGCCAATGTTTGCGCGAGGATCAGGCAGCGTTTCTGCTGGCCGATGAGCTAGTTTTTACCGAAGGTTACGTTGGCGAGCATGTCACCGATTTGGCCGAAAACATCACCTCTTGTGCGATGTTTATCGCCACACTGGCGGGACGTGTGAAGAACATGCGTTTGGGCACGGGCACGATTAACTTGCCCAACAGCCATCCCGCCCATGTGGCAGGTCAAATGGCGATGCTAGATCATCTGCTTGACGGGAAATTCATCTTTGGGATCAGCCCAGGGGGCCTGCTGTCGGACGCCGAAATATTTGGCAATCTGGACAAAGACCGTAACGCAATGTTCCTTGAGGCCATTGATATGGTCTTGGCGCTTTGGACAAAAGAAGCCCCGTATAACCTGACGGGTAATCATTGGCAAATCTCAACCCAGCGGACATTGGTGGATGAGATTGGACAAGGCAAAATTGGCAAGCCCCTGCAGCGTCCGCACCCGCCCATTGTCGTAACGGCCGTGGCACCCTTTTCCAAAGGTGTTACAGCCGCCGCCGCGCGGGGGTGGGACCCGATTTCTGCGAATTTCTTGATGCCAAAATGGGTCGCGACACACCGCGACAGCTATGCTGCGGGCTGTGTCGAAGGCGGGCGTGAAGTTGATTTCGGCAATTGGCGCGTAGCCAAAAGTATCTTTGTGGCCAAAGACATGGCCACTGCGCGTGAATATGCGCTGGGCGCGGGCTCGCCCTATGTGCATTATTATAAGTCACTGCTGACTAAATTGAAAAAGAACGGTCGGGCGAACCTGTTCAAAGATGATCCGAATATGTCCGATGATGATGTGACGCTGGAATATGTATTGGACCGCTTGGTCATCTGGGGCACGCCTGACAAGGTGGCAGACGAACTTTTGGCATTTCGTGATCAAGTCGGGCCTTTTGGTACCCTGCTTTATGCCGGTCATGATTGGGCCGATGTCGAATTGGCGCGGCAATCAAAAATCCTGCTCGCAGAAAAGGTGCAGCCTTTGATAAATTCGGCCGTCGCCGAGGCCGCCCAATGATGAGGGTATCGGTGCCGGGGGCGACCCTTTTTGCGCAGGTTGATGGGGATGCAGGTAAGCCTTGGATTATCCTGTCCAATTCTTTGGCCGCTGATCTGACGATGTGGGACGACCAGATCGCCTTTTTGACTCAGTCTTACTGCGTTCTACGCTATGACGCACGCGGCCACGGGCAAAGCACAGCCACTGATGGGGCCTATGATTTTGATTTGTTGGTTGCCGATATGGTCGCGGTGATGGATCACGTCGGTGCGGAAAAAGCTGATGTGATCGGACTTTCGCTTGGGGGAATGACCGCGCTGGGTCTTGGGCTTGCGCATTCTGACCGCATTGGGCGCATGTTGGTGTGCGATGCGCGCGCTGATGCGCCGCCGCCCTTTGTCCAAGGCTGGATCGATAGAATTGCTGTGGTGCAACAACATGGCACTGCCGCCTTGGTGGACGGCACTTTGGCGCGCTGGTTTACTGAAAAATGTGCCGACGATGTCAAGCAAAAGGCTGCGGCAATGATCCGCGCCACCTCCCCACAAGGCTATATCGGTTGCGCGGGGGCCCTTATGGGGTTGGATTATCTGCGCCATTTGGGAAAGATGCGCCCGCCCGTTCAGTATCTTGTCGGGGCCGAGGATATGGGCGCGCCAAAAGAGGCGATGGCAGCTATGGCCGCGGCGACGCCCAACGCAGAACTGATTACTTTGAATGGTTTGGCGCATATTCCCAATATGGAAGATCCAGCCGCTTTCAACACTGCTTTGGGCAATTGGTAATGGACAACGACATAAGCTTGCCACGCGTTGGCGTGTTGGGTCTTGGTATCATGGGCATGGCCTATGCCGCCAACTTACGCCGTGCTGGTGCTGAGGTTTGGGGCTATGATCCACTAGAAGATGCCCGCGCAGCGCTGAAAGCAATTGGTGGCACTGCCTGCGCATCCCCAATCGACGTGGCGCGGGGCACCGAAGTGATTTTGCTGGCTTTGCCGTCTGCCAATGTCTTGGAGACGTTGGTCAGCGAAATACTGCCCCATCTGCACGCAAGCCATGTCTTGGCAGAAATGAGCACGCTTGCTTTATCGGCCAAAGAGGCTGCGCGCGTGCAGTGTGCGACACGTGGTGCGGTATTGCTAGATTGCCCCGTATCTGGAACGGGAGCGCAAGCTCAGAAGGGCGATCTTGTAGTATTTGCCAGTGGCCCGCAGGCAGATATAAAGCGGTTAAACCCCGTCTTCGCCACCCTTGCACGCGACATTCGCCACGTTGGGCCCTTTGGTGCGGGGATGAAGCTGAAATTTGTCGCTAACCTTTTGGTGACGATCCACAATCTTGCTGCTGCCGAGGCGCTTTTGATGGCGCAAAAATCTGGACTTGATTTGGATATGGTCTTTGAAGCGATTCGTTCGGGCGCGGGCAATTCGCGTATGTTTGAGGTGCGTGGCCCGATGATGATTGCGGGTCAATACACGCCCGCCACAATGAAAATGGATGTTTATCAAAAAGATCTGGCGTTGATAATGGAACACTCCCGCGAATTGGGCATCCCCGTGCCGTTGATGGCCGCCAGTTTGCCAATTTATGCCGCAGCCTTGACCCAAGGGCGCGACAAAGAAGATACGGCAGCACTGTTTGCGGTGTTGCAGCAAATGACTGCAGAGGACGCAGCATGACGGTAACATTGACCGAGGCTGAACGGATTGCAGACGGCACTTTGGCCGCAGGGCGCAGCAAAGGCGCCCAACCGTTGACTGTTGTAGTTCTGGATGCGGGTGGGCATATCGTTGTGGTCAAACGCGCCGATGACAGCGGGATTTTGCGCGTCGAGATCGCCTTTGGCAAAGCATGGGGCGCATTGGGAATGGGGCTGCCAAGCCGCACCTTGTTTGCGCGTGCCGCAGACAATCCGAACTTCTTTACGGCGCTTGCGGCGGCCTCGGGTGGGCGCGTGGTGCCCAATCCAGGCGGTGTATTGTTGCGCGGCGCGGGTGGGCGGATCATCGGCGCGGTGGGGGTCAGCGGCGACACTGGCGATATGGACGAAGACTGCGCGATGCAGGGGATCGCCCATGCGGGATTGACGGGGGATTGTGGCAAGCAATGACAGGATCTTTGGCTGGAAAACATGCGGTAGTCACAGGCGCTGGGCGCGGTATTGGGCGGGCGATTGCGCTTGGCTTGGCTGCCCAAGGTGCGCGGGTCACAGCCGTTGCCCGCACGCTTGCCGATCTGCAAAGCCTTGCTTCTGAAGCCGAAAATATCACTCCAATGGTGGGCGATGTCTTAGATACAGTTTTGCATACAGCCATCGCCTCGATGACGGATCTGGATATTTTGGTCAATAACGCGGGCGGCAACCGACCCATGATGATGGTCGATGTTGATCCGGATACGCTAGACCATCTAATTGGGTTGAACATTCGCGCAGCGTATCAGATTGCCCAAGCAGGCGCGCGCGCAATGACACGGGCAGGGCGTGGGGTCATTATCAACATGTCCTCACAAATGGGGCATGTTGGTGCCCCAAAGCGCACAGTGTATTGCATGTCCAAACACGCGATTGAAGGGCTGACCAAAGCGATGGCGGTGGAACTGGCCCCTATCGGGATCAGGGTGGTGGCGGTTGCGCCAACCTTTGTTTTAACGCCGATGACCGAACCGATGATGTCCGATCCTGTCTTTCGCGACAGCGTGTTGGATATGATACCGCTGCGTCAATTGGCAACGCCCCAAGATGTTGCGGCGGCGGTTGTGTTTTTGGCCTCGGATGGGGCGCGGATGATTACGGGTGACAGCCTTCGGATCGACGGCGGCTGGACTGCACGATAAAAGGGAATAACGCGATGATACGACATTTAAAGACTGCCCTGCGCGCAGATACGCGCGCCGAGACGGATTTGGCCGTGCGCCGCACAGTTGAAGAGACTTTGGCCAAAATTGGTGCGGGCGGTGATGGGGCTGTGCGGGCTTTGTCCAAGCAGTTTGATGGATGGGAGCCAGCCAATTTTCGACTGTCGCTGTCAGAGATTGAGGCCGCCTTGTCCAAGGTGTCGCAGCGCGATCTAGAAGATATCGGCTTTGCCCAAGAGCAGGTGCGTAACTTTGCCCGCCATCAACGTGCCACTATCCATGATCTTGAGGTAGAAACGATGCCGGGTGTTATCTTGGGGCACCGCAATATCCCTGTGAATTCGGTGGGTTGCTATGTGCCTGGTGGGAAATACCCTATGGTCGCATCGGCGCATATGTCTGTGGTGACGGCAAAAGTGGCGGGGGTGGCGCGGGTGATTGCCTCGGCCCCCCCCTTTATGGGTGCGCCTCATCCCGCCATCGTCGCTGCCATGCATCTGGCGGGCGCAGATGAGATTTATGTTTTGGGCGGGATGCAGGCTGTTGGTGCAATGGCATTGGGCACAGAAACCATCGCACCCGTGGATATGCTGGTCGGCCCTGGCAACGCCTATGTCGCAGAGGCCAAACGACAGCTTTATGGCCGGGTCGGGATAGATTTGTTTGCAGGGCCGACGGAAACTATGATTATTGCCGACGATAGCGCGGAAGCGGAAATATGCGCGACCGATCTTTTGGGGCAGGCCGAACATGGGCCGACCAGTCCGTGTGTCTTGCTGACAAACAGTGAACCTTTGGCCCGCGCGACCATTGCCGAGGTGGACAGGCTTTTGAAGATTTTGCCAACAGCGGGCATCGCGGCGCAATCTTGGGCGGATTTCGGCGAAGTGATTGTTTGCGACACTATTGATGAAATGGTCGCCGAGGCGGACCGCATAGCCTCTGAACATGTCCAAGTGATGACCCGCGACCCAGATTATTTCTTGGAACATATGACCAATTACGGTGCCTTGTTCTTGGGCGCACGCACCAATGTTGCCTTTGGCGACAAGGTGATTGGAACCAACCATACTTTGCCGACCCGTGGCGCCGCGCGTTATACGGGCGGGCTTTGGGTGGGCAAGTTCCTAAAAACCTGCACCTATCAGCGCGTCACGACCGATGAGGCCAGCGCGCGGGTGGGTGAGGTTTGTTCGCGTCTTTGTATGCTTGAGGGGTTTGTCGGCCATGCCGAACAGGCCAATGTGCGTGTCCGTCGTTATGGCGGCCGCAATGTGGCTTATGGCGCAGCGGCAGAATAAGGGAGTGACCTAAAAATGCTAAATGCAGCAATTATCGGCCTTGGTTGGTGGGGCAAAACCATTACAGAACGCATGCAAGTTTCAACCGAAATGCGGATCGCACGGGCGGTAGATTTGTATCCCGAAAATCAGGGCGAATACACAGCGAAATATGGCGTGCCAGTGACCGCCGATTATGCAGAAGTCTTAGCTGATCCTAAAATCGATGCGGTTATCTTGACCACACCGAACAGCCTGCACACGCGGCAAATTGCCCAAGCGGCGCAGGCTGGAAAGCATGTGTTTTGTGAAAAACCTCTTGCCCTTAATGTCGTTGAAGCGCGCCAATCTGTGCAGCTTTGCAAAGAAAAAGGCGTCATTCTTGGCATGGGCCATGAGCGGCGATTTGAACTGGCCATGCTTGAGGTTGAACGTATGGTTCGCGCCGGCGAGTTGGGCGAAATCATGCATGCCGAAGGCAACTTCAGCCATGACAAGTTGATTAACGTTCCCGTCACAGACTGGCGACGCAGCGCCACCGAAAGCCCTGCCGCCGGCTATACAGCGATGGGGATTCATCTGTCGGACGCCTTTGTGAACCTATTTGGCCCTGCGTCCGAGGTGCAAGCGATGACGGCAAAACGGGTTCTTCCTGGGGACAACGGCGATGTCGTCTCTGCGCTGATCCGCTTTCATTCGGGGCCAACCGCCTATTTGAACGCCGTACTTTATACGCCGCTTTACCTGCGATTTACCGTCTTTGGAACCAAAGCATGGGTTGAATATCGCAATGAAACCCATCCAGACACGCCCGGCCCGTCAACCCTAACCATACAAGTCACAGGCCAACCCGCGCGCGTTATCACTTATGACTGGACAGATTCTGTACGCGCTAATTTGGATTTGTTTGCCCAAGCAGCCAAAGGGCGTGCGAACTATACATTTACCGCCGAACAATTGGTTGGAAACATCGCTATTCTAGAGGCGATCGTTGCTTCGGCGGCAGGTGGCGGTACTATTAGCCTGCAAAAAGAGGCCACTTTATGACGGATTTGAATGCCAGATCACAACGTTTGGTCTGCACAGATGTAGTGCAAACGTGGTTGCCAGAAAGTGACCTGATGCTTTGCATGTTTGCAACTTTGTGCGCGCGAACAACACATACTGTCGGATAAGAGCGGCCGAAAGAAACGGCCAACGGGATTGGAAGTAACAGGGAAATCATCATGGCAAAGCCAGTGGAAAATTCGACAGCGAGCGCACAAGCCAAGACCGTCATCGAAGGGCGGGACGTGGGCAAAACCTTTGGCGGCGGGGCAGTGATTGCCCTTGAAGGGGCGAATTTTACAGTCGCCGAAGGGTCTTTCGTATCGCTTGTGGGCCCCTCTGGATGTGGTAAATCCACCCTACTGAGGTTGATTGCGGGTTTGATCGATCGCACATCAGGCAGTCTTACAGTGCATGGGCGCGATATAACGGGCCCCCATACCGACGTTGGGATGATGTTTCAACGCGCGACGCTGCTGGAATGGCGCACGGCCATTGAAAACGTTCTTCTTCCAATTGAAATTCAGCGCAGCGTCACGTCTGCCGACAAGGCGCGCGCAGCGGAATTATTGGCGATGGTCGGACTTAAGGATTTCGCTTTTTCCTTTCCAAGCCAATTGTCGGGCGGAATGCAACAGCGTGTAGCTTTGGCGCGTTTGTTGCAAACAGGGGCCGATATTTTGCTTATGGATGAACCCTTTGGCGCTTTGGATGAATTCACCCGCGAAAGGTTGAATTTGGAACTGATGCGCATTGTTAGCGAGGTGGGTGCCACCACATTGTTTGTGACCCACAATATTCTTGAGGCGATTTTTCTGGCTGATGAAGTTATGGTGATGACCCCCCGCCCCGGCCGTCTGGCGCGGATGGTTCATGTGCCCTTTGCACGGCCACGCACTCCTGAACTGACCTTAACCCCCGAATTTAACGCACTTGTCGCCGAAGTCCGCGATATTTTGGGAACGCATTGATGACTGATAACGTCAAAGCAACCAGCCAGCCAAAAACAGGGCAGATGGTAATCCACTTTACCATTTTCTTGGCCCTGATCCTATCATGGGAGTTGGGGGCACAAATGGGTTGGTTGGATAAGCTGTTCTTTCCAGCGCCCAGTGCGATTTTGACGTCGTTTTGGCGTATTTATGTCAGCCAAGGCAACATCTGGTTTCACCTTTACATCTCGCTTGGGTTGGTTTTTGCGGGGTTCACTGCGGGGTCAATCCTTGGTGTCGGCCTGGGCGCTGTAGTTGGGATGAACGCCACTGTGCGGCGGTTTTTGCAACCTTATGTGATCGTTCTTGAGGCGACACCGCGTATCGCTGTTGCGCCCTTGCTGATTGCTGCTTTGGGGTTTGGCGCGACATCCAAAATCGCAATCATTATGTTGGTTTGTTTTTTCGCGCCTTTTATCAACACCTTGTCTGGTGTTATTAATGTGGATCGTGACCGCTTTGAATTGATGCGTTCGTTAGGTGCAAGTAAAATTCAAGTGCTGCGTAAATTGGTTTTACCAGAAGCGGTGCCGGTGATTATGGCGGGCGAACGTTTGGCGCTGACCTCGGCCTTGTCGGGGGTTTTGGTGGCTGAATTCATCCAGCGCGACCAAGGGATTGGCACATTGATCCTGACTTATACGCGCAACTTGAATATGGCATCCGCCTTTGCCTGTATCTTTACCCTGACGCTGATTGGCTTCTTGATTTTTAAGGGTATGGAGCGTTTGGACCACCGCATCGCTTATTGGAAAAATGAGGCGGGTCTGCGCCGTGTAGGGGCGAAACGTGCCCGCGCTTGGGCCGCCGAACAGGGGGGACTCGCTCGTGCATAACGATCAAAATCGGATGTTTTGGATATTACGCGCTGCGCCGCATCTGCTGTTGCTGGCGGCTATTTTGGCTGCATGGGAAGGCGCTGTGGCCACGGGGCTGATTACAACAATCATGATCCCCAGGCCCAGTGCAATTGGCGGCGCTATTGTGGAACTTTATGTGACCAAAGGCACAATCTATGAGCATTTCTTTATCACCCTAACCGAGGCTGTGGTGGGATTTGGCATTGGGGCTGCGGTGGCGATTGCGTTGGCAGTATCGTCATCGTTGTCGGAAAACTTTGGTCGATATGTCTCCCCCTATGCTGTGGTGTTGAACGTCACCCCCGGAATCGCACTGACGCCGATCATCATCGCTTGGTTTGGTTATGGGATGGGATCAAAAATTGCACTGGCGGCGGTGATCTGCTTTTTCCCGATCTTTGTGAACACGCTGACGGGGTTGCGGCAGACCGATGAAGATCGTGAAGAATTGTTCAGATCATTTGGCGCAAGCCAGCGTCAGGTGTTTATGCAACTGCGGGTGCCTGCGGCGCTGCCATTGATGTTTGCAGGGCTTAAAATTGGTCTTACCACGGCTCTGATTGGTGCGGTTGTTGCAGAGTTTGCCCAAGCGACAGCAGGCGTTGGCGTTTTGATGAGCCGCTTTTCGTTCAGTTTAAATATGGCCTCGTCTTTGGCAACTTTGCTGAGCATGACGCTGATCGGCCTTTTGCTGTTTTACACGATGGAATTCCTAGACGACAGGATTGTGTTCTGGCGTCGGGAAGCGCGCATGGCGGCGGTTTCGCGCGCCCGCGCGCGCGCTTGGAAATCAGGCGCAGCACACTGAGGATAAGAATAAGAAACGATCAATTTTTCTGAAATATCAACAAGTATCTGGGAGGATATACGGATGAAAATGTTCAACACTTTGATGCTAACGACTGCGCTTGCTATCGTTTCGCTTCCAGTCACGGCACAAGAACTTATCACGGTCAATATGATTAACCCGCTGCCACGTTCAACCAATTTCTATCCATTGGTTGTTGCCGAGGCTTTGGGCTACTTTGCGCAAGAGGGCGTCGAAGTAAACCTGCTGCCGTCTGACACGTCGATCCCGTATGTGGCATTCGTGCAAAACGGGCAGGCAGATCTGGCGATGCTGGACCCTGTTGAAACCGTGAACGCCCGTCTGGCAGGTGCAAACATCACCACCGTTTATGAGGTGATGCAAAACGCCCCCGAAGCGATTGGTGTTCTAGACAGCAGCGCCTATGATTCCGTCGATGATTTGGTAGGAACAACCGTTGGTTTGGTTTCGGACCGCGACCGCGCATTCTTGCAGGCATCGCTTGATGTAATGGGCAAGTCGATTGATGACGTTCAGACGGTGGTTTTGGGCGAAAGTGGCCCCACTTTGGCCGCTGCGATCCGTGACAGCCAAGTTTCGGCCATTTCGGGTGCAGCGCCCGATTGGATTGCGCTGAATGCCAATGGCATCAAGGTGCGTCTGATCACCCCCGACGAGATGCTGGCAAGCCCTGCAAATACCTTCGCGATGAACGCCGATATGGTTGAAGAAAAGCGTGCTGGGATCGAAGGATTTTTGAAAGCATGGTCGAAGGGAATGTATGCAGCTTCGGTCAACCGAGAGATGGTGGCACAAGCGCTGCGTAAAGGCGTTCCAGCGGAATGGGAAGATGAGGCCGCGGGTCAATTGTACTTGGACATGTCGATCGGCATGAACCAATCCACAACCGAACGTCTGGGTGATCTGCAAACAGGCGTGTGGACGGCGTTGCAACCACGTCTATTGTCGTCCGGCGCTATTCCAGAATTGGTCGATGTCAGCACGTTCCTGAATGATACCTATATTGCTGCGGCCAATGATTTTGACCGTGCCGAGGTTGAGGCTCAGGCCGCTGCATGGCTGGAAGCAAACAAGTAATGATCCTTTGGGGCGGCTTTTGGGCCGCCCCATTTTGGACCTTCGATCCAAAACGCCCAGAATACAGCCGGCGCTTTTGTTTTTCCTAAAATTTTCAAAGGACTGTCCCATGTCTCACAGCACTCTCGACACGGCTGATCGCGGTGGTTACGTCAACCGCTACGGCCCCACCTCGGCGCGCGCAGTGCCTGCGCAAAAACAGCGTTTAACCACGCCCACCGTTGACATTCATGCCCATGTTGCCGTTCCAGAGGCTGCCGCCTATATCGCGCCGCACATGGTTCTGAACGATGTTGCCATGGTGCGCCATTCGAACGACGAGACTAAGGGCATTAACATCACCCAAGACGCCGACCGCAAGGTGGCGATGGTGGACATGGATGACCGTCTGGCTGTGTTGGATGCCATGGGGATTGATTTTCAGGTGGTCGCGCCGCCGCCGTTTCAATGCTATTATTCCTTGCCCTTGGAGCATGCCGTAAAGGGCAGCCGCATGGTCAATGAAGGGATTGCTGGCTTTGTTGCAAAACGTCCTGATCGTTTTGCAGGGCTTGGCACAGTGCCGCTGCAAGACGCCGCCGAGGCCGTCAAAGAGCTGGACTATTGCGTGAATGAACTAGGGTTCAAAGGTGTTGAAATATTGACGAACGTGCATGGGGCCGAACTGTCCGCACCTCAGTTCGCACCCTTTTGGAAACGCGCCGAAGAATTGGGCGCTTTGGTTATGATCCATCCCAACGGCTTTACCCATGGGGATCGCTTTCACGATCATTATTTTTCCAATGTCATTGGCAATCCTTTGGAAACCACGATTGCGCTGCACCATTTGATCTTTTCGGGCACATTGGAACGGATGCCTGATCTGAAAATTTTGGCCGTGCATGGCGGGGGATATCTGCCATCATATTCGGGGCGTATTGACCATGCTTGGGGCGCGCGCAAGGACAGCCATTCTGATCTTCCAAATCCGCCGACCCATTACTTGCGGAAGATTTATTTCGACAATGTGGTCTTTACCCCGCATCAGTCGGAATATCTGGTCAAGGTATATGGCGCCGATAAGATCGTGATGGGCACCGATTATCCCTATGACATGTGTGATTATGATCCTGTCGAACACGTGATTAGCGCGGGTCTGTCAGACGAGGACCGCGCGAAGGTCGCGGGCGGCACTGCAGCGCGGCTTTTGGGTTTGACGTTTTAATAAAGACGCCCGCCATTTTGGCGGGCGCTCAACAAATTGGGATAATTCTTATGCGAATGAGCGACCGCGCCCCTTATCAGGCCTTTCCCGATCGGCCAAAGCTGACCTTGCCTAACAATGCACGGGTTGCGGTTTGGTTCATTGTGAATGTCGAAGAATGGGCGCTGGAACGTCCCATGCCGCGCCAAGTTATAACGCCGCCGATGGGCAATCCGCTGCAACCTGACCTGCCCAACTGGGCATGGCATGAATATGGGATGCGGGTTGGGTTTTGGCGTATCTTGGCTGCGCTGCAATCCCGCAACTTGCGTGCGACGATGGCGCTGAATGGTAATATCGTGAACAGCTATCCGCGTGTCGCACAAGCGGCACTTGATGCCAATTGGGAGTTTATGGGCCACGGCTTTGTTCAACGCCCCATGCACCAATTGGACGATCAGCGCGCGGCTATAGATGCGACTGTTGCGGCGATCAAAGGCTTTACTGGTAAGGCCCCAGTGGGATGGGAAAGCCCGGGTATGACGGAAACTGAGGCAACTTTGGATCATCTGCGCGCGGCTGGGATTGAATATGTCGCAAATTGGCCGATTGATGATCTGCCATCTGAATTGCAGACGAAACATGGCCCGATGTTGCAAGTGCCTTACACGGTTGAAACCAACGACATCGTGGTTCATGCGGTTCAGCACCTGCCTTCAGATGGCTTAATGAAACGCTGCATCGATCAGTTTGATCGTCTGTATCAAGAAGGGGCAGATCAACCGCGGGTCATGGCTATCAGTTTGCATCCCTATCTGTCGGGCGTGCCGCACCGCATCGGCTATTTAGAGCGCGCCATTGATCATATTTTGGGCCATGAAGGGGTCGCTTGGATGACGGGCGAGGAAATTGCCGCTTGGTATCGCACGGCAACAGCCTAACTGCGCGACATCAAAACGCCGCTTGCAACCATAATCAGCCCAACGATCCGCTGCCATGTTATGGGCTGAACTGGCAGGCCAAACGCGCCATAGTGATCCAAAACCATCGCTGTGGCCAACTGGCCCAAGATACCCGCCATAGCGGCGGTCTGCGCCCCCGTTATCGGGATCATCGTGACCATCATGGTGATGTAAAATCCGCCCAGCGCTCCGCCTACCCATGCCCAACTAGGGGCGCTTGCCAAAAAACCTGTCGCGGGCCACGCTCCACGCACGACAACCACGCAGCCCATCACTAAAAAGCCAACCAGAAAATTGATGCAGGCGGCAAATGTTGCGTCCCCTGCGTGGCGTGCAAGCGCGCCATTGATAGGGGCTTGAACCGCCAAAACAGCGCCTGCACTGATAAGGCCCGCAAGCGCGAGGGCAAAAGAGGCATTCAAAGCGCGACCTGAACCCGTATTTGGTTAGCGGCCGACGCGGCCACAGCCTCAAATACGGCGGCGCCGTGGATCATTTGATCTAACGAAATCGGAAAGGGCGCGCGCCCCGCCACTGCGGCCACAAAGGCCGACAACTCTGCCGTCACAGTATCAAATCCTGGCAGGGTTTGGCGCTCGGTGGGTTTTGCCACGGCATGGCCTGACAAAGGGGCATCCGGCGTTGGGGTAAAGCTGAAATCATCTAAACTCTGGCCGCGAATTTCTGCCACCCCGCCCGAGCCATAAACGCAAAAGCGGTATGTGGGCGCGGTGGCCGTCATGCACGATACGTATCCTGTCATGCCCCCAACAAAGCCGAGCAGCATCGACGTGGTATCTTGTGCGCCCGTGGGCGCGGCGCGATGAATGCTTTGGCAGGTGACGTGGTCAATTTGTCCAAACAGATCGATCATTCCGTCAATCATATGAATGCCCAAACCCGCCATGCCCCCCGCCGGCGCTTGGCGTGGATCAACGCGCCAACTGTCGGGCTTTAGAAACAGACCATTCGGGGCAGTCATTGTTCCTTCAACATGCAAAATCGTGCCCAACTCTGCTGCTTGAACACGGCGGCGCAAATCGGCCATGTGGGGGTGAAAGCGGCGGTTATGCCCAAGACCTGCCGTTACACCTGCGGTGCGGATCGCAGCCACTGCCGCCTCGGCCGAAGCTTTGGTTAGGGTAAAGGGTTTTTCGGCAAAGATGTGTTTGCCTGCCTTGGCCGCGGCAATCATTTGCCATTCATGGTCCAGATGCGGTGTTGCAAGGATAATGGCATCAACCCTTGGGTCAGCCAAAACCTGTTCATAACTGTCTTTCAGATCAAAGCCTTGCTCTGCCGCAAAATCCTCGGCCAAGGCGCGTCGGCCCGTGGCCCCAGCGACAATATTGATCTCGCCTCCATTTCTAGCCGCACGAACAAGGGTTTTACCCCACCAGCCCAAACCGATAATGGCAGCGTTTAGCATTATGTCGTCTCCTGTTAAGCAAAGGGATCGGGCGCATCTTTTGGCAATGGCACTTCAAAGGCGTTTATGGTCATAGAAATCAGCGTGTAATAACCAAGAATCCCGACCAATTCTACCACAACTCTTTCGCCAAAGGCGGTAACAGCGCGGTCATAGGTTGCGGGCGTAATCAGATGATCGCGGTGCATTTCAGATGAGAATGCATAGATAATCGCCTCGTCCTCGTGCTCAAAAACGGGGGGCAGTCCTTGGCGAATGGCCTCAACAACCCCCAAAGATAGGCCTGCCTGTCTAGCGATGGGCGCATGAACTGCCCATTCAAAGCCAGATTTCCAAAATGCCCCTGTAACCAGAATGGCCAGTTCCGACAGGCGCGGACTTAGGTCGGTGCCATAGCGGCAAAATGCCCCTAACCGCTGGGCCGCATCGGCCAAATCGGGACTGTTCAGCCAGACGCGCAACGGCCCCTCGACCACACCGCGAGGGCCAGATTTTATGGCCTTGTAGATTTGGGCCTGTTCGGGGCTAAGATCCGTTTCCTCAATATCGTGCAAACGTGGCATATGACCCCCTTAGGAATTGGTTTAAGTCAATAAAAGATGGACAAATCGCAGACAAACTAAAAGCAAGAAAACGCCAAATGCCTTTTCAAGCTTTGCGCCCGACCAACGATGCGCCAGTCGCACGCCAACAGAGGTCGTCAGTAGAGAAGTCGGCACGATCAAAGCGAATCCCAGCAAAGAGACAAACCCAATAGACCCTACGGGCAGGCCCGCTTTGCCCAAGCCCGCAAAAAGATATCCGATGGCTCCTGGGATAGAGATAACAACACCAATCGCAGAAGATGTCGCTACCGCTTGGTGGATCGGTCGTCCATGTAAGGTCATCGTCAAACTTGTAATCGCCCCACCACCAATTCCCATCAGCGATGAAAACAAGCCCGCAAAAAACCCATAAAGACGTAGCAGCAACCCTTTGGGCAGATCGTCAGAAATCCGCCAATGCGATTTACCAAACAACAGCTTGAACGAATTTACCCCTGCGACCAAAACGAACGTCAGCTGAAACACCCATGGATCGGAATATTTGGCCAAAAACGCGCCGCCCAGCACACCCGCCAGAATAGGCACGGCCCATGCGCGCACCAAAACAAAATCAATCATGCCTTTGGCAAAATGGCCGCGTGCAGAATTGATGGATGTCGGCACGATCACGGCAAGCGAGGTTCCCACCGAAAGCGGCATTGCAATCGCCTCTTGCACACCAAGAATGGTGAATGCCAAGAAAAGCACGGGCACAAGAATTGCCCCACCGCCCATACCAAATAGCCCTGCTAATACGCCCGTGCACAAGCCTGCGGTCAGCAAAATGGTCGCTAAGGCGATTATCGTGCCCCAATCTGTTGCCATCAGCATGCCACGCGCCCTCGTGCCTTATCCCCAGATCGACCAAGGATGAACTTTGAAACATTTATCGGACGATAACTAAATCTCTCGCGTTTGCCTAGAAGGCTTTTGTGTTTCAATGGCGGTTTTCCATTATATTCTGAAGGCCCGAAATGACCATTTTCAGATGCTGGGGCAGTGGCGCTGTGCTTTTTGACCTACCATTTCATCCTGCGCTGCCCGCCAATTTCATCCGACCCGACCATAGCGCTAAATTCATTGCCAAGAAATCACAGACTTGGATTACCGCAATATCCCAAAATACGCCCCCATTTCCAATATGTTTTCTGGGGCTGTGCTGCTAGAAGCGACGCTTAGCATAACGTCTAACTCAATGGCCCATGCTGACGACTGCCGCCCATAGACTGTGGCACAGCGTTTCGCTAACCCTTGCGATACTGCCTTGCCAAACTGCGCAGCGCAAAGGCGAGAATTGTCACATCAATCCCAACGCCCACAAAGTTTGCCCCCGCAGCTTTGCAATCGTCGATATAATCGCTTTCGGTTGAAAGCACACCCGCCGACTTGCCCGCCGCGCGGATTCGCGTCAGCGCATCCAGCACAGCGGTCTTTACGGCGGGATGGTTTGGCTGGCCCAAATAGCCCATGTCTGCCGCCAAATCCGACGGGCCAATGAACAGCACATCCACGCCCTTAACGGCCAAAATCGAATCCAAATTTGCCAAGCCTGCCACACTTTCAATTTGCAAGATCAGGCAAATCTGATCATTTGCGGTGGTCAGATAATCGGAGATCGCCGAAAACCGCGAGGCGCGCGCCAGCGACGATCCCACCCCGCGCACCCCTTCGGGCGCATACCGCGTGGCGCGATAGGCGCCCAGAGCCTGATCGGCAGAATTTACCATTGGAATCAGCAGGTTTTGCGCGCCAATATCCAGCGCCTGTTTGATCGTGGCAGGATCATCATCGCGCAGGCGCACCACAGGTGTGGGGCCATGCGTGCCGATCGCAGCCAGTTGCGCCGAGATTGAGCGAATATCATTTGGCGCATGTTCGCCGTCGATCAGCAGCCAGTCAAAATCCGCCGTTGCTGCAATTTCGGCCGCGTAAGGGTCGGCAAAGCCCAGCCAAATGCCATGCAGAACTGCGCCCTGTTTCAGGCGCTGTTTTAGGGTATTGATGGGTGCAGGCATGGGCCACCTTTGGCGTTGAATATTATGCTATCAAAAGCACCAAAATCGGCGCGAAAGCAACCGCCCGAAAGGCCCTAAACCGCCACCCCAAACAAACGGCCCACCCCTGCCGCAAGCCCCGCCGCCCCCGCCAGAAAAATGGCGCGCGGGCTTGGGTCGGCAGGGTGGTCTCAATCTGTCTCGAACGGCGGGTGATGACGGTATCATCCCCGATCAAAAGAACGCGCTGTCGGCCCCCTAGGCCATTTTCCACCCTATGGCCAGCGAACAAGGCGCCAGTCTGAAGCGAATAGAAAACGCACTACAGACTGGCGTCAGGTTGGTGCGGCATGGGTGTCTGACGGATACCCTTTTCTTCATCATCTCGATCTTATTATCGATAAGATGAACCAGAAATCCTACACTAATCAAATCGTGGAACCCGTCCTTCGGGTACTGAATGAAGGCAGCCCAAAACGCCAAAACTGAACGATTCTGTGTATGCCCCAGCTAGGGGAAACTTAGTTCTGCGAAGACTGGCTGATGATCCGAGCCATCGGCCTTTGCATCAATCCAAGCACGGGTCACGGATCCGACCAGATCCCCCGATACGAATACGTGGTCAATCCTTTGGAAGCCCTCTGGATCGGCCTCTGGATGGGTAGAACCCTCATGTTCTGGCTGCCCGACAAGCGTCAAGACATCGCTGAAGCGCGCAAGGTCTGGCAAGCGGCCATAGAACGGATCGCGCTCGCCCACGATCTGGTCGTAGTTGGGCGAATTGGGCCGCATGTTGAAATCTCCGGTCAGAACGGCCGGTATCGGCATTGCTGGCACGTCTTCGGGCCCTATGGCGATCCAATCTTGTCGATACTCTTCTTCTGGCACGCCCGGCCCAACGATGGCACCACCTTGAAGAGGTGCATCGGCTATGATCTTCATAATTTCGTCTATCTGTAGGCGGCGTTGGCGTTGTGAGAGGTAGTTTAGATGCGTGTTGTAAATGCGAATCCCTTTCCCGTCCGGTGCAATGACAGCTTCTTGCAAGCCAGATGAGTCGTTTAGGCTGGCGTGCACGGGATACTTGGGCAACGGAAAAGTTCTGGTCGACAGGATGGGCCAGCGCGACAGAAGCATTAGGCCATATTGGCGGCGACCTTTGGTGGCGTTTTCGCGATGATCATGCAGATCTACCGTTGGCGAGAAGATCGCATAATGGTCGGGCAAAAGCGCAGCAAGCCGCGCGACTTGATCACTGTCTGCCATCTCGCGCCAATTGCACTCCACTTCCTGAAGGCAGATTACGTCAGCCTTGGCGACAGTTCTGGCGATGCGCGACAAGTCGACGACTTCGTCCTGACCCTTGCCCCACTGAATGTTATAAGTCACGATCTGCATGATAACTCCAAAGTTGACACCGCCGAGGCTCTTTTTGAACTGTCTTGCGGGTGTCACAATTTTTCTGTCTATTCGAATGAACGTCAGCTTATAGTATAAAGTGATCGCAAGTCCGCGACTATTTAAAGTCCAAAAGTTTTAGTCATTAAGCAAACAAGGAACCTACAGCTATGAAATTTAAATTACATGCTAAGTTAGTAGCGACACCCCTTGTCGTCTTTATGACAATTGCAAGTGCTGCTCAGGCAGACACCGTTCTTAGGCGGGCCAATGACCTGAGTTTTGGCGGAAGTGAAAGCCTTGATCCGATCTCGGCAAACCGATTTTACGAGGTGAACGACCTGATCTACAGCCGCCTGATCCGTCAGGATGAAAACGGCCGCCCAGCTTCGGAATTGGCGCAGACTTGGAAGGCCAATGAAACCGCAACGGAATGGACGCTGACGCTACAGCCAGGAGTTATCTTTCACGACGGCAGCACCTTTGATGCGGCAGATGTGAAGTTCACGTTAGAGCGGATCAAAGATCCCGCCCTAGAATCGCCTGTAACCGACGTTCTAGGTCTTATCGAAGCGGTTGATGTCGTTGACCCACTTACCGCACGGATACGTTTATCTACGCCTCATGCGGGCCTACCGCTTTTGCTGATGGATTACAGGGTTCGGATTTTGCCTGAAGGCGCGGCAGCCCCTTTTGGAATTGGCACTGGCCCCTTTATGCTTGACAGCTATGATCCCGAAAGCACAACGATCCTAAACGCAAATACCGCCTATTGGGAAGGCGTCCCGAAGCTTGACCGCATCGAGTTCACGGCGATCCCAGATTCCGAAGCGCGCAATCAGGCGATGCTGGGGGGGCAGATCGACTACAATGGCCTAACTCGCGATCAGGAACCACTTTATGCGGGCAATTCTGCCTTTACCGTTCAAAGCTATCCCGCAGGGGGCTGGTTTGGCATCGCCTTTCAAGGCAACCAGCCACCTCTGGACGATCCGCGCATCCGCAAGGCGCTGCGCATCGCTGTTGACCGCGCGGACATGCTTGCGCTGATGTCGGGTGAAGGTAACGGGATCGTCAGTTGTGATACACCCGTCAAGGCCAGCGATCCGTTCCGCGCGACCCTTGACTGCCCGCAAGATATTGCTGGTGCCAAGGCTTTGCTGGCTGACGCTGGCTATCCCGACGGGATCGACATCGAGGTTTTCACCGCGGATCTGGAACCAGGCATGGTGCAATACGCCGAAGTCTATCAACAGCAAGTGGCCGAAGCTGGTATTCGCGTTAAACTAACAGTCGCGCCATCGGATGGCTATTGGGATGATGTTTGGTTGAAGAAGAATGCCGTCACCTCGTGGAGCCAGCGCCCAGCCGACCAGTTCCTGAACGAAGCCTATCGATCCGGTGCGGCGTGGAACGAAAGCCATTTTGCCAATGCCGCCTTCGATACCTTGCTCGATCAGGCCAGAGCCACACTCGACATCGAAAAGGCGCGGACCCTTTATGTTCAGGCACAGGAAATCTTATTCAACGAAGGTGGAACACTGATCGCTTATCAAGAGAACGGTCGCCGCGTGATGTCGGCGCGCGTGACGGGAATTGCGGCCCAAGACGAAGACTATATTCGCTGGCATATGGTTGGTATGGAACAATAAAAGGCGTTTCCTGCGATGGCCACTGTGTTGCTGGAACGGATCGGCCTGGCCCTTATCACGATGATTATTATCGTTGTTGTGGTATTCTTTGCGCTGGAACTTATGCCCGGTGACGCGTGCAGCGTCAACCTTGGGCGTGGAGCCTCAGACAGCATGCTGGCCGCCTGTCAAAAAAGGTTGGGCTTAGATCAGCCTGCTGTGTGGCGGTTTGCTGCTTGGGCGGGCGACTTTTTGACTGGTGATCTTGGCATATCCATGCAGCGCGATCGTCCGATTGCCGAAGTTGTTGGCTGGCGCCTGCGCAATACCTTGATCCTAGCAGGTCTAACCGCTGCAATCGGAATTCCGCTTGCCCTTGGCCTTGGTGTGCTGGCTGGACTAAATCCAGATGGGCCGCTGGACATGACAATTTCTGGCATCGCAATTTTCGCAATGACAGTGCCAGAGTTCATCTCGGGCACTTTGATGATCTTGCTGTTCTCGGTCATCTTGGGCTGGGCGGCAGGCGTGGTGACAATAGGCTACAAAGCGCCGGCGCTTGATTTGCTAAAGGCATCCGTCCTGCCCGCCGCCACGCTGATCTTCATCCTTGCCGCGCATATCTTGCGTATGGTTAGGGCATCGGTGATCGAGGTTATGCAAAGCGACTTTGTCCAAATGGCGCGGCTGAAAGGCGTGCCGCACCGGCGGATTATCTTGCATCATGTTCTGCCCAACGCGCTTTTGCCCGCAATCAGCATCATCGGGTTGACGATGGCTTGGCTTCTGGGCGGGGTTGTCATCGTGGAAAGTGTGTTCAACTTTCCCGGACTAGGGCGTTTGGCAGTGGATGCTGTTGCCGATCAAGACCTGCCCTTAGTGCAAGCTATCGCTTTGTTGTTCGGGTTTATCTATGTCCTCACCAATCTTGGCGCAGACCTTTTGGCCTTGACGCTTAACCCCCGTCTTAGGACGCGGCGGAAATGAATACAGTTTGGCTAGCCTTGCCTTTGCCGCAAATTCTGCGCGATGTGTTGGCCCAAAGGTCTGGGCGCATTGGGATGGCGATCGTTTGCCTGCACTTGGCCGTCGCTTTGGCCGCGCCCGTGATAACCCCGCAAGATTCAGCTTATCAGGATGCAAGTGCAATGCTGCAATCACCGTCTTTCTCGCATTGGTTTGGCACCGACCGTTTGGGGCGTGACGTGTTTAGCCGCACCCTGCTTGGCGGCCGTGAGGCGATGCTGATCGCAACCGCTGCCACATTCATTGCGATGGCATGGGGATCGGCCCTTGGTATTCTAGTGGCCCTGATCGGAGGGCGAACCGATGCAATTGTGATGCGCTTTATTGATGCCATGATGTCGATCCCATGGATATTGCTGGTCATGCTCTTTATTGCGGCTTTGGGCAGCAGTTCTGCTGCCCTTGTTCCCGTTCTTGGATTTTCTTACGGATTATCCGTAGTTTACCTTGCGCGCGCTGCTGCGCTGGATTTCGTGGCGCGGGATTTTGTTTTGGCGGCGCAGGCACGCGGCCACTCTCGGTGGTCGATTGCTGCGACAGAACTTTTTCCGAATGTGCGCGACAGCCTTGCCGTGCAAGGTGCTATGCAATGGTCGTGGATTCTGCTTGCCGTCAGTTCTTTATCCTTTCTTGGAATGGGGGTCGCCCCACCAACCCCTGATTGGGGCCAGATGATCGCGGATGCACGCGGTATCATGCAGCGCGCGCCCTGGGCGCTGATCTCGCCAATGCTGGCGCTCAGTTCGCTTGTGATCGGGATGAACCTTGCCGTTGACGCTTGGGCCCGAGTAACTGGCGTCGAACGCACGCGTCGGGTGCCGGGCGCATGACACCATCCGTGCCAATGCTGAAGGTTGAGAACCTGCAAGTTGGGGGGGACGGATTTCTGGTTGTTGACAAGGTATCTTTCACAATCGGCCAAGGTGAAAGTTTTGGCATAGCGGGCGAATCCGGCTCTGGTAAAAGCACACTGCTCTTGTCGCTTATGGGCATGATGCGACCAGGTTTACGGAACCTCGGTGGGTCGGTCAGGCTGAACGGTTCACCGATGCTTGGGCAATCCGATGCGGCACTTGCATCCGTTCGGGGCAGCAAAATAGCCCTTATTCCGCAAAACCCGGCAACCGCGCTTAATCCCAGTCGCCGCATCGGCACGCAGATCGCCGAGGCTTTGCTTTTGCACAGCGCACTTAACCCGCGCGCGCGGGCCATGCGTGTTCTTGACCTTCTAAGCATGGTGCGCCTGCCAGAGCCAACGGTTGCCGCGCGCCGTTTCCCGCACGAATTGTCGGGTGGGCAATTGCAGCGGGCCGCAATCGCCATGGCCTTGGCAGGTGCGCCCGAAGTTCTGCTGCTGGACGAGCCGACGACAGGGCTTGATGTTACGACGCAGGCCGCGCTGCTGGATTTGCTGATTGATCTTCGGCATCGATCCAAAGTTGGGATGGTTTGCGTCAGTCACGATCTGGGCGTCTTGGCACGGCTGTGTGATCGGATCGGGGTAATGTATGCTGGTGCCATCATCGAGGAAGGGCCGCTGGCTTCGGTTCTGGCGCGTCCAGGCCATCCCTATACGCAGGCGCTTGTTGCTTCGATCCCGCGCCTTACATCGGTTGGCCCGCCAGCGCCCATTCAAGGAAGTCCACCCTCGTTGTTCGATTTGCCTTCGGGCTGCCGCTTTGCGCCACGCTGCGCTTTGGTTCAAGATGCTTGCCTTGGCCAGCCCCCCGACCTGACATCGGCCGCAGACAATCACAAGATTGCTTGTTTGCGCGCCTTTACCGCGCCCGCGCCTGTGGTCAACGCCAGTGTTGCCGCCCTTGAAAAAGCGACATCCGTTCTTGCCGTTGAAAAGCTGTCAGTAGGCTTTGCCAAGCACGGCATATTCGACAGAAAAACGCCTAGTTCCGTGGTCGATGCGGTCAGTTTCACTGTGGCCAAAGGCGAAGTTCTTGGGCTGGTGGGCGAATCTGGATCGGGAAAGTCCACTATTTTGCGCGCGATTGCCGGGTTGGCTGCCCCAACGGCAGGACAGATCACGCTTATGTCCAGTGGCCGCACTGAAATCCTTGCCGCCCGTGCCACTGCCCGCCCCTTATCGCAACTTCGGTCAGTACAATTGATCTTTCAGAACCCTGACGCCTCGTTGAATCCGCGTCATCGCGTCCTTGAGCTACTTGCCCAACCCTTGATTCTTTACGGGCAAGTGCCACGTTCGCAGCTTCGGGAAAAGGCTGCTGACCTTCTTGACCAAGTGCGATTGGGCCCAGCCACATTGGATAGGATGCCCGCGCAACTTTCGGGTGGAGAACGCCAGAGGGTCGCCATCGCGCGCGCCTTCGCGGCCCGCCCCGATCTTATTCTTTGCGACGAGATCACCACAGCATTGGACGTTTCGGTGCAGGCGGCAGTTCTAGAGCTCATCCGCAACTTGGCCAGAAAGCATGACGTCGGGGCCATCTTCGTATCGCACGACCTTGCCGTTGTGCGGTCGATTGCTGATCGGATCGCCGTGCTGCATAACGGCACAATTGTCGAAATCAACGACGCCCAAGAGCTTTGCGCTCGGCCTGTTTCCCCCTATGCTCAAAGGCTTATTGGATCAGTTTTGGATATCCCCGCCTGACTGCTGGATCCTTGCTTATCCTAAGGCGCGCAGCATGGCCGGATGATGCTTAAAGGTATGATATGCCTGTAGGGCTGTCTATTCCTAATGTTCGATAGTGTGGTCTGGCCTGCCAGTTCTGGCACAAAAACACCGCCTTTGTCATTTCAAAGCGGGGACTTGTGCCGACGGCATCTAACACGCGTCGTGAAGTCAAATTGCGCGCCATAACGCCATTAAGTGCGCTGTGAGAATATTCAATTAAGGCTGCACAGGTCAGGATTTTCGCGCGCTCGTGAACCTCATGCTATAATGTCTGTGTGGGCGCTTCTACATACCCCGCCCGTATGGCCTAAAAATAGCTGTATTATATCAGATATTTAAGTAAGCCGATGAGATCGTCTAAACCCTTTTTCTATTGTGTAGATCAGAATATGGTCTTCATTCTTTTAGGCCCCTTTAAGCACCCGCTGCAAAAGCTTCCGGTGAAAACAGCTTTCTTGCGATGCGCAGTGTGCCTGCACCTTGGATCTGGCCAATTGAACTGTTTGCAGCAACACCTCGGCGTGGCCTGCCCGATGTTCAATCTTTCAGCGCCCGCACGTTAGGGGCTTGCAAAGGGCCGCCGTTGGCCCGGCGGTCAAGGTGCAGATCGCGCCACCGTTTTTCGGCGCATCCAGCAGCGCCTGCTCGTTAATGTGTGACGCGCGCGCGATGTTAACCAGCATCCCCCACGCCGATCGCCGAAATCAGTTCCAACTTCGGGCAGGCCGCGATCATATCCGCATGCGCCCCCAATTTGACCCGCGTGGCAATGGCGCGGATATTTTGGCCGATCTTTGCCAGAAAAGTGGCCTTATCGCGCGCCTCGAAATACCTGTGGGCAATAAAGGCCGTATCTAGGGGAATTTTATCTAATTCGGGGTAAGGGCCGACTTGCAAGATTTCCACTTTTGACATGATGTGTTTTCTAGTTGATGTTTGATGATTTGGCATGTTATCGATAACATATTCAAGCAGGGCCCAATTGCCAAGCCCAAAATTTCTAATGCAAGGGAACAGCATGAGCCTGCAACTTTTTGATCTAACTGGAAAACGCGCGCTGATAACAGGCTCGTCACAAGGCATTGGTTTTGCCTTGGCGCGCGGACTTGGCGCGGCAGGGGCGGCAATTGTGATGAATGGCCGCGATGCAGTCAAGCTAGAGGCGGCAGCAACCACCTTGCGCAGTGAAGGGTTTACTGTTCAAACGCTGGTCTTTGATGCAACCGATCATAACGGCGTGCGCGCGGCGGTGGATGGGTTCGAGGCAGCGCATGGCGCGATTGATATTCTGGTCAACAATGCAGGTATGCAGCACCGCGGCCCGTTGGAAGATTTCCCCGCTGACGCGTTCGAAAGGCTTTTGCAAACCAATATCGCATCGGTGTTTCACGTAGGCCAAGCGGTTGCGCGGCATATGATTGCGCGCGGCGCGGGTAAGATCATCAACATATCATCAGTGCAAAGCGCCCTCGCCCGTCCTTCAATTGCACCCTATACCGCCACCAAAGGCGCGGTGACAAACCTGACCAAAGGCATGGCGACCGATTGGGCGAAATATGGGCTGCAATGCAACGCCATTGCGCCAGGCTATTTCATCACGCCCTTGAATAAGGCGCTGATCGATGACCCTGTTTTTAGCGAATGGCTGGCCAAACGCACCCCTGCAGGGCGTTGGGGCAATGTGGGCGAATTGGTGGGGGCGTGCATTTTCTTGGCATCGGATGCATCAAGCTTTGTCAATGGTACGGTCATCTTTGTCGATGGCGGGATCACCATTTCGCTATGACATCTTATGTCGTGATGGGGGTTTCTGGCTGCGGCAAAAGCAGTATTGGCGCGGGCATTGCCGCCGCGCTTGGCGCGCGGTTTATCGACGGCGATGATCTGCACCCGCCTGCCAATATCGCCAAAATGTCGCGCGGGCAACCGCTGAATGATGACGACCGCGCGCCATGGCTGGCTTTGGTGGGGCAGGCGCTCGCGCAGGGCAATACTGTGGTTGCTTGTTCGGCGCTGAAACGAAAATACCGCGATCAGATCAGGAACGCGGACACGGTATTTTTGTTTTTGCGCGGCGACAAAGAAACATTGCAGGCACGGATGGCGCTGCGGCCTGGGCATTTCATGCCCGTCAGTTTGCTGGAAAGCCAATTTGCCGCGCTAGAACCACCCACCGCTGACGAATTGCATTTGGTGCAAGATATTGAACAGAGCCCGGCCCAAATAATTGCGGGATTTCTGAAGGGCCTAACATGACACTGAAGGCTGCGCTTATTGGCGCGGGGAGCAAAGGCGGGAACGCTGATGATTGCTCTATCGTTGAGTGACCCTGATGCCACGCGCAGCATGGCCGCGCGGGCAACCGCACAGTGACTTGCTTGGGTAGATAGCCCGCTTTCCGGTGGCGCGCCAAAGGCCGCAATTGGGGAACTGACGCTGATGGCGGGTGGCAATGCTAAGCATGTGGCGGATGCCCATATTCTGCCGCGCCATCTGTCCAGCAATTACACCCGTATGGGGCCATCATACGCTGAGCAAAACACGAAACTACTCAACCAAATACTGTGTGGGCTGAACTTTAAGGCCATGTCCAAGACGATCCAACTTGCGCAGAACGTGGGCGTTGATGCCGCTAAAATTCCGCAGGCGCTGCGCGGCGGGCGCACCGATTGTGCGACTTTGCAAGAATAAATGCTGCGCTTTGCCGCCCGCGATTATCGCTTCAAGGGGCGCATTAGAAACGGGGCGCATTAAAAACATGTTCAAAGACCTGAACGCCGCGCAAGATTTGGCGCGGCGCAGCCATACATCCATGCCGATGACAGCGCTGTGCCCGGAAATTCACCGTATGCTGACGGCCGCAGGTTTGGGCGGCGAAGATCGGGCGGCACTGATGGAATATTTCACTGGCCTCAATAAGGAGCTGGTTCCATGGTCACCTGTTTTGCGTTGTTTGAAGGCAGCCTTAAGGCTGGCACATCAGCCGCCTTTTTTCAGGCTGCGGTCACTGCGCGGCTTGTGCCGCTTTGGCGGCAGGTTTCGGGCACCTGCGCCGTGCGTCTGATATTTGGCGCGGAATAGGACGAAGGCGCGCCGGAATTCCCGCGGATTTTATCCATCAGCCATCCCTGCCGCGGCGCGTTGACCGCCGCGCCATCCAGCCCTTTTTGCGCCCAACCGCGCGACGTGACGGCCAAGATTGTGGCCGAATTCGGTGCCGGTCGCATCGACCACCATGTGACCGAAGCGGACGAATATCTGCCCTAACCATCAGTGTTATCGGTAACCAAAACATAGACAGCGCGCAGCGAAGCTGGCAAATAGATGGCATAGGTCGAGGTCACAATGCAGCACAGCGCCAAAACGATGAAAGACGTCGCCCTTGCGGCGCGCGTTTCGGTGATGACAGTCAGCCGCGCGTTCAAACAAGACAGTTCGGTATCCGAAGCAACGCGCGCGCGCATTCGCATTATTGCCGAAGATTTGGGTTATGTGTTTGACGCGACAGCCGCAAATCTGCGCACGCAAAAGACAAATTTTGTGGCGGTGACGGTTCCGTCCATCAATAACGCCCACTTTGCCGATACGGTGGGTGCGCTCTCAGACAGCTTGGCGCAGGCGGGAATGGAGGTTTTGCTGGGCCATTCTGGGTATGATGTTGCCCAAGAGGAGGTTCTGGTTGAACAACTGTTGCGCCGCCGCCCCGAGGCAATTGTGGTCACGGGTGGGCGGCACACCGAACGCACCCGAAAAATGCTGTTGAATGCGGGCATCCCTGTGGTGGAAACATGGGATCTGCCTGACGATCCGATCGAACATGTGGTTGGGTTTTCCAACGCCGCCACAATGGCGGGCATGGTGGATTATCTGGTGGCCAAAGGCATGGCGCGCATTGCCTTTATCGGGGGCGATACCGATAGCGATACCCGCGGCGCTGATCGTCGGCGCGGATTTGTGGCGGCGATGCAGGCGCGCGGCCTTGATGCAAGCCGACTTATTGGTGCAGGCAAGCCGCCCATTTCCATGCGCGAAGGCGCAAGCGCTTTGGGCCAACTGCTGAACGATTTTCCAGACGCGCAGGCCGTTATCTGCGTGTCTGACTTAGTGGCCTTTGGCGCGCTGACCGAATGCCAAAGGCGCGGTGTGCGTGTGCCGCAAGACATCGCCATTGCAGGGTTTGGGGCCTATGAAATTGCAGGGATCTCGCATCCGACAATTACCACCATCAATCCCCATCCACGGCTGATTGGCACCCAGACTGCCGAATTGATTTTGCAGGTTTTGGATACGGCGAGCGGCCGTATTGGCCCCCAGCGGCTCGAAATAAATTGGGATTTGCAAGGCGCTGAAAGCGCGTAGCGCGGCGAAGCTTGGCGCGCCGTGGTCGATATAGTTGGGGCTTTCTTGCCCCGCAATAATATCAGCTATGCCGAACCGATAGCGCCAGCCCAATTTTGCATTCGCCAAAACCCAAGCAAGCTGATCTTGTGACGTCAGAGGGAATATCCATGAACACCCAGCCCCGGCTTGCACCAAACCATCCCATCGGTGACGAGGTTCGCCGCACGACCTGTTATATGTGCGCCTGCCGCTGCGGGATCAATGTGCATGTGAAATCGGGCCCAAATGGCCAAGATAAAGTTGCCTATATCGAAGGCAACCGCGATCATCCGATTAACAAGGGCGTGCTTTGTGCCAAGGGCGCATCGGGCATCATGCAGATCAACGCGCCCTCACGCCTGCGCGCCCCGCTGAAACGGGTTGGCCCGCGCGGGTCTGGCGCGTTCGAGGAAATTTCTTGGGACGAGGCGTTGGCGCTGGCTGTGTCATGGCTAAAGCCCCTGCGCGAAACCGCCCCAGAAAAGCTGGCGTTCTTTACGGGCCGCGATCAATCGCAAAGCTTTACCGGGTGGTGGGCGCAGGCCTTTGGCACGCCCAATTATGCAGCCCATGGTGGATTTTGCAGCGTCAACATGGCAGCGGGCGGCATTTACACTATCGGCGGCGCGTTTTGGGAATTTGGTCAACCCGATTGGGATCGCACAAAGCTGTTTATCCTGTTCGGTGTGGCCGAAGACCATGACAGCAATCCGATTAAAATTGGTCTGGGCAAGTTAAAGGCGCGCGGCGTGCGCGTTGTTGGGGTGAACCCCATTCGCACGGGCTATAATGCCGTGGCCGATGATTGGCTGGGCATAACGCCCGGAACCGACGGCCTTTTGATACTGTCACTGATCCATTGCTTGTTTGAAGCGGGCAAGATCGATCTGGACTATCTTGCCCAATTCACCAACGCGCCGCTTATGGTGGTGGAAGACGGCCCCGAGGCGGGCATGATCCTGAAGAACGCTGAAAGCCAGCCCTTTGTGATTGATCGCCGCACAGGCGCGCCTGCACCTTGGGATGCCAAGGGCGTGCAGCCCGATTTGGGTGCAGTGTATCAGGGCAACCGCACGGTATTTCAACACATGGCACAGCGCTATCTTGCGCCCGAATATGCGCCCGAAGCCGTTGCCGACCGCTGCGGCATCCCCGCGCCACGCATCCGCGCGCTGGCCGCCGATCTGGCGCGCATCGCCTTTGACGAGGCGATAGAGATTGCGCAGCCTTGGACAGATTTTCGCGGCAACAGCCATGATAAAATGATAGGGCGGCCCGTGTCGTTCCACGCCATGCGCGGAATTTCAGCCCATTCCAACGGCTTTCAAACTGCACGCGCGCTGCATTTGCTGCAGATCGTTTTGGGCAGTGTTGAAACGCCCGGCGGCTACCGCCTAAAGCCGCCCTATCCCAAACCCGTTGACGCGCATCCGACGCCGCATTTCACCGCCGCCGCTGGCAAGCCCCTTGCTGGCCCGCATTTGGGATATGTGCGTCATCCCGAACAATTGGCGCTAAAGCCCGATGGCAGCCCTGCGCGCATTGATAAGGCGTTTACGTGGGACGCCCCGTTTTCGGCCCACGGTTTGATGCATATGCTGATCCCCAACGCCCATGCGGGCGATCCCTACAGCATTGATACGCTGTTTTTGTATATGGCGAACATGGCGTGGAACTCGTCTATGAATTCGGGCGAAGTCATCAAAATGCTGACAGATAAGGGCGCGGATGGCGACTATGTCATCCCCCGCATCATCTATTCCGATGCCTATGCATCCGAAATGGTCGCCTATGCCGACCTGATCTTGCCCGATACCACCTATATGGAGCGGCACGATTGTATTTCCCTGTTAGATCGCCCCATTTCCGAACCCGATGCAGCGGGCGATTCCATCCGGTGGCCTGTGGTCGAACCTGACCGCGATGTGCGCCCCTTTCAGTCTGTTCTGCTAGATTTGGGCGCGCGACTTGGCCTTGGCCCCATGGTCAGCGCCGATGGTAGCCCAAAGTTTGCGGACTATGCCGATTATATCCAAAACCACATCCGCCGTCCTGGCGTTGGGCCACTGATCGGCTGGCGCGGGGCAGATGGCAGCCAAACAGGGCGCGGCGATGCGAACCCGAACCAATTGGATCGCTATATCGAAAATGGCGGCTTTTTTCAGGCCCATGTGCCAGCAGAAGGCGCGTTTTATAAGCCGTGGAATATGGCCTATCAGGATTGGGCGGTGCAAACATCGCTGTTTGAATCCCCCCAGCCCTATTTGTTTTCGGTCTATTCCGAACCGATGCGCCGCTTTCAGGCCGCTGCCGAAGGAATCGGCCCGCATCAACCGCCAGACCATTTAAGGGGCACGCTTAAGCGCGCGATGGATCCGCTGCCCATCTGGTATTCACCCTACCAAGACAACGGCTATACCATCCACGCCCTAACTCAGCGGCCGATGGATATGTACCATTCATGGGGCAGTCAAAACGCTTGGCTGCGCCAAATACGCGGGCGCAATTTTCTGTATATCCCAACCAAGATCTGGGAAAAGCACGGCTTTAAGGACGGCGATTATGCACGCGTCACCTCGCCTACGGGTGAAATCACAGTGCCTGCCGCCCATATGGCCGCGCTGAATGAAAACACTGTGTGGACATGGAACGCAATTGGCAAGCGCAAGGGCGCATGGGCGCTAGATGATGATGCGCCCGAATCCACCACAGGATTTTTGCTTAATCATCTTATTTCCGAACTGCTGCCCGACATCGGCGATGGCATCAGGCGCAGTAATTCAGACCCTGTCACAGGGCAGGCGGCGTGGTTTGACCTGCGCGTCAAAATCGAAAATGCAGGGCCACAAGCGGCAGCAAGCCCCGCCTTCGCGCCTATCCCACGCGCCGTTCCACGCGGGAAAACTCGAAAGGCGCCGCCCAGAAAGTTATCGCAATGACCAGCCTTCCCACCCATACCGAGAAAAGGCTAGGCCTTGCCATCGACCTTGACACCTGCGTCGGCTGCCAAGCCTGCGTGACTGCCTGCAAAGGCTGGAACGATCAGGGCAGTGGGCTTTCGGATCAAGACCCTTACGGCGCGGCCCCTTCAGGTGCGTTTCTAAACCGGGTGCATTCGTATGAAATCACCCCCGATCACGGCGCGGCTGTTATCGTCAACTTCCCCCGTTCGTGCCTGCATTGCGAAGATGCGCCCTGCGTGCCCGTTTGCCCCACGGGGGCCAGTTACAAACGGGTGGAGGACGGCATTGTTCTGGTGAACGAGGATGCCTGCATTGGCTGCGGCCTGTGCGCATGGGCCTGCCCTTATGGCGCACGCGAAATGGACGCTGATGTGGGCGTGATGAAGAAATGTACCCTGTGCGTTGACCGCATTTACAACGATCATCTGCCCGAAGAAGACCGTGTTCCCGCCTGCGTGCGCACTTGCCCCACAGGCGCGCGGCATTTTGGCGATTTTGCCGACCCTGATAGCACTGTATCCAAGCTGACCGCCGCACGGGGCGGATATGATTTGATGCCAGATTTGGGCACGCGCCCCACCAACAAATACCTTCCCGCCCGCCCCAAAGATGTGCCTGATATGTCCGCGCCGCTTGCCCCGCTACTGGACATTCAGGCGACGGGTTTTGCGGGCTGGCTGGACAAAGTGCTGGGGAAAATCTGATGCATCCCGCGCCATCAGTTATCGCCTTTACCGTTCTTTCGGGCATGGGATTTGGCCTACTGGCCTTTCTTGGTGCGGGCCTGCCTGCGCCTGTTGGCTGGCCTGCCTTTTTCCACTGGGGTCTGGGATACAGCCTTGCGGTGGGCGGTCTGCTTGCCAGCACGTTCCACCTTGGTAACCCGCAGCGGTTTTTGCGCGCCTTTACCCAGTGGCGATCAAGCTGGCTATCGCGTGAGGCGATTGCGTCGGTCGCGTGCCTTTTGGCGCTGGCCCCTGTGGCGCTGTCAGATTGGCTGGGCCTTGGATGGCCGCGCGCGCTGGGCCTGATCGGCGCTGTGCTGGCGCTGGCCACGATTTTCTGCACCGCGATGATTTATGCGCAACTCAAAACCATACCCCGCTGGAACCACCCCACAACGCCTGCGCTGTTTGTGGTATTTGCGGGCGCGGGTGGGGCGATTTTGGCAGGGCAAAGCGGGGCAGGGCTGATGCTGTCGGCGCTGTTGGCGCTGGTGTTACTGGCGGCGTTTAGCATTGGTGATGGGGCCTTTGCTGCCCGCGCGCAAACCCTTGGCACTGCCACGGGGCTGGGCACCATCGGCCCCGTTCAAGGCGCGGTGCGCGTGTTTGAACAACCCCACACCTCGCCCAATTACCTGATGCGCGAGATGATCTATCTGGTTGCGCGCAAGCATATCCGCCCCTTGCGCCGCCTTGCGCTGATTTGTGCGGCCATCTTGCCAGCGGTTTTGTTGGCCATCTTGCCGCCAGCGCCATGGGCCTTTGCGGTCATTGCCGCCGTGCATTTGCTTGGGGCATTTGCCGCGCGCTGGCTGTTCTTTGCGCAGGCCGAACATGTGGTGGGTCTGTATTACGGGCAGCGTTGACTTAGCGGGCGTTTAGATCGCCCCTAATGCCGCGCGCTTTTGCCAAAGCGCTTCATAGGCCGCTATTTCTGGCCAAGCGGGGATTGCGGTTCGCTGTAACTGCGGCGGATTGGGCAAGCCCCCTGTCGCTAACAAAGCAGCCCCTGTGCTGGTTCCCGTTTGCGAAGTGGCTGCACATACAGGGCGGCTGGGGCCAGCCAAGGCGGCCAGTATCTGCAAATAGGCCATGTTGCGGGTAAATGGCCCCTCAACCACAATCGCGCCTTGCTGCCCAATCAAATCAAGGCACGTCTTGGTCATCAGCGCCAGATAGGCGGCGACAGTGGCGCTGTGCTCGGCGTTGCCAATCTGGGGCGCGTGCCCATCGGCCCAGCCCATTTTGCGCCCTTGAAACGGCCCTGCGCTGCTTATGACCGATGGCAAAAGCATGATCTTGCCCTCCAGCACTTGCACAATAGCGGCATTATCGGCGGGCGGCAGGGCTGCGCCGCCGCGCAAAATCTCATATTCCCGCCCGCCCATAAAACGGGCCGAAGGCACCGCCGCGCCATAGGCGTTCATATTGACCAGCACATCGCGGCTTTGGTCTAGCGGGGCAACTTTTGCCCCCATCGCCATAGCAATCACCCATGTGCCTGTGGACACCACGCCAAAAGGTGGCTGCATGGCCTGCACATGCGGCAAAAGCGATGCATTGCTGTCATGGATACCGACATAAACGGGAATACCTTGCAAAAGCCCCAACGCGCGCGCCAAATCGGGCAAGATAGGCCCGAGCACATCGGATGGTGCGCGTAACGGGGCCAATTTGCCCGTTAGCCCCAGTTTGGCCACCAAATCCGATGGCGCATTCGTAAAAGGGTTCCATAAATCTGTATGACACCCCAGCGAGCAGGGATCGCAGGCAGTTTGTCCCGTCAGCAAATAGCCCCAATATTGCGGATAGGTCACCACTTGTGCCGTGCGCGCCAACAGGGCGGGGTCACGCTGAAACTGCCAAAACAACTGCGCCCCAAGGTTCAGGCCCAGAGCAAGGCGAGGTGATCCTGTTTGGGCAAAATCGGGGCGGATGGCATCATAAGCCTCGGCCACCGCGTCTGGCCCGATGTATTCATAATCCAGCATCGGGGCAGCCAAATTGCCCTGCCCGTCCAGCAGAACCGCCGATGCGCCGTGGGTGGTGATGGAAATTGCGTCAATGCCATGCGATGCCTGCATATCTGCCAGCGCCGATTTCACAAACAGCCACAGCGCGTCCAAATCAAAATGCGGATAGGGCGGGCCTGCCAATACTTTGTTTTGGCAAGAGGTGACTGTGATTTCCGCCATGCTTGCCCCATCCACCAGCGCCAGTTTGGCATGGGTTTTGCCAATGTCGATCACGGCGATGTGGGCAGGTGCGCTCATGGCATATGGAACACTTGTGCCAGCGGGGTTGCCACGGGCTCGTTGCTGGGATGCGTGTCCATAATATCGGCCATAAAGGCCCACCAGCGTGCCATCACTTCGGTTTGCGGCAGGCCGTCCATCTTGTGATCATCCGCGCGTGTCAAAACGCCAAACAGGGTGCGCGTTTCGCGGTCAAGGAAAATAGAATAATCGCAAATGCCTGCATCTTTTAGCAGCGCCACAAGTTCTGGCCAAATCGCATCATGGCGGCGCTGATATTCAGCTTCCTGCCCTGCGTGCAGACGCATTTTGAAGGCGTATTTCTGCATCATTTCCTCCAAATCAATTTTGGCGCAGCAATGACAGCTATCAGCAGCAGCCCAAGGAAAATTGACATCACAATGCCCGGCACGTTCAACAGCCCAATACCAAAGGTTACCATCCCCATGATAAAAGCCGCCAGCACCACGCCTAAAATCGACCCCGATCCGCCAAGAATATTCACCCCGCCCAAGACGACCATCGTGATAATTTCCAACTCCATTCCCGTGGCGATAGAGGGGCGTGTTGATCCAAGACGCGAGGTTAGGCAGACCGCCGCAACGCCCGACATCAGCCCCGTCAGCAAAAACAAGATGAACCGCACCCGCGCCACCCGCACCCCCGAAAACAGCGCGCCCACAGGGTTGTTGCCAATCACATAGATTGTGCGGCCAAAATTGGTGCGGTGCAGAAGGATGTAGAAAATAACCGCCGTGACGGCGAATAGGAACAACTCAAACGAAATCACCCAAAACACATAGCCTTGCCCGAAAAAAGCAAATTCCTTGGGGTATCCCGTAAACGCCTGATCGCCCAAAATGATGAAAGACACGCCGCGAAACAGGCTCATCGTGCCGATGGTCACCACAATCGAGGGCAGGTTCATCCCCGCCACCAGCGCGCCGTTGATTGCGCCGCAGATCAGCCCCGTTGCAATGCCAGCCAAAACAATCACAGGCACGCCGTAGCCTGCGCTCATCACCAGCCCCATCGCTGTGGATGCCAGCGCGATGATGGAAGCGACCGAAAGATCAATCTCGCCCGCGATGATGAGCATGGCCATAGCAAAGGCAATCATCGCCTTTTCGGTAAAGTTAAACGTAGCGTCCGACAGGTTCCAGACATTTAGGAAATAAGGCGAGGCAAAGGAATTGGCGGTGAAAATCAAGATAAACACCACCACCAAAAGCGCCTCCCAAGACCGCAACATCCGCGCCATGGGGGTTTGCAAGCGGTCAGGCAGATGGCGATTTTGCGATTGTGGGGCGGACATTTAGGCCTGCACTTTCTGCGCGCTTGGCGGCACATCAGGTTTTAAAATAAGCCGCCCCTTGGGGCGGTTTTGCAGGGCGTTGACCGCCACCGCCAACACAATCGCCGTGCCTGAAATGGCCATTTGCCAAAACGGCGATACGCCAATAACCGGCAGGGCGTTTTTGATGATGCCCAGAAAAATGCAGCCCAAAATGGCCCCGCGCACCCCGCCAATACCGCCCGCAATGGATATGCCGCCAATGACACAGGCCGCGACAACGTCCAGTTCAAACCCGCCCGCCACATCCACATAGGCCACGGCATAGCGCGATACCCACAAATACCCCACCAACCCCGCCAGCGCGCCCGAAATGGTAAAGGCGGCAAATTGCGTGCGCCCCACATCAATGCCTGCATATACAGCGGCATGGGGGTTTCCCCCCACTGCATAAAAGCTGCGCCCCAGCACAGTGCGGGTCATGACAACGGCAAACACCGCAATCACGGCAATAGCCCCCCAAGACATCATAGGCAGGCCCAATACATGCAAGCGCGGCAAAGCCTTGAACGCATCTGACATTTCATGCGCGTTCACCCATTTTCCGTTCGTCATTAGAAAAATGACGCCGCGGTAAATCGTCATCGTGCCCAATGTCACCACAATCGAAGGAATACCCACGCGCCAAACCAGCAGCCCGTTTATCATCCCCAAAATAGCCCCCAGCGCAATGGCAGCAGGTATCACCAATGCCAGCGGCACCCCCGCCCCATCCAGCAGCGCGGCCACCATCCCCGTCAGTGCCAAAGTGGCGGCAACCGATAGGTCGATACATTTGGTCAGAATTACAATCATCTGGCCGATAACCAAAATCATCAGCGGCGCAGTGTCGTTAAAGGTGTTGGCCAGACTACTGGGCGTGATAAAGGCAGGAAAGCGGTAGGCAATCCCTGCTGTCATCGCGATGATGGCATAGGTTAGCAAGGCATCGCGTGAGGTGAGGGCGGCTTTCATGCAGCTTCTCCCAAACCTGCGGCGGCACGCACCAGCGCCTCGGGTGTCATGGCATCGCCCACCAGTTCGGCGGCAATGCGCCCTTCGCGCATCACAATCACGCGGTCAGACATGCCCAAAACTTCGGGAATTTCAGACGATACCATAATCACCGCCAACCCCTTGGCGGCAAGTTTGGCCATAAATTCATGCACCATCGCCTTTGATCCAATGTCGATGCCCTTGGTCGGCTCGTCCAGAATAATCACGCGCGGCTTTGTGGCCAGCCATTTGGCGATGACCACCTTTTGCTGATTGCCGCCTGAAAGCAGGCCAATATCCTGATCCAAAGACGCCGCCCGCAAATCCAGCGCCTGTGTGTATTCGCGCGTTAGGGCAAATTCGCGCGCCAGCCGCAAGAACCCCCCGCGCGAGGTTTTGGTCAGCGAGGGCAGACTAGCGTTTTGAAAAATGGGCAAGCCCTTGATCGCGCCTTGCCGCCCACGATCTTCGGGGACATAAACAATGCCCGCCGCAATCGCATCGGCGGTCGTGCGAATAACCCGCACCTTACCATCCAAATTGACAGCACCCGCGCTGGGCTTGGTAATGCCAAATAGCGCCTGCATCACTTCGCTGCGGCCCGCACCGACAAGGCCGTAAAAGCCCAAAATCTCGCCCTTGCGCAGCGAGAATCTAATATCGGCAAATTCTGTGGGGTGGCTATAGCCCGCCACTGTAAACACAACATCGCCAATATTGCGCACCCGCGCAGGGAAAATCTGATCGACAGCGCGGCCCACCATCATTTGCACCAATTGGGTCTCGGTCGCCTCGCTCATCAGGCCCGCACCCACAAATTGCCCGTCCCGAAACACGGTGTAATGATCGGCAATGCGGAAAATCTCATCAAATTTGTGGCTGATGAAAAGAATTGCCTTCCCCTTAGATTTCAGCGTTTCCACCAAATCGTACAGTTCTTGAATTTCTTTGTGCGACAGCGCCGCAGTCGGCTCGTCCATAATCACAACGCGCGCGTCAATCGACAAGGCGCGGGCAATGGCGACCAAATGGCGCTGCGCAATGCCCAGTTCGCGCAGCAAAATATCAGGGTCAATCTTCGCGCCAATCGACTTCAAAAGCGCGGCGGCTTGCCTGCGCTGGGCTGCAACATCAATCAGCCCCCATTTGGTTTTTGGCGCGTGTCCCAGCCAAATATTTTCGGCCACAGTCAATTCGTCAAACAGCACTGTTTCTTGGTGAATAGCCGACACGCCTGCGGCGGCCGCAGCCTCGCTGCTGGGAAATTTCACCGCCGTTCCATCAAGAAAAATCTCGCCTGCTTCGGGCTGATAGATGCCCGTCAACACCTTCACAATCGTCGACTTGCCTGCACCATTCTCGCCAATCAGGGCAGTCACTGTGCCTGCATAAAGATCAAGCTGCACATCTTGCAGCGCCTTTACCCCAGGAAAGGATTTGGACAACGCGCGCAAGGAAAGGACGGGTGCAGAGGTTGGCATGATAGACCTTTTGAAAAATGGCCCAGCCAGAACAGTCTGGCTGGGCCAAGTTTACGTCAAGCGATATTAGAAAATCGACTTGAATTCAGCAATGTTGCTGGCGTCATAGGTGAAGGGGTCAGACATGGCCGCTTCGCCGTTTTCGTCCAGCATGGCTGCGCCCATACGGCCCATGCCAATCTCGGCCCCTGCTTCGGCCTTGGCGCCCTTGATGATGTTGTAAGATAGCATCGTGGCCGCATAGCCCAGATCAATTGGGTTCCAGATTGCAAAGGACACAGTTGCGCCCGATTCAACAGCGCCCGCCATTTCCGAAGGCAGACCCAGACCCGTGACATTGACCTTGCCGATCAAACCGCCATCGGTCACAGCTTGGCTTGCCGCCAAGATACCAACCGTTGTTGGGGCAATAATTGCCTTCAGGTTTGGATACTTGGCGATAAGGCCCTGCGCTTCACGGTAAGATTTATCGGCCAAATCGTCACCGTAAACAGTGTCAACCAAGGTGACGCCCGCATAGTTTGGCAGCACCTTCTTGGCTTCTTCGATCCAGATGTTCTGGTTGGTTGCCGTCGCCGATGCCGACAAAATCGCTACTTCGCCGCCCTCTGGCATGTTGTCAGCGGCCAGTTTGATGATGGTGTTGCCGATCAGCGCGTTCGACGATGGGTTCAGGTGCATCATGCGGCCTTCGGGTGCTACGCCCGAATCCCACGAGATAACAGTGATGCCACGCTCCATCGCCTTTTGCAGGGCAGGCACCAGCGCGTCTTTGTCATTGGCGGAAATGGCAATTGCATTCACGCCTTGCGCGATCAGGCTGTTGATCACTTCGATCTGGCCTTCTGCGGTGGTGTCGGTTGGGCCAGTATAGATGATTTCCACATCGCCCAGTTCCTTGGCCGCTTCTTCAGCGCCTTTGGCGGCAGCTTCAAAGAAACCGATGCCCAAAGCCTTAACCACCAAAGCGATCTTGACATTTTCCGCCTGCGCCGCCCCAGCCATCATGGCCGAGGTTAGCGCTGCCGTTGTTAGGATCTTCTTCAAAATGCTCATGTTATCCTCCCAGATAGAGCGTTACGTCTGCTGTGTCTTAGCCTTCGCCATTGTTCAAATTGGCTAAAGCCGCGTTTCTGTCCGTGGATTTGATATCTGCCACGATCAGTCTGATATCCGCCCGTGCCAGCATTTCTGCATCGCGGTCGGAAATGCCGTCATCGGTGATGACGGTATTGATGCGCGTCAGCGGGCAAAGCAGCAGGCTGGAACGCGCAGAAAACTTGGTGCTGTCGCAAAGAACGATCAGCTCTTCCGCTTGGCCGATCAGCTTTTGTTCAGCTTGGGCCAACAGCGCGTCACCTTCCAGCAGGCCCAGCGGGCCAAGGCCCCGACAGCCCATAAACATGCGCTTGGCGGCGAAATGGCGACTGCCGTCTTCGTCAAAGGGTGACAGGATGATGTTCTGTTCGCGGTAAATCGCGCCTGCGGGCAGCAACACCGTATTGCGACTGTATTTCAGCAAGTGTTCGGCAATGGGAAAGCTGTTGGTGAAAATTTGCAGCTTCATCGCTGTCAGCGGATGAACCATCTGAAAGGTGGTCGTCCCGCCATTGATGATTATGGGCGCGCCATCGTGACACAGTTCGGCGGCGGCGCGGGCAATCGCGCGCTTTTCGGCCAAACGAATACCTTCGTTCACCGAAAACGGGCGTGCGTTAATGCCCGCAAATTGCGATGGTGCCAAACTTTCTGCCCCGCCCCGAACGCGGCGCAGCTTTTTCTGCACATGAAGCGTTGCAATGTCGCGGCGTATCGTTGCTTCGGACGCGCCTGTCAGTTGCACCAAATCGCCAACCATCACAACGGGCCGGCCGTCGATGGCAGATAGGATAATCCTATGGCGTTCGGTTTCGTGCATATCCTGTTTCCCAGTTTAAGCGCAGCAACGCGCCTGCGAAACCTCACGCTAGTCTGCAACTTCGCGCATTGTCAATCAGTTTCAATCATGCTACATTGCAGAATGATTGAATTTGCGCGAACTTGATCGTTTTGCATTGACAGGTTGCCAGTTTTCGGCACATTTGCCCTCAACATGCGAAAGGAATTGGCACGATGAGCGGCAATCGTTTGGAAAATAAATGGAACGCGGCCAAGGCCGCCGAAATGTCCGAGCCTGAAAAGCTGCTGTATCGATCAAATCTTTTGGGGTCGGACAAGCGGATCACCAATTATGGTGGCGGCAATACCAGCGCCAAGGTGATGCACGCCGATCCCCTCACAGGCCAGATGACCCAAGTGATGTGGGTCAAAGGGTCGGGCGGGGATGTGGGTTCCATTAAGATGGATGGCTTTGCCACGCTTTACATGGACAAACTGCGCGCGCTAAAGGGCATTTATCGCGGGCAAGATTTTGAAGATGAAATGGTCGGCCTTTTGCCCCATTGCACCTTTAACCTAAACCCACGCGCCGCCAGCATCGACACGCCGCTGCATGCCTATGTGCCCAAAAAACACGTCGATCATATGCACCCCGATGCGGTTATTGCCATTGCCGCCAGCCGCGACAGCCGCGCCATGACGGCCCAGATTTTTGGCGATGATATCGGCTGGCTGCCATGGAAGCGGCCAGGGTTCGAATTGGGCCTTTGGCTGGAAAAATTCTGCCTTGAAAACCCATCTGCCAAAGGTGTGGTATTGGAAAGCCATGGGCTGTTCACATGGGATGATGACGCCGAGATGTGCTATAAGCTGACGCTAGACATCATCCAAAAAGCACAAGATTGGTTTGCCGCGCAGACGGCTGGCAAGCCCGCCTTTGGCGGCGCGGTGCATAGCAGCCTTGGCGCGCAGGCGCGGCGCGATGTGGCCGCGCGACTGATGCCTGTAATTCGCGGCCAAATCTCAAACTTGCAGCCGATGGTGGGGCATTTTGATGATAGCGCCGCCGTGCTGGAATTTGTCAATTCGGCCAATATGGTGGCGCTTGCCGAACTTGGCACCTCTTGCCCCGACCATTTTCTGCGCACCAAGATCAAGCCTTTGGTGGTGGATTTTACCGCCGCAAAACCCGATGTCGCTGCCACGTTGGCGGGGCTGGCCGCCCAAATCGCGGCTTACCGCGATGATTACTGCGCCTATTACACCCGCTGCAAACGCGATAATTCGCCAGCGCTGCGCGATCCGAACGCCGTGGTTTATCTGGTGCCAGGTGTTGGCATGATTACCTTTGCCAAGGACAAAGCCACAGCGCGCATTTCGGGCGAGTTTTATGTGAACGCCATTAACGTGATGCGCGGGGCAAGCGCCGTTTCCACCTATGTCGGCCTACCCGAACAAGAGGCGTTTGATATTGAATACTGGCTGCTGGAAGAAGCGAAACTCGCGCGGATGCCAAAACCAAAATCCCTTGCAGGGCGCGTGGCCTTGGTTACGGGCGGCGCGGGCGGAATTGGCTCTGCCACAGCCGAGAAATATCTGGCCGAGGGGGCCTGCGTGATGCTGGCCGATATTGACGAGGCCAGCCTTGCCAAAACCGCCCAAAACCTGATCGCGCGCTATGGGGCTGATGTGGTGCGCACAGTGCATATGAATGTGACTGATGAGGCCGCCGTTATCCGCGCCTTTGCCGAGGCTGCGGTGGAATTTGGGGGCCTTGATATTCTGGTATCCAATGCGGGCATCGCCTCATCCGCGCCAATCGAAAATACCACGCTGGCGCTGTGGCAAAAGAATATGGATATTCTATCAACAGGCTACTTCCTTGTCTCGCGCGAAGGGTTCCGCCTGATGCGTGCGCAGGGCATGGGCGGGTCGGTGGTGTTTATCGCATCGAAAAACGGCCTTGCCGCCAGCCCAAATGCGGCGGCCTATTGCACCGCCAAAGCGTCCGAAATTCACCTTGCCCGCTGCCTTGCGTTGGAAGGGGCCGAGGTGGGCATTCGCGTCAACGTGGTCAACCCCGATGCCGTGCTGCGCGGGTCGAAAATTTGGGAAGGCGATTGGCTGGAACAGCGCTCCAGCACCTACAAAACCGATAAAGAGGGGCTGGAAGATATGTATCGCAACCGATCCCTGTTGAAACGATCGGTCTTTCCAGAAGATATTGCTGAAGCAGCCTATTTCTTTGCGTCCGATTTATCGGCAAAGTCGACGGGCAATATCATCAATGTCGATGCGGGCAACAAAGAGGCGTTCACGCGCTGACCCTTTATTTGGCCCGCGAAAGGAAAGCCGATGCGCCTGACCGATTGCCACAATTTTCACGATTTTCGTAGGCTGGCGCAACGCCGCCTGCCAAGTCCGATTTTCAATTACATCGACGGCGCGGCAGATGACGAGACGACCTATCGGCGCAACACTGCCGCCTTTGACGATGTTGATTTGCTGCCGCGCGTTTTGCGCGGCACAGCGGATGTTGACACGTCCGTTACCGTCATGGGGCAAAAGCTCGCACTGCCATTTTACCTGTCGCCAACGGCGCTACAACGCCTGTTCCATCATCAGGGCGAACGCGCGGTTGCAGGGGCGGCTAGTAAACTTGGCACGATGTTTGGGGTGTCATCCCTAGGCACGACCAGTTTGGAAGATGTGCGCAAGTTTGCAGGCCCGCAGGTCTATCAGTTTTATTTCCACAAAGATCGCGGCCTAAACCGCGCGATGATGGCCCGCGCAAAAGCGGCGGGTGTGGATGTGATGATGCTGACAGTCGATAGCATCACAGGCGGTAACCGAGAGCGGGACAAGCGCACAGGCTTTTCCATCCCTTTCCGCCTGACGCTGGCAGGCATGGCGCAATTTGCGATCAAACCTGCATGGGGCATCAATTATATGCTGCACGAGAAATTCGCGCTGCCGCAACTGGATGGCCATGTCGATATGGGCGGCGGGGCGGTGTCGATTGGGCGCTATTTCACCGAAATGCTGGAACCGACGCTGAACTGGGATGATCTGGCAGGCATGATCGCCGATTGGAACGGCCCGTTCTGCCTGAAGGGCGTTGTTCACCCCGATGACGCGCGCCGCGCTGCTGATCTGGGCTGCCAAGGGGTGATCTTGTCAAACCACGGCGGGCGGCAACTTGATGGCGCGCGCGCGACATTCGATGGGCTGGCCGAGGTGGTTGATGCTGTTCAGGGCCGCGTCGATGTAATGCTGGACAGTGGCATTCAACGCGGCACGCATATCGTCAAAGCGCTGTCGCTGGGGGCCAAGGCCGTTGGCATTGGCCGCGCCTATTTGTTCCCGCTGGCCGCGGCTGGGCAGGCGGGGGTGGAACGCGCCATAACCCTTTTGCGCGACGAAGTGATCCGCGACATGCGGCTTATGGGGGCGGCAAATGTTGCCGACCTTGGCCGCGAAAATATCCGCTATCGCCGCCCCTAAGGGCGGCAAACTGGGAGAACGACCATGACCAACCCCGCTTTTGACGCTGCCCGTGACGCGTTTGCCGCCCTTGGCGTTGATGCAGAACAGGCGATGACTGCACTGGCTGCCATTCCAATTTCAGTGCATTGCTGGCAGGGCGATGACGTGCGCGGGTTTGAAGGCAAAAGCGGCACGTCGGGTGGGGGCATTCAGGCCACGGGAAATTACCCCGGCCGCGCCCGCACGCCAGACGAGCTGCGCGCAGATTTGGACTATGCCTATGGCCGCATTCCGGGCAAGCACCGCCTGAACTTGCATGCGTTTTATATGGACACGCCCGAAACCCCCGACCGCGATGCGATTGAATACCGCCACTTCGCCCCTTGGGTCGATTGGGCAAAAACGCAGGGTTTGGGGCTGGATTTCAACCCCACCTTCTTTGCCCATGCCAAGGCCGATGATAACCTAACTCTGTCGCACCCCACCCAAGGCATTCGTGACTTTTGGATCGAACATGGCAAACGCTGCCGCGAAATTGCAGCCCAAATGGGCGCGGCTTTGGGCAGTGCTGCGGTCAATAACATTTGGGTGCCTGACGGATCGAAAGATACGCCCGTGGCCCGCATGGCAGCGCGCAAACGGCTGGAATCCAGTTTAGATGCCATGTTCGCCGCGCCCCTGCCACGGGCGCAGTTGATTGATGCGGTGGAATCCAAGCTGTTTGGCATTGGCGTGGAATCGATGACTGTGGGAAGCCACGAATTTTATCTGGGCTATGCCATTCGCCGCAATATCGCGCTGTGTTTGGACATGGGCCATTTCCACCCCACCGAAAGCGTGGCTGATAAGCTTTCGTCGGTGGCGCTGTCTGTGCACGAAATCCTACTGCATGTCTCGCGCCCCGTGCGCTGGGACAGCGACCATGTTGTCACACTGAACGATGATCTTTTGGCCATGGCGCAGGAACTGGTGTTTGGCGATTTGCTGCCCCGCACGCATATTGGCCTCGATTTCTTCGATGCTACCATCTCGCGCACTGCGGCTTGGGTGATTGGCACGCGCAATATGCAAAAGGCGCTGCTGCGCGCGCTGCTTTTGCCCCGCGCGCAGCTGGTTGCCGCCGAAGAGGCGATGGATTTCACCGCCCGCCTGATCTGGGCGGAAGAGGCGAAAGACTTGCCTTTTGCCGCCATTTGGGCCGAATTTTGCGCCCGCCAAAACATGCCCGTGGGGGCGGCATTGCTGCAAGATTTAGCCGGCTATGCCCGCAAAGTGGCGCATCGCGGTTGATCCGCGCGGGCCATCATTTGCGTCGATCTGGCAGCACGCACAGCATTTCATACAGGAAATTCGCCGCAATCATGGCGGTATTGCCATGGGGGTCATAGGGGGGCGATACTTCGACCAGATCGCACCCCACAAGGTTTAGGCCCGCGCAGCCGCGAATAATCTCCAGGCCCTGAATGGTGGTCAGCCCCCCCGCCTCGATTGTGCCAGTTCCGGGGGCAAAGGCGGGGTCAAGGCTGTCGATGTCATAGCTTAGATAGCACGGCGCATCGCCGATTTTGGCGCGCACCTGTTCCATCAGGGGTTTAAGGGATCTGTGCCAGCAGTCTTCTGCCTGCACCACTGTCCAGCCCTTATCGCGCCCCCAGTTGAAATCATCTGGCCCATAGCCCGTGCCGCGCAGGCCAATTTGAAAAACCTTGTCGTTCTGCAAACACCCATCTTCCCACGCGCGGCGAAAGGGGGTTCCGTGGGCCTCGGCCTCGCCAAACATATGCTCGTTCGTGTCAGAATGGGCATCGACGTGGATCAGCGCGACGGGGCCATATTTATCGCGCATGGCGCGCAAAATGGGCCAGGTCAGCGTATGATCTCCGCCAAGGGTTAGCGGGATTGTGCCATGGGTCAAAACCTCGCTGTAATGATCCGTAATAATCGCGCAAGATTTTTTCAGATCAAACGTGTTGATAGGCACATCGCCAATATCGGCCACTTGCATCCGCTCGAACGGGGCCGCGCCTGTGCCCATATTATAGGGGCGGATCATGCGGCTTTCATCGCGAATTTGGCGCGGGCCAAGCCGTGTGCCGGGCCTGTTCGACGTGCCAATATCCATCGGAATCCCGATAAAGGCCGCATCCAGCCCCGCCGCAGTGTCAGCGACTGGCAGGCGCATCATGGTGGCAGGCCCCCCAAAGCGGGGCATGGTATTGCCGCCAAGGGGTTGATTGTAGGAAGGTGTCATCGCGTTTATGCCCCCATTTTTTAAAATTGTGTGCCCAGCGCCTTACCACGCGTGATGCACATGCGGCGCAATGCGGGCAGTATAAATTTCCCGCAGGGCTCCCATCACCTCGGCAGGCAATGGGGCAAGCGCGCTGGCGCTGGCATTCATCTGCGCCTGCGTCGCGGTTTTCGCGCCCGGAATAACAGTGGTAATCGCCTGTTCCATCAAAATCCAGCGCAGGGCAAAGGGGGCCATCGCCGCACCCGCAGGCATCAGGCGGCGCACCGCCTCGACCGCGTCCAGCGCCACATCGTAAGGCACGCCCGAAAACGTCTCGCCCTTATCAAATGCCTCGCCATTGCGGTTGAACGCGCGGTGATCGTCGGCGGCAAATTGGCTGGCCGCGCTCATTTTGCCCGTCAGCAGGCCCGATGCCAGCGGCACGCGCGCAATCACCGCCACGCCCTTGGCGCGGGCAAGGGGAAAGAATACCTCTTCAGGGCGCTGGCGGAAAATATTGTAGATGATCTGCACCGAGGCGACATTTGGAAAGGCCACCGCCTTAATCGCCTCTTCCACCTTTTCCACCGAAACGCCGTAGTGGCGAATTTTGCCCGTCGTCACCAAGCGATCCATCGCATCAAACACTTCGGCGCGGTAATACACGTCCGTCGGGGGGCAGTGCAGTTGCACAAGATCAAGACAATCTGTCTGCAAGTTACGCAAAGACCGTTCCACAAAGCCCGCGATATTGGTGTAATTATAGCCATCCGCCACATGCGGCGACAGGCGGCGGCCTGCTTTGGTTGCCACAAACGGGCGCGGGCCAGAGCGGGCCTTTAGCACTTCGGCAATCAGCATTTCCGACCGCCCATCGCCATACACATCTGCGGTGTCGATAAAATCCACCCCCGCATCCAGCGCGGCATTCAGCGCGGCCTTGGCATCTGCATCAGAAACATCGCCCCATGACCCGCCAATCGCCCAAGCGCCAAAACCCACTTCGGACACCGCCCGTCCTGCCTGCGTGAACAGCCGTGATTGCATGAAACCCCCCAATACTGCGCCCAAATTCTTTTGCCATCAATGGCAGCATTTTGTCGTCCTTGGTCAAGCCCCGATCGCAAGGGCTGGCACGACAAGCGCGCGGATTTCGCCGTCAAGCGCAGGGCTAGCAATAGCTGTCACCGCCGCCTCCAGCGTTAGCGATCTGCTGACCAGCGGGGAAACTTGTATCGCTTCCGTGGCGATCAGGTCAGCCGCACGCGCATGGGCAAAGGGGTTTAGGAAGGATGTGATCACGCTAACCTCGCGGAACGGCAGATCAAATGGTTCGATGTCCACCTTTTGGCCCGCGGGCAGCACGCCAAGGATCACCGCCATCCCGCCGCGCCGCGCCAGACGCGGCGCACCCGCGACAGTGGCCGCCCGCCCCGCGCATTCAAATACCACATCGGCCCCGCCTGTCTGACGCCGGTATTCGTCCGCCTCTGGCCCTGCTGGATTAAGGCAGCCGGTTGAACCCACCACGCCTTGTAACCAGTCAAGGTTGCAGTTCAATGATGATCGCCGGGTTGTCGAGAGCCTCGGTCAATTCTTCATCGGCCCGGATCATCCCGACACCGGGGGCGTAATATTTGTATTCCCGCAGATCGGCTTCGACGGTGCTGCCTTCGAAGGTCTTTACCACATTGCTGAATGTTCCGGCTGGCCCTTCAATTACCAGATCGACCGCAAGAACCTCGGCGTAGTCCATCGCCTGATCCGCGGGGGCGTGTTCTTGGAAAAGCGTCAAACCAATAATCGCTTGACCCGGCATCGTGATGCCTGGCTTGGCACCATTCACACCAGCGCGCCAAGCGGACTCGGTGTCGGTACCGGTCAGATTACCCGTGGCATCGTAGTGGAAATTGGTGACGTCTTCGCCGAAGTACCAGACGTTGCCATCCTCATCGGCGGCGAAGTAGTCAAAGGTCCGCTCGACGAGCCGTCCGTCGTCGAAGGCCTCGTCAAGGATTGTGGTTGTCGATACGCCAAGGATCTCTGGGCCGGGGCCCTGAACAGTCAGCACCCCGTATTCGACGATGGGTTCGCCATCGGTCCGGGTGCCTTTAAGTGTGCGGCTGTTTCCCTGTTCCAGCAGGAAGTAGGGATTGGCCTTAGACGAAGCAAAGGCCTCGGCCGCGAACACTGGCAGAGTAGGGTCGGCAGCTAGAGCGGTCCGAGGGCCGAGAAGCGTCGCAAGGCAGGTAACGGCAAGGGTCAGGCGTTTCATGGCAGGTTCCTTTCGGGGTTGCGTGAACTCCCCGAAGTTGTGCCAGATCGACCGAAAGGAAAATCCGCTTAACATCGGAGACGGCCGCGTATGATGTGTGTAGGATTGCTGATGGGGTCGGCAGCGGCCTAGGTTTCGGAGCAGTGCTGCCAAAAGCGCGAGGAGGCCGTCATGGTCAACACAAGACTGATGTTTCTGATCGGACTTATCGCCTTTGTCGTGCTTGGCTTGATGGCCTTTGATCTTGCCCGCGAACCGGTTTTTCCGCCTTGGCAGGAGGTGGCCATTGATCTGATGGAGAAACTGGTTCTGTTGGCATCGATGGCGGCGGTTGCCTGGACGGTGCACGGCGTCATCGACCTGCGGGCCGAACAGGAGGCGATCACCAACAACATGATCCGGTCAGTTGCCCGGGGTGATGAGTGGCGCTCCCAGCAGCGCCAAGAAATCGAGGCGCTCGGCAAGGCTATCGAGTATCAGTTCCAGGCCTGGCGGCTGACCGCGGCCGAGGCTGACGTCGCGGGGCTGATGCTGAAAGGTGCCTCGCACAAGGAAATTTCAGTCGCGCGCGATACGACCGAAGCGACGATTCGCCAGCAGGCGCAGTCGATCTACCGTAAGTCCGGCTTGTCAGGACGGGCGGAACTTGCGGCCTACTTTCTGGAAAGCCTGTTTGATACGGCAGAAAACTCGGCGCGGGATCGGCCGAACCTGACAGTGATCCATAAAACTACGCCCTGAAGGCCCTTTTCGTATTCAGTCAAATCAACATGGCTATGCGCATCCGATTTGTCGGCATAATTTCCCTTGCCTTGATGGGCGCGGAACTCGGCACCGCCGAGGAGTTGAGGTTTCTTGGCGGGGGTGAACTGGACCTGCGATCCCCGCAGGACGGCGCGACGCCAGAGTTCAGCGCCTATCTGAAGGCCGAACAGGCAGGTTTTTGCGCAGGTTTTGAGGGGCTTATCGCCAATGACAGCGTGGCGATCCTTACCTGTGATCGATTGCAAGATCTTCGCCGTGCCAGCCGGCAGATTAATCGCATCTGGCTTGGCATTGGCAATAATTTGGATGGCCTTCACCATGTTTTCGATACCCACCAAAAAGCTATGCTCGTTGAACATGCCGTGGTCTATGGCCACATCAAAGCAATTTCCTGACGTGCCGAAAAGCCTTTTCATCCGCGCGCTTTTGACGATTTTTCTTTGTGGTGACAACGCCACATGGCTAGTGCGGCGCGCATGAACCTGTCAATCCTACAGCGTCGCGATTTGCCGATCTTATCCGCCAAAGACGCCTTAATGGCTGGCGGTTACCAGCACTGCGGCAGCGGTTTTCTTTAGACAGCGATTAATTGGCGGAAGCGGTGAACTTCACATTCTCATCCAGCAACGCTCAGCATCAGTCAGAGAACGCCAGTTAAAGTTATAATTTTCAATATGTACCTCAGGTTTTCGTTGCAGTAGCATCCAGCAACATCCATAGTCTGCCGGACCCGTAATGGTATACAAAAGG
>CAMAXX010000012.1 GCA_945862435.1 Pseudorhodobacter antarcticus
ATCGCCTCGCGCCCGTTTTGCAAAGGGCCGCGCGCGCAGATAAATTCCACCCGCGCGCCCACGCGCACCGCATGCCACGGCGCGCGGTTTTTGGCGATGACGTCGGCAAGGCCTGCGGCCAGTGTATCGGCAAGTTTGTCCATATGGGCGTAGGCGGTTTTGGTCATCACCTCGGCAAGGCTGGCGCGCAGGGCGGCAAATTGCAAAGGGTTCGCCGACAGCGTTGTGCCCATGCCTGAATGGCCCGCAGGGCGGGCAGCATTGGCGGCGCTATAGCGCGCGGCAGTATCGGCGTTTAGCCCCCAAACCGCTGCAGGAAGGCCGCCCGCCACACATTTTCCAGCCACAAAGATATCGGGCGCGAGGCCGTGCGCGCGGGTATAGCCGCCAAGCCCTGTTGAAATTGTATGGGTTTCGTCGATCAGCAGCAGCGCGCCGTATTTGGTGGCCAGATCGCGCAAACCTGCATGAAAGCCGCTCTGCGGCAGCACCATGCAAGAGTTGGTCATCACAGGTTCAGTCAGGATTGCAGCGACATCGCCCTTTGCCAGCGCGGCCTCGACCCCTGCCAAATCGTTAAACTCGCAAGCGACCGCGCCAAGGGTTAGGTCAGCCACTTGCCCAAGCAGACCCACGCGGTTTTGCGTTTGGCCATCTGCGCCAAGTTCGACCATCACATCGTCCACCGTGCCGTGATAACAGCCGTTGAACACCAGTATCTTAGCCCGCCCAGTTACTGCCCGCGCCACGCGGATGGCAAAGCGGTTGGCATCGGTGGCGGTGGTGGCAATTTGCCATTGAAACGCGCCAAAGGTCGCGGTCAATAGCTGGCCCACCTCAAGCGCCTCGATAGAGGGCAGCATGTAGGTCAGCCCGCGCCGTGCCTGCCTGCGCAGCGCGCGGGCGACGGGGGCGGGCGAGTGGCCAAACATCGAGCCTGTATCGCCAAGGCAGAAATCATCAATCTGATAGCCGTCAATATCAGTAATCGTCGCGCCCTTGGCCGATGCTATCACGGGCAGGTGCGGCATGGGCCAATCTGTCATCCAATGTAGGGGCACGCCGCCAAGATAGTCGGTCAGCTTGACCTTCGCGGCAGTGGGACGGGCAGCCGCAAAGCGCCGCGCCTCGCGCGCGGTGAAATCGGCAAGGCGCTGAGCGGGGATGCCCGCGATTAGGGTGTTTGTGTTTTTCATGCCGCGATCATGCCACAGGGGGTGAGGGGCGGTAAAGGGGAGAGCGCGGGTTTGATCAAACTACCGCAGCAAGAAAGGGGGCTCGCCCCCACTTAGCCTTTGGCCTATTCACCAAAGCGATTTTTTGGGGAGGCAGAAAGTAAATAGGTCTGTATCTTCCTAACTCAAGAAAATATCCAGTCACGTGAAGCAAGCTTCCCGAGTTAGGGGGTGAGCGCAGCGAGGGGGGGCGTGCGCCCCCTTGGTCATGCAACCCTAACCTCAATCATACTTGGCCCCTCGCTGCGTTGCCTTAGCGCCCAGTGCAGCAGTTCGGTATCTGCCGCAATCGAGACAAAGGGCAAATCGCAGGCGCTGGCAAAGGCGGCGTGGTTCAGCGGGCTGGGGTGGCAGCCGATCACCTCGGTGTTCGCGGCGCGCATCGCATCGGCAATCTCGCCGTAGGCTGCGTTATTCCAGACAACGAAGGTAATCGGCAGATTTTCATCGACTGCCGTGAGCAGTTCAGCGGCGGTAAATTGCAAGCCGCCATCGCCGATGATGCACACCGTGCGGGCGGCGGGCTGTGCAATGGCTGCGCCAATCGCAGCCCCCGGCCCGTATCCCAGCGCGCCAAAACCCGTGGCGGCGTTAAACCAGCCCCCTGCGCGGTCGTGGTCATAGTATAGGTTCGCGGCATAGATGGCTTGTGTGCTGTCCCCCACGATCTGCGCTGCGGGAAGCGCCGCGCGGATCGCCTCGAGCATGGTCAGACGTGCGGGCATGGCGGGGTCAAGCTGGCCCAGTTCCGCGCGGGCTTTGGCGCGGGTATCTTGCGCGCGCGCTGCGCCTTGCCCCTGGGATTTGGGGGTGATGTGCGGGGTGATCGCAGCCAAGAAGGCGGCAGTATCGGCGCAGACGGCCAAGGCGGCGGGGTGGCGTTTGAGTTGGCCCGCGCAGATATCCACGCGGATCATGGCCGATAAATCAGGAAATCCGCCGCGCGCATACATATCATAATCGGTTTGGCCAAGTTCGGTGCCAAGAGCCAAGACCTGATCCGCCCCTGCAACCAGCGCACGCACGGCATCTAAACTGGCGCTGGCAGGCACGCACAGCGGGTGGCCGTGCATCATGCCGCGCGCGTTGACGGTTTGAATGACGGGGGCATCGAGCGCCTGCGCCAAAGTTTGCAAAGCGGCCTCGCATCCGCGCGCGCCGCCGCCTGCCAAGATGACGGGGCGGTTTGCGGCGTTTAGCAGGTTTGCCGCTGCGGACAGATCGCTGGGCTTCGGCGCGGGCCGCGCAGGCAGCGGCGCGGGTGCGGGCAGGGCTGCGCAGGGCAGGGGCATTACATCGGTTGGAATTTCCAGATGCACGGGCGTTGGCCGCGCGCCCAGCATGGTTGTAAAGGCCCAGTCCAGCGCGGGGGCCAGATCATCTGCCGACATCACCGTGCGGGTGGGGCATAGAGCTGCGACCAGCGCCGATTGATTGGGAAGTTCGTGCAGCAGGCCCAAACCGCACCCCAAACTATCCCGCCTATTTACGCCCGAAATCACCAGCATTGGCACGCTATCTGCCCGCGCCTGCGCCATAGCTGTCAGCGCATTGAGCAGCCCCGGCCCTGTGATAACAAAGGCCACGCCCACATGTCCGCTGGCGCGCGCATAGCCGTCGGCCATAAAGGCGCAGCCCTGTTCGTGGCGGGCCGTCACATGGCGAATGGGGCTGCCAGACAGGCCGCGATACAGTTCCACAGTATGCACGCCCGGAATGCCGAACACGCAGGTAACTCCGCGCGCGGCGAGCCCTTCGACAAGGCGCATCCCAACGGACGCGGTCATGCCGCAAGTCCCTGCGCGCGCGCGGCATAGGCAGCAAGGCGGGTGCAGGCGGCCGCGATCAGACTGTCATCGACTGTCAGTGACAGGCGCAGCCAGCCCGCAAGGCCGTTGCCAAAGCTTTCGCCAGGCATCACTGCCACGCCCTCGACATCGAGCAGGCCAAGGGCGAATTGCTCGCCGCTTTGGCCCGTGGCGGATATGTTGACCAGTGCGAACATGCCTGCCTCGGGTTTATGCACCACCAGCCCGTTCTTGCCGTGCAGCATGGCGTGCACAATTTCCGCCCGCCGCGCAAAGCGCTGGGCCATGCCGCGTGCGGCTTCGCTGGGGGCCGATACCGCCAGCGCCGTCATATCGGCGATAAAGGGTTGGTTGCCAAACAGCATGGTTTCGGCCACGGGCAGCAGGGCATCGGAAAACTCTTGCGGGCCGACGCACCAGCCCGACCGAAACCCAGGGGCGGCGTGGGATTTGGAAATTGACGCCGCAACGATTGTGCGATCTGCCAATTGCGCCATATCAAAGGGCGAGACAAAGCGCGCGCCCTCGTAGATCATTTCCTCGTAAACCTCATCGGACAGAATCCAAAGGTCGTGCTGGATGGAGAGTTCGCCCAAGGCGCGAATATCCGCTTCGGTCAAAATCGCGCCCGTTGGGTTGTGAGGCGTGTTCAGAAACAAAAGGCGCGCGCGCGACGTAATCAGCGGGGCCACGTCCGCTGCCTGCATCCGAAAACCATGTTCCGCCCGTAAGGGCACCATCACAACCGATGCCCCAGTGGCGGCAATTAGCCCTTCGTATGTTGCATAGCACGGATCGCCCAGCAGCACCTCATCGCCGGGACCAACCAAGGTTGTCAGGGTTGCAAACAGCGTGGTTTGCGTGCCGGGCAAGGCGGTGCATTGGCTGGGGGCGATGGTGCGGTGCGTGCGTTTGGAATAGCGCTCGGCCAGCGCAGCCAAAAGGTTCGGCTCGCCCCGCCCGTTGGAATATCCCAAACGGCCCGCATCAATGCCTGCCTTGGCCGCGACCAACAGCGCATCTGCGGGCGGCACGTCAGGCTCGCCAATCGACAGTTTGATAACATCGCGCCCTTGCGCAATCATTTCTTTGGCGCGGGCATGAACCGCCCATTTCGCCCCGCCAAGGTTCGAGAGACGGTTAACAATCGGGGCAAAGCGCATGGCAAACCTATGGGATGAGGGGATAGTCATTGCTAAGCTATCAGGATTTGCCCCAGTCTCAAGCCTTGGACGCGCCGCCTTTGGGCAAATTTGCGCCCTTTAGGGGTGATGCACATCTTTATGAATGATGACATCGCATTGCGGATAGCGCTGCAAAATGGCGCGGCGCAGGGCGGCACCAATATCATGGGCCTGCTTTAGGGGTTGCGCGCCGTCCAATTCGATATGCAGGTTCACGAACACGCGGCTGCCCGCCATGCGGGTTTTCAGATCGTGATAGCCGAAAACTTGGGGCCAATTTTTGGCAATCTCACCAATATCTTCAATTAAGGCGGGGTCGGCGCGCCGATCCATAAGCGCGTCAAACGCGCCTTTGCCAATGCGCACCGCGCCAATGGTCAGCAGCGCGGCAGCCGCCAGCGCGACCACGCCATCAATTGCCCCCATATCCCAGTATTTCGACGCGATCAGCGCGGCAATCGCGCCGATATTGGGCAACAAATCGCCCAGATAGTGCAAGCGGTCAGCGGCCACCACGCGGCTGCGGGTTTTGCGCGCGACATAGCCTTGCCACATGACCAGCCCCAGTGTCAGCAGCACAGAAAGGCTCATAACCAGCAGGCCCGCACCTTGGGCTTGCAGCGGGGCAGGGGCGGGATCGGTCAGGCGCAGCACTGCGGCTGTGGCAATAACCCCAGCGGAAATAAGCACAAACATCGCTTGGCCCAGCGCCGCCAAATCTTCGGCCGATGAATGGCCAAAGGCGTGATCTTCGTCGGCGGGCCGCGCGGCATAGATCAATGCGGCCAGCGCGCCAAGCGAGACCATCAAATCCATCGCGCTGTCGGCCAAGCTGGCGGCAACAGACAGCGCCCCTGTTTGGCCCAGCGCCCACAGCTTTAGCGCCACCAGCAGCCCCGCGACAACGGCAGAGGTCGCGCCAGCACTGATATTCATCCGTGTATCGGCTGTCATTTGGGGCATGAATTATTCCACCACTTCATCTAGCCTAACGCCCCAAATCACCGATTTCGGGGCCCAACCCCGTTCGCCATCTGCATTCACGCGGCACCAATCAATCTGACATTCCAAAAGGCGCGCCAAAACCCCGCGCTCTGCCTGAAAGGCCACAGGCGATGCGGGGTCTGGCAGGGCATGAAACTGCGCCATATCCGTTGTAGTGATCACAGTGCGCGCCACCGATAGCAAGGAGAAATGCACCCATCCGCCAAGACCTTCGAAATCTTCGACCTTGCGCCAGTTTTCATATTCGGCAACCACGCGCAGCGGTGTGCCTTTGGTGGTGAACACCCAATCGATACGGTGCGTCAGGCCCGGCCCGCGCCGTGCATTCCCCTCGCTGCCCTTAAGCGAGACAAAGCGCGGCAGGGGCTGATTTGTTACGGGGCCAATATTTGGGGCGGCGGCAGGCACCGTCACTTGGGGCTGATCTTCGGGCCGTGGTTCAGGCCGTGGTGCGCTTTGTTGTGGCGATGTGGCGGCGGCATCTGCCGCAGGCGCGGTCAGGTCTGGGCGCGGGCGCGGGCGGGTTTGCGCCTCGGCGGCGAAGGAACTTAGAATAGGCGCAAGCGTAAGGCCCGCCACAAGCAGCCACGCCCCCGCCTGCCTGCGCGATATACGCATTGGCCCAACTTGCCCCGCTCGTATGATGCCACCTGAAACCATTACCATCCCTGCCCGCGCGCCGCAGCCGCACCCCTCCATCATTTGGGGCTTGCGGTTGGGCCCTGCTTTGCGCAGTTTGCCACTCTATGAACGGATATGGAAGTGCAGGGAGTGCGATCATGCCATCACCGCGATTGACAGTTGTCGTGACCCGCCGTCTGCCCGAAGCGGTTGAGACGCGGCTAAAGGAATTGTTCGACGTTACCCTGCGCGACCCTGATACCCCGATGACCCGCGCCGAAATTGCCGCAGCAATGGCCAATTGCGATGTGCTTGTCCCCACCATAACCGATACAATCGACGCAGGGCAGATTGCGGCGGCTGGCCAGCGCCTGAAACTGATTGCCAATTACGGCGCGGGGGTGGATCACATCGATATCGCCACGGCGCGCCAGCGCGGGATTTTGGTGTCTAACACGCCTGGCGCGGTGACCGAAGATACGGCTGATATCACGCTTGCCTTGATGCTGGCCGTCACCCGCCGCATCCCGCAGGGGTTGGCGGCCATGCAATCGGGCGCGTGGGAAGGCTGGTCGCCCATGGCCAACCTTGGCGGCAGATTGGGCGGGCGGCGATTGGGTATTTTGGGCATGGGGCGCATTGGGCAGGCTGTGGCGCGCCGCACGCGCGCCTTTGGCTGCCAAGTGCATTACCACAACCGCAAACGCCTGCGCCCTGAAATTGAGGCCGAATTTGACGCGACCTATTGGGATAGCCTTGATCAAATGTTGGCGCGGATGGACATCATTTCGGTCAATTGCCCGCATACGCCCGCCACGTTCCATTTGCTGAATGCACGGCGCATAAAGCTGATGAAACCCTCGGCCGTGGTCGTCAACACTTCGCGCGGGGAAGTGATTGACGAGGCCGCCCTAACCCGCGCGCTGCGGGCGGGCGCGATTGCGGGCGCTGGGCTGGATGTGTACGAACATGGCCACGACATTACCCCCGATCTGCGCGATCTGCCCAATGTGGTGCTGCTGCCGCATATGGGGTCGGCCACAGTGGAAGGGCGCATTGAAATGGGCGAAAAGGTGATTATCAACATCAAAACCTTCGCCGATGGTCACCGCCCCCCAGATTTGGTGGTTGCTGGGCAGTTGTAGTTCTTGCCCCCGTCTGCCTCCGTCTGCCCAAATCCCGCCCAATTCAAAACAAATTTTCCTGATTTTCTAGCGCGGATAGATATTTCAGGAGCCCATCCATGCGGCGGATCATTGATATTGGCTTTTTGCTTGTGCTGGTCTTGGGCTGCATTGGCCTTGATTTCTACATTCTTAAACGCGACACAGCTAAAGAAAGCTATGGCATTTCTGACTATATCGCGCATCGCAAAGATAACTTTAACGATTTGCTTTACCCACCAAGTTTAGCTGCGGCTTTGCCCACAGCGATTGACGGTTGGGAAATTTCCCCCAAAAGCGCAGACAAAATGGTGGGTGCAACAGACGCCAACCGCGAAGATCAGGCCCATGAAATAGCCCTCGTCAAGGCGATGGCCGCGCTGACCAGAGCCTCGTCTGACAAGGGCGAAATGGTGGGCATGACCATGGCAAAGGGCGATACCCGCCTGCGCCTTGTGGCCACATTCATTCAAGAGGCCGATTTGGCAGCAGGCAACGAAACTGTCAAAGCCGCCCCCACAGGCGACACCGCCGCCTTGCAGGCGATGCTACGGGCAGAGGATAATGCGGCGGGCCAAGTGATTTATGACGTGGTCGATGGTGTGGCCTTTACCGAATTGCCCAGCGCTGGCGTGACAGGCGATCCTGATATCCGCATGATCCGTGCCGCCCTAACGCCCGCCTTGTCGGTGATAGTTATCACGCAAAGTAATGACGACGACGCCATCAAAGAGGCGCTGCAAGCCATTGATTTTGTGATGCTGAATAAGCTGCTCACTACCCCCATCGAAGGCGTTATTGAGGGCAGCAAAACCGATCTGCGCGGCGCGCAACCCATTGCCAACCTTGGGACGCGCACTGCGAAATTGCCGCCCGCCGCCATGCCATTACCCGCAACGGGTGCACGAAAGGCAACCAAGCCCTCATCCCTGCCAACAGTCGCGCCCGCAAAAGCTGCCGCACCGCCGCCGAAAACCGATACAACGGCCCAGCCTACCGAAACGGCCGTCTTTCTAGCCCCTCCTGCCAGCGAACTGGGCCAATCCAAACAACCCTGCGTGCGCCGTGCTGGGGTGTTGGTTTGCCCCGATGGCTGATCGCTTCTTGATGTAGATTAACCATTTATTGCACTTGCGCGCGGGCGGCTATAGCTGTCAGAATGGCGCTCGAAAACTGCCAAATTTGATGCTTATTGTCGGGAGATAGCGTTGGAAATTTTTACATCAGCGGGGCTGATTGCCTTGCTTCAAGTGATTGGAATTGATCTGGTTTTGGCGGGTGACAACGCCATTGTTATCGGCCTTGCAGCCGCTGGCCTTCCAAAAGAACAGCGCGCGCGCGCAATCTTAATCGGGATCATCGCGGCCACAGTCATGCGGATCGGGTTTGCGCTGATCACCACGCAGCTTCTTGCCATTGCAGGGCTTTTGCTTGCGGGCGGCATTTTGCTTTTGTGGGTCTGCTGGAAGATGTGGCGCGAGTTGCGCGAGGGTCATGGCGATGACAACATGGCCGAAGAGGCGTTGACGGGTCAAGATTTAGACGCAGACGGCAGCGTTGCAGGCGGGGCGCCGAAGAAAACACTGGCACAAGCCGCGCTGCAAATTGTTATTGCAGACGTGTCGATGAGCCTTGATAACGTTCTGGCGGTTGCAGGGGCTGCGCATGGTCACCCCACGGTGCTGATTGTGGGGCTTGTGCTGTCTATCGCGCTGATGGGGCTAGCCGCTACATTTATTGCCCGTCTGTTGAACAAATATAGCTGGATCGCCTATGTGGGCCTTGCCATCATCGTCTATGTCTCGCTGAAGATGATGTGGGAAGGCTGGCACGAAGTGGCCCCAATGGTGCTGGGTTAACTTGGCCTGCGGCTGGCGGCAGCGATGTTCAGCATCAACGCCGCCAGCACCAGCGCGCCGCCAATCGCTGTGGCGCGGCTAAATGCCTCGCCCAAGAACAGCCACACCCAAAACGGGCCAAGGATCACCTCGACTTGGGAAAGTAGCGTGGCCGTGGCCGCAGGCACGGCCCGCGTGCCAAAGGTGTATAAGATCATCCCGCCCGCCAAGGTGACCACGCCCATAAACAGTGCAAGGCCAATGTCGCTGGGCGGCGGGGTTAAATCTTGACCTGTGGCAAGTGCCAGCGCCACCCCCGTGATGGCAGAAAAAATCCCCGCCAGCAGCACCACTGGGAAGTGGCCAGTGTCCGCGCGCAGGTTGCTATGCCCCGCGCGCAGCGCCACGCTAAAGGCCCCAAAGCCAAAGGCACTGAGCAATGCGGCAAAATTGCCCCAAACCCCCCGCATGTCGATCTGCCCGCCCACCATCACCGCAATGCCCATCGCGGCCAAAGCGATTGCGGCCCAAGTCGCCGCAGGCACCCTTTCGCCCAACAGCGCCCACCCGATCAGCGCGGCAAAAAAAGGCGATGCGCTGAACAGCACCACCGCACTGGCAACCGAAGTGGTCTGCATGCTGTAAATCGCCCCGCCAAAGGCCAGCACCAGCGACAGTCCCCCCAAAACGCCGCTACGCCCAACCGAGGCAACCGCCGCCCAGACTTGCCCCTTTGAGACATAGCCGACATAGGCCGCCAGCGCCACAATCAGCCCCAAAGACCGCCATGCCAGCACGGGCCATGACTGCGCCTCGACGACCAGCCGCAAAAACAGCCCCTGCGTTGACCAGACCAGCCCCGCCAGCAGTATCAGCCCTGCACCTGTCCGAAATGTCATGCCTGCCCCCATTTTTGCCATCTTGCGCAAATCCAAGCATCTCATTTGCTCAAATACGACCCCGCCCGTCGCACTTGGGCCAGAGCGCGCACGTGCATGCGGCAATCTTGTCCCCAAAAACAGAGGCCCACCATGACCGATTACGTCGCCCAAACCATCCGCAAAATAGACCCCACGCGCGGGGATAGGCTGGGCGATGGAACCCCCAATGACAACAACCGCGTAGAAATTGGCCCCACACAACTGGCCTTTGGCGAATGGCAGCAGGCGGGGCTGACCTTGCCGAACCTTGCCCAAATGCGCCATGATCGCTGGGCGCGGTTGGTGGCAGCGCTGTCGGCGCGCGACTTTGGCGGGCTTTTGATGTTTGACCCGCTGAACATCCGCTATGCCACGGACACCACCAACATGCAGTTGTGGAACACCCACAACCCCTTTCGCGCCTGCCTGATCTGCGCCGATGGCCATATGGTGATGTGGGAATACAAAAACGCGCCCTTTCTGGTGACCTTCAACCCCTTGGTCAAGGAACTGCGGTCTGGGGCGACCTTCTTTTATAATTCGACCGGGGACCGGGGCGAGGTTGCGGCGAAGGGTTTCGCCGCCCAAGTGGACGAGATTATGCGCGCGCATGCGGGCAGCAACCGCCGCCTTGCAGTGGATAAAATCATGATCCACGGGCTGCGCGCGCTGGAGGGGGTTGGGTTTGAGGTGATGGAAGGCGAAGAGGTCACCGAACGCACCCGCGCCATCAAAACGCCAGATGAAATTCTGGCCATGCGCTGCGCCCATCATGCCTGTGAGGCGGCAATCGCCGAGATGGAGGCGTTCACCCGCGAAAATGTCCCGACAGGGGGCGTATCCGAAGATGCGATTTGGGCCGAACTGCACAAAGGCAATATCAAACGCGGCGGCGAATGGATTGAAACGCGCTTGCTGGCATCAGGCCCGCGCACGAACCCGTGGTTTCAGGAATGCGGCCCGCGCATTGTGCAAAGCAACGAAATCGTCGCCTTTGATACCGATCTGATCGGGGCTTATGGCTTTTGCATCGACATCTCGCGCACGTGGTGGGTGGGTGACCACGCGCCCACAAATGCCATGCGCGCTGCTTTTGCTCATGGGCGCGATCATATGCGCGATCATCAGGCGCGGCTGAAACCGGGGGTTTCGATCCGCGAATTGGTGATGGAAGGCCATCAGTTGGAACCGCAATATTGGGCGCAGAAATATTCGTGCAAAATGCACGGTGTGGGTCTGTGCGATGAATGGCCTTATGTGCATTATCCTGACGGCTGGATTGAGGGCGCATTCGATGCCGTGCTCGAACCGGGCATGGTGCTGTGCGCCGAGGCGCTGATCTCGCCCGAAGGGGGGGACTTTTCGATTAAACTGGAAGATCAGATTTTGATCACAGAAACAGGGTGCGAGAACCTGACGCGCTATCCCTTTGATGCCGCGCTAAGTTAGGGGCTTTGCCCCTTGCAGCTAAGTTAGGGGCTTTGCCCCTCGGAGCTGACGCTCCTCACCCCAGGATATTTTTAGAGTTAGGAAGCAGGCAGACTGTCGGCTTGCTTCCTAACTCCCCAAATATCCTGGGGGGAGCGCAGCGTGGGGGGCAAAGCCCCCCGACCGCCCCTAATACCCGCGCGCGCGGTCGACGCGGTGCAGTAGCGGCGCGCCGGCCTCGCTGCGGCGGATATTGTCTACCAATGCGCGGGCGGCCCCATCGGCGCGGGTGTCTGCGGCGATGTGGGGGGTGATTGTGATGCCCGGGTGTGCCCAGAACGGGTGATCTTTTGGCAAGGGTTCCATGCGAAAGACGTCCAGCGTGGCATGGGCAATCTGGCCGGTATCCAGCGCTGCCAACAGGGCATCATCATCAATCAGCGCGCCGCGTCCGGGGTTTAGAAGTACCGCGCCGCGCTTGGCCGAGGCCAAGGTTTCGCTGTCTAGCAGATTTTCTGTTTCGGGTGTTTTGGGCAATAGCGTGACGATAAAGTCGGCCTTGGCGAGAACATCGCGCAGACCGCCCTTGCCTGACTGCACGTCGATATCGCCAATTCGCGCGCCCGTGCGCGACCAGCCTGTGACAGTGAAGTTCAGCCCCGCCAGCGCGTGCGCGCAGGCTGCCCCCAGTGCGCCCATGCCCAGCATTGCCACGTGCCGATCGCGCGCCAAGGGCGGAGGGACAGGGCGCCAGTTACGATCAGGGTTCACGATATGCGCGTCCATCCCCAGATGATGACGCATCACATGGCCCACCACCCATTCAACCATACCGGCCGTCAGCCCATCTTCGACCATGCGGCACAGGGGCTGGATTAAGGTTGCATTACCGACAATCCGCTCGACCCCCGCCCAGAGGGACAGCACTGCCTTGCAGCTCGTAAAGGGCGTGAAATCTTGCAACGGCGATGACGGCGCATAGATGATGTAATCCACCGCTGCTGCATTGCTGGGCGGCGCGTGAATAATCTGCGCCGCAAGTCCCGCCTGCACCAGTTCCTGCGGTAGGGCGGTTTTATATTCGGGCCAATCTTTAGGCGCGGCGAACAAGATTGTCAGCATGTCAGCGCGGCCTATGGACAATGGCGCTGTGCACCAAGCCAAAAGCGATCATCACCACCAATGTCGCCGATCCACCATAAGACAGCAGCGGCAGCGGCACACCCACCACGGGGGCCATTCCCATTACCATGGACAGGTTCACCGCAATATACATGAAAAAGTTTACCGCCACGCCGATGATTAAAAGTTGGCTAAATCGGTCGCGGTTGCGCACTGCCGCCCAAACCAAAAACACCAAAACCAGCGTATAGAGCACCAAGAGCGATATTGCCCCTAAATAGCCAAATTCCTCGCCCAACGTGGTAAAGATAAAATCGGTGTGCTTTTCGGGCAGAAAATTCAACCTGCTTTGCGTGCCTTGCATAAAACCTTTGCCCGACCATCCACCCGAGCCCAGCGCGATTTGCGCCTGAATGATGTTATAGCCCGCGCCTAAAGGGTCGGCTGCAGGGTCTAGAAATGTATCAATGCGCCGGTATTGGTAATCATGCAGCAATTGCCACGGCGTGCCGCGCATCGTAAATATTCCCGCTACCGCCCCCGCCGCAAGGCCAATGACCGCCCCGAAATACCACAGCGACACCCCCGCCGCGAACATCATCATCCCGCCCACGGCCAAGGTCATAGCGGCTGTGCCGAGGTTTGGTTGCATCAGCACCAAAACAGTGGGTGCAATGATCGCCACCACGGGCAAAACCACCCAAAGCGGATGCGAGATGAGCCGATCATCTATTCTGGAATAATAGGACGCAAGCGCCATAATCAGCGCAACCTTCATCAATTCAGAAGGCTGCAGCATCATGAAACCCAAATCGATCCAGCGCTGTGCCCCCATGCCGACTGAACCGAAAAATTCAACAAACAGCAGCAGCAGTATGCCAATGGCATAGGCGGGCCAAGCGGTTAGGTTCCAAAACCATATCGGCATCAGGCCCACCCAAAACATCGCTGCAAGGCCGATGAAATAGCGGTTCATCTGCGGCTCGGCCCAACGGGAAAAATCACCCCCTGCAATGGAATACAGCATCAGCCAACCCAAAGTGGCGATGGCGCTAATCACCAAAACCAGCGGCCAATGAAAATGCAAAAGCTTTGCCAAACCTGTTGGCGCAGTGGCGGTGCGGTTTTCAAAAAAGCTCATTGCCCCACCGCCTTAGGTTTTGGTTGGGGCTTGGCTGCCCAGATTGTCAAAGCGCAGGGACAACGCGTTAAACCGCTCTTCAATCGCGGGGCGTTGTTCGGCAGGATAGGCCGACAGGGGCGGGATGCCGCCCGTCAGCGCCGATAAGAGGGCATCGCGTGCGATAGGCGCGGCAGCCGCCGATCCGCCGCCGCCATGTTCCACCACCACTGCCACAGCATAGCGCGGATTTTCGGCAGGGGCATAGCCGACAAACAGCGCGTGGTCGCGCCTGATCCATGGCAAATCTTCGTTGCGCACTACGCCCGTCTCGCGCTCGGCGGCCGAGATGTTGCGCACCTGCGCTGTGCCCGTTTTGCCGCACATTATCATCGTCTCATCAGCCACACGGCTGCCGCGCGCTGTACCCGTCTCGCCGTTCATCACGGCGAACATGCCGCGCTGCACAGCCGCCAATTTCTCCCCTGAAACCATAAGGTCTGGCGCGGGTGCAATCGGGGTTTCAACGCCAGACACGGCCTTTATCAATCGCGGTTCGATGTGCTTGCCCGTGGCAATGCGCGCTGTCATCACCGCCAATTGCAAAGGCGAGGTCAGCACATAACCTTGCCCGATTGCGGCATTAATCGTATCGCCAATGCGCCAATCGGCTTTGTGCACGCGTTCCTTCCATGCTTTATCGGGCATATTGCCTTTGGCAATGGCGGACATGGGCAGATCATGGCGAATACCAAGGCCAAGTTGGCGGCCCATTTCGGCGACTTTATCGATTCCAACGCGCTGGGCGATCTCGTAATAAAACACATCGCAGCTTTCCATCAGGCTGCGTTCCAAATCGACGCTGCCATGCCCGCCCGTGCGCCAGCAGTGAAATCGCCGCCCACCCGATTCGTAATATCCAGGGCAGTTCACGCGGGTTTCGGTGTCAATCACCCCATCCGCCAGCGCGGCCAGTGCGGTGACCATTTTGAATGTCGATCCAGGCGGATAAGTGCCCTGCACAACCTTATTGGCCAAAGGGCGATGATCGTCTTCGATCAGCACCTTATAATCGGCCGAGGCAATGCCGCGCACAAACAAGTTTGGATCAAACGATGGTGCCGAGGCGGTGGCCACCAAATCCCCCGTTTGCACATCCATAATGACGCAGGCAGCGCTTTCTGACCCAAGGCGGGCTTGGACAAAGTTTTGCACCCGCGCATCCAGCGTCAGTGTAACATCCGCCCCTGCAATCCCTTCTTCGCGCGACAATTCGCGCATGACGCGGCCAACAGCATTCACCTCAATCTGCCGTGTGCCTGCCCCGCCGCGCAAATCGCTTTCCAGCCAACGCTCCACCCCAATTTTGCCAATCTGAAAACGTGGGATCAGCAGCAGCGGGTCTGGCTTTTCTACTCCCTCCAGATCCTTTTCCGACACAGGGCCAACATAACCCACCACATGGGCAAAATCGCCCACCTGCGGATAATGACGTGAAAGGCCAACTTCGGGCGTAACCCCTGGCAGGGCAGGGCCGTTGATGGCGACTTCGGAAAAATCCTGCCAAGACAAGCGCTCGGCCACAGGAATGGGCACGAAGGGGCTGTTGCGCTCGAGTGCCTTTAGCGCTTCGGCCACATCGTCACTGGCCATTGGGATGATCTGGCACAACCGGTCCAGCACCATTTGTACGCCGCCTATCGCCTTGCTTGCGTCTTCTTTGGTAATGACCACGCGGTAATTTTGCTCGTTACCCGCGATCAGTGTGCCCGCACGGTCAAACAGTTGGCCGCGCGCTGGCGGCACGAGGCGGATGTTGATCCGGTTTTCTTCGGCTAGCAGGCGGTATTTATCCGATTGCGCCACGCCAAGGCGGTACATGCGCGCGCCCAAAGCGGCCACCATCGCGCCCATTCCCACCGAGATCATCAGCGCACGGCGGGTGACGCCTTCGCCAAGTTCAGCCTGAGTTTTGGGTTTGCGCGCCATATACCTGCCCTAAAACTTGCGTCCATAGGCGTCAAGCTGCCCCAAACTGGGTTTGCGTAGGGCCAGCACATAGCCTGTGAACAACACAACAGCGGGATAAGCGATAACCGACCACAGCAATTGCACCAGCGCAGCGCCAAGGCTGACTTGGGGCAACAGCGTCAAAGCAAAGCCAAAGCGGTATGCAAGCATCATCGTCAACATTAACCCAGACACCACCGCCCATTCCATAAAGAAATTCAACTCGCGCATCAAAACCGCGCGTGCGCGCAAAATTTCGCCAGCCAAAACCACCAAAGCGGCCCACAGGCCAAAAGGCCGCATCAGCAGGATATCCGAGAGGAGCATTGCGCCTGCAAGCAGCCAAAGCGGCAAATAATCGGGACGGCGCATCATCCACACAAACACAACGCAGGTCATCAGATCGGGGCCAGGCAGGTGTCCCGCATCGCCGCCCATTGGCAGCAGGGCAATAAAGATCAGTATCGTGATGATGCCTGCAAAACCAAGCCGCCCGCGCCACAGCTCAAAGGTGACGGGGTCGATCATTGCGCGGGCTCCTCTGCGCCGTCGGCCTTAACGGCAGTGGCGGGGCCAAGGTCTGCGGCAGTGGGGGCAGGGGGCCCTTGAATGGGTGGCAGCGCCAAAAGCCCGCCCGTGCTGAAGATCGGGTCAAGCTCGTGGCTGCGCAGAACGCGCAAAAACTCTAGCCGCGCCATTTGCGCCTCAAGGCGCACGCGCAGGCGCTTGTCTTCAGTTAGCACCACTTTGCCCACCACCAGCCCCGCAGGAAAGATCCCGCCATCGCCCGACGATACCACCAAATCCCCCGCGGCAATAACGCTGGGGTCTTCGATGAAATCTAGCGGCGGCAGAGCCGAGTTATCGCCCGACAATATCGCCCTTTGGCCCGATGGTTGAATGGTCACTGGCACGCGGCTGTTGGTATCTGTCAGCAGCATCACGCGTGCAGTTTGATCGCCGACGCCTGCAATGCGACCCACCAGCCCGATACCATCCATCGTGGCCCAGCCATCGCGAATACCATCGCGTGCGCCTGCATTGATCAGCACCGATTGACGAAACGGGCTACCACTGTCGGCCAGAACAACGCCTGTCAAATAGGTCAACTTGGGGTCTAACCGAACATTATTCAAATCCAACAGGCGGGCGTTTTGCTGTTCCAGTTGCAGCGCGGCTTCTTTCCAAGCCTTCATCTGGCGCAACTCTTCGCGCAGTTGTTGGTTCTGCTCGTACAACCGCGCATAAGAATGGAAATCGCCCGCGACATTGGCGGCCCATGTGATGGGGGCCGCAGCCCATTGCAGCGCGGGCGCGATGCTGTCTGTGACATTGGCGCGAAAGGTTTCTGCGCGCGGCCCTTGGACGCGCCACAGCACGAACAATGCCAATAGCGCAAGCACCGTGACACCCACGATTATCAGCCGAAACGGGCCTGCCAATTCGATATCGCGGTTGGGCTTACGTGCCATGTGCCCCTGCAAAGTCCGTTGCTTGGAAAAATCGCGCTTGGTACCCGCAAAATGGGTGCTTAGCTGTCGTAATCAATAACGTGCCGAAGTTCTTTTTCAAAATCTAGCGCTTTGCCTGTGCCCAGCGCCACACAACTGAGCGGGTCATTAGCAATGGAAATAGACAGTCCGGTTTGCTCGCGCAAAGATAGGTCAAGTTCGCCCAGCAGCGCCCCGCCACCTGTTAGCATCACACCGCGATCCACGATATCGGCCGATAGGTCAGGCGGCGTGGTTTCCAGCGCCTGCATCACAGCATCGCAAATTTGCTGTACGGGTTCGGCCAGCGCCTCGGCGATTTGAGCTTGGTTGATTTCCAGTTCTTTGGGCACACCGTTTAGAATATCGCGGCCACGGATCAACATCGTTTGCCCGCGCCCATCATCGGGCATCCGCGCCGTACCGATTGTGGTCTTAATCCGCTCGGCTGTGGTTTCGCCGACAAGCAGGTTCATCTGGCGGCGCAGATAGCTGATAATCGCCTCGTCCATACGGTCGCCCCCGACGCGGGCCGAGCGCGCATAAACGATATCGCCTAGCGACAGAACGGCCACCTCGGTCGTCCCGCCGCCGATGTCGACAACCATGTTCCCGGTCGGGTCGGTGATCGGCATGCCTGCGCCAATGGCGGCTGCGATGGGTTCAGGGATCAGTCCTGCGCGGCGCGCGCCTGCCGATAGAACCGATTGGCGAATGGCCCGCTTTTCCACCGGGGTCGCGCCATAGGGCACGCAGACGATGATTTTGGGTTTGGACAGCGTCGTGCGGCGGTGCACTTTGCGGATGAAATGTTTGATCATTTCTTCGGCGCTGTCAAAATCGGCAATAACACCGTCGCGCATTGGGCGGATCGCCTCGATACTGCCTGGCGTGCGGCCTAGCATCAGTTTAGCGTCATCGCCCACCGCCAAGACCTGCTTGCGCCCGTCTTTCACCTGATAGGCCACAACCGACGGCTCGTTCAGCACAATACCCTTGCCGCGCACATAGACCAGCGTGTTCGCCGTCCCAAGGTCAATGGCCATGTCGGACGAGAAAATACCAGATAAGATGGACATGCGAGCGTTATCCTAAACTTGTGCGATGAAGCGGCCCGCGACTCGGGGATGAGGAAGGCTAAGTATCTATACTTGGCCTTGTCGCGTAGGGAAAGGCCCAAGCGGGGGGGAATATTTCATGGGCGGTGATCCGCTTGAAGCGGCTTCGGGCGGGCAAGGGCTTTGGGCGGGCAAGATGGGCCAACGTTTGCGCAAATCTTCGAGCCCCGCGCGGATAAGCGCGCGCAGGGCATCGTCATTCGCATCCGTCAGGCGGCGCAGATAAAGGCAGGACTTGCCCAATCGGTGCTTGCCCAACCCTGCTAGAATAGCCGCGAAATCGGTGTAACCAGGCAGAATGTAGATCGAAATTTCTTTGCCCCGAGCGGCAAAGCCCGTGGCCAAAGACTGCCCCGAATGTCCTGTTTCATAAGTATATTCATACCGCCCAAACCCTACCATGCGCCCCGCCCAAATGCGGGGGGCAAAGCCTGTGACGTTGGCGAAAATCTGTACCAGTTGCCGCGCCTCGGCTTGGCGGAAATCAGGCGTGATCGCGTCCAGAAATGCCGCAATATCGGCATCATTGGGTTTGGTTTTCGCCTGATATGCCATGCGATTTCCTTTATTGAAAATCGCGCCAGCGGTTCACAATCGGATAGCGGCGATCCGTGCCAAAGGCGCGGGCTGTAAGCCGCGTGCCGGGCGGGGATTGATAGCGTTTGTATTCGGCCAGATAGAGCAGATGTTCTATGCGTTTGACGGTGGCCGCATCAAAGCCTTCGGCCACCAAATCAGCAGTGGAACAATCGCGGTCAACCAGCCCGTCCAGAATGGCGTCCAAAATCGGATAGGGTGGCAGGCTGTCATCATCGCGCTGATTCTCGCGCAGTTCTGCGCTGGGCGGCTTGTCGATAACAGTCGGCGGTATCAGCACACCATCCCGGCCCAGCATAAAGGCGCGGTGGTTGGCATTGCGCCAACGGCAGGTTTCAAAAACGCGGGTTTTGTATAGGTCTTTCAGCGGGTTATACCCGCCGTTCATATCGCCATAAATCGTGCAATAGCCCACCGCCATTTCCGATTTATTGCCCGTGGTCAGCAGCATTTCGCCAAACTTATTCGATAGCGCCATCAGCAGCAGGCCACGGCAGCGCGATTGCAGGTTTTCTTCGGTCAGTCCTTCCGGCGTGCCCGCAAACAAATCACTCAGGGCGGCAAGGCTAGCCTCTTGCGGGCCTGCGATGGACACGGTGTCCAAACGGCAGCCAATGGCGCGGGCGACAGCCGTCGCATCATCAAGGCTGGATTTCGACGTGAACCGCGACGGCAGCATCACGCAGCGCAGATTTTCTGGCCCCAGCGCATCGGCGGCAATGGCGGCAACCAGTGCCGAATCGACCCCGCCCGACAGGCCCAGAACCGCCTTTTTGAACCCTGTCTTGCCCATATAATCGCGCAAAGACAGCACCATGGCGGTATAATCGGCCTCATACGCCTCTGGCAGGGTGGCCACTGCCGCAGGCCGTGCGCGCCAACCATTTGGTGTTTCGTCAAAGTCGATATGAACAAGCGCTGTTTCAAACTGCGGCAATTGCGCTGCCAGCGTGTCATCTGGGTTAAGCACAAAAGACGCGCCATCGAAGACCTGGTCATCCTGCCCGCCGACCATGTTCAGATACACCAAAGGCAACCCCGTATCTGCCACCCGCGCGCGCATCAGCCGCAGCCGCACCTCTTGCTTGGCGCGGTGATAAGGCGAGCCATTGGGCACCAGCAAAATCTGCGCGCCCGTTTCGGCCAATGTCTCGGCCACATCCGCATGCCATGCATCTTCGCAAATCGGTGTGCCGATGCGCAGGGGGCCAATGGCATAGGGGCCTTGCAACGGCGCGCTGGCGAAAATGCGCTTTTCGTCAAACACACCATCGTTGGGCAATTCATGTTTTAGGACAGTCGCGGCAATGCGCCCGCCTTGGCAGATGTAAAAGGCGTTAAACAACTGCCCATCTTGGGCCAAATGCGGCCCCCCAATGCCCAAGGCAGGGCCATCGGCGCAGTCATTGGCCAAAGCCTCGATCTGCGCCATCGCAGCGCGGGCGAAGGCGGGTTTCACGATAAGGTCTTGGGTTTGATAGCCTGTGATGAACATCTCGCTGAGCGCGACCATATCGGCGCCAGCATCACGCCCCGCCTGCCACGCAGCTTTGGCAGCGGCGGCATTCGCCTGAAGCGCGCCCAAAACGGGGTTCAACTGGGCAAGGGTCAGGCGAAAGGTGGCAGACATTTGCAACTCCATAACACACCCCTATTCTAACATGTTCAAAGGCATTGGAAAGGGTTGGCCAGCGGATCGACCTTGTTTCGCCCCGCGCGCGCCGCTAGATGTCTTCAGCATAAGACGGGGGCGCGGCGTGAGGGTTTGGGCAAAAGGCTTGGTTCTGGCTGTGGTCATGGCAACAGCCTTGGCCACAATAGCGCCTGCCCGCGCCGAACAAATTTCAAAAACCTATTCTGATGGATCCATCTATGAAGGTAGTTTTGTGGCTGGCCTGCCCGAAGGCTATGGCAGCTTCCGCCGCCTTGATGGGTTTGACTATGAAGGCCAGTGGCAGGGCGGCCGTATGCAGGGTCTTGGCTCCGCGCGTTATCCCAGCGGTGCTGTTTATGGCGGTGGGTTCCTTGCAGGTCTGGCCGATGGGATTGGCAAAATCACCTACGCCGATGGATCGGGTTACTTAGGCGCGTGGCGCGCTGGGCAAATTACGGGCCTTGGGCGCGCGAATTATCATTCGGGCGATGTGTATCAGGGCGCGCTCTTGGACGGCCAGCATCATGGCGCTGGAATTCTGACAAAACCTAACGGCCAAATCTATCGCGGCACATGGGACAAAGGCGTCATGCAAGGTGCGGGGCAACTGACCTACCCCGATGGCGCGGTTTATAGCGGGCAAATGCAGGGCGATTTGCCCAATGGCTCTGGCACGCTGACCGCCGCCGATGGCGCGCATTACACTGGCGATTGGACGGCGGGCGCGATTACAGGCCAAGGCAGGCTGATCGAGGCGGACGGAACCCGTTATAACGGCAGCTTTCGCGCGGGCCTGCGCCATGGCAGGGGCCTGTTGATTTATCCCAATGGCGACACTTACACTGGCGGCTTTGCAGATGGCCAACGGCAAGGCAGCGGCGCATTTCGCGGTGCAGATGGCCGTGTGATGGCGGGCGTTTGGAACAAGGGCATGCTGAATGGCGAAGGCAACCAACGCTATTCCGATGGTGCGGTTTATATCGGCGGATTGCTTGATGGCAGCCCACATGGGCGCGGCAAGATCACCTATCCTGATGGCGCAGAATATACTGGACAATGGCAGCGGGGAATACCCCATGGGCGCGGCAAGACAACCTATGCCGATGGCACAATATATGAAGGTGGATGGCTGCGCGGCATTCGGCAGGGCCAGGGTTTGGCGATTTATAGGGATGGTACCCGCTTTACTGGAACTTTCGAGAAAGGGCAGCCGAACGGTATTGGCACCATGACGTACCGCGATGGAGAGACGTATTTTGGCACGTGGAAAGACGGGCAGCGCGATGGGTTTGGCGAAGTAAAGGGTGGCAGTGACGCGCTGGCCTATCAGGGCGGCTTTCGCCAAGGCCTGTATGAGGGGCAGGGCAGCCTGAGTTCAGGCGATGGCTTTGCCTATGAAGGGCGATGGAAATCGGGGTTGATGAACGGCAAAGGCGCGGCGCGCTATGCTAATGGTGACAGCTATGTGGGCGGGTTTTTGAACGGTCTGCGCGATGGGCGCGGCGTGCTTACTCGCGCTGATGGCACCCTAGAATCGGGCATTTGGCGCGCGGATGTGCTGAAAGCGCCCGATCAGGTTTTACCCTAAACCACATCGCCTTTTGCCAGTTTTGCAAGCACCTTGTCCCCGTCAGCCAAGACTTGATCGCGGTGACCCTCGGCCATTTTGTCCCACACCCGATACATCTGGCCCATCCGCGCATTGCGGGAAAAACGGTCGCGGTGGCGGTGCAGGAAATGCCAGTAAAGGCTGTTGAATGGGCAGGCGTTTTCGCCCGTTTTGGCGGCGACATCATAGGCGCAGCCCTTGCAATAATCGGACATGCGATTGATGTAAGCCCCTGAAGATATGTAAGGTTTGCTGGCAATCACCCCGCCATCGGCAAATTGGCTCATTCCCAAAGTATTGGGCGCGCAGACCCATTCGACCGCGTCGATATAGACCGATAAATACCATTCATGCACCGATTCTGGGACGACCCCAGCCAGCAGGGCAAAGTTTCCTGTGACCATCAAGCGCTGGATATGATGGGCATAGGCGTGGGTTTGCGTCTGGCCCACTGCTGCGCCAATACAGGCCATTTTCGTCGGCCCGCCCCAATACATATTTGGCAATTTTTCTTTTGCGTTCAGTATATTACGCGTCAGGTATTCTGGCCCGTGCAGCAGGTAAATCCCGCGCATGTATTCGCGCCAGCCGATGATTTGGCGGATGAAGCCTTCGACAGCCTCGATTGGGGCGCGGTGGGCGTGGTATTCCGCTTCTGCCCGCTGGCACACCTCTACTGGGGATAGCAGGCCAAGGTTTAGGTAGGGTGAAATCAGCGCGTGGGACAGGAAGGGATCATCCCGCAGCATCGCGTCTTGCTCGGCCCCGAATCGAGGTAGGGAATGGGTGATAAAGTGGTCAAGGGCGGCCAACGCATCTTGGCGGGTGGTGGCCCAGCCAAAATCATCCAGCGCGCCGAAATGGTTGAACCTGCCGCGCACAAGGTCTATGACCGCTTGGGTTTCCAAATCAGGGGTAAAGCGGGGCGGCTTTGGCCGCAAAAGATCAGGGGCTGCGGGTTTGCGGTTTTCGGCATCGAAATTCCAGCGGCCAAGGATGGGCTGATCGCCGTCCATCAAAAGGCCCGTTTTGCGGCGCATTTCGCGGTAGAAATATTCCATCCGCAACTGTTTCTTGCCCGCGGCCCATGCAGAAAACTCAACCTCGGAACAGATAAATCTTGTGTCAGGCAGGGTTGTTACGGGGATGGGGCAGGCGTCCAAGCTGGCGCGCAGGCGGTGATTGCCCGCCTGTGTGCAGATAACCTGACCTGCGCCATATTTGGCCGCATAGCGGATAATCTCGCCCACAATCGAGTGGGTGTTTTCAGGATCGTCCAGTTTGGTATAAGCGACGCTGTAGCCCAAGCGCCTGATTTCATGCGAAAATTTGCGCATTGCGGCAAAGTAAAGCACGATTTTTTGGGGGTGGTGCGGGGCATAGGTGGCTTCGCCCATCACTTCGGCCATAACCACAATATCGCCAGTTTGGGCGGCGGCTAGGGCTGAAAGGCTGGGGGTAAGTTGGTCGCCTAAAATCAGGATAAGGCGGGTTACCACGGGATTGCCTTGCCCTGCCAATCAAAGAAGCCGCCCGTATTGGCGGGGGTTAATCCATTCAAAACGTCTAGGATATTTTGCGCAGCCTGATCTGGCGGTGTGGTGGGATGGTTGCCTGAATAATCCGCGCCAAGTTTTGTGGCCACAGTTCCAGGGTGGATCAGGGCCACACAGGCCATCGGGTGAGTGCGGGCAATTTCCATCGCGCCCGTGTGGAAAAACTGGTTCAGCGCGGCCTTGGCAGCGCGGTAGCTGTGCCAGCCGCCAAGTGCATTATCGCCGATGGAGCCGACCCGGGCAGAAAGGGTGGCAATCTGCGCGGGGCGGTCACGGGGGATCAGGCGCAGGGCGTGTTTCAGCACCAAGGCAGGGCCGATCGCGTTCAGGGCAAACTGCGCAGACATGGCAGCGGGGTCTAGCGCGCGAAGCGATTTTTCAGGGCGCGCCCCGTTAAGCTCTAGCGCGCCCGTGGCGATGATGATGCGGTCAAACGGGGTTTCTTGCGCACCCAGATGGGCGGCGATGGATGCCTCATCCGTGATGTCCAGCCCGTGCTGGCTGCGGGATAGACCGATGGCATTCGGGCCTGATGCGGCAAGCAGCGCGGCCCCAATGCCACCCGATGATCCGATGATGAGACTGCGCATTTTGCAAGGTTCCCCCGTATGTTTTGCGTGTGGCACGCGTGTGGCAGTTGACCGGCGCGAAGGCCGGCCATTGACGGCAGATAGGCGCAATGCCAACGCAGGCAAGCGTTGGTATGCGGGAATCGCCGTATTCGGAAAGTTATACTTTAAGTTGCAAGATATTCCTGCTTTGGTGGAAAGAACGCAGGAGGCGTGTCCATGTTAATTAAAGTGATTCGGCCTGTTTGCTTTTTGTTCGCAAGCGTAACTGCGGCCTTTGCCGTTGATGCAACCCCGCCCGAATGTTTGTCCGAAGGTTATGGCGACACTTTTTTGGAGGCGCCCAGAGGCGCCCCGTTCGAATGCCATACCCTTTATCGGCTGCCTTTTTCTTCGGGGGGCGCGCCACGCATGGCCCGTATTATCGAGGATGTGCATGCCGAAACCCGAGTTCCGCCTGCCACGCTTGCCGCGCTGGAGCGCGGGGTGGATGCAGCGATTATGACCTTTTCTTCGCTGCGCAGCGTAAGCCTGCAGCATGTGTCGATTTTGGCTTATGACGGCGTATCGCCGCGGCGTGATCCAAGAGGCGAGATTCAAGCAGTGACCAATGGCAGTGCAGGCGCAGAGGAGTGCACGATCACCTATTATCTGCGCGCCGATATGTTGGGCGCGACAGAAGTTGCGATTGCCATTGCGCACGAGATTTTTCACTGCATGCAATACGCAACGCTGAGCGCAGCACAGATGAACACCTATGGTGCGGGCGGTGATTGGTGGGTCGAGGGTGTGGCCGAAGCATTGGCCGATCTGGCCTTGCCCGGCAGCGGCGAAATTACCGACCGAAGCGATGCGTTTGCCGATGCCGTGCGCGCCCAAACGCCGCTAAACGCGATGACCCATCAATCCACCCCGTTTTTTCAGTGGTTGATTGCAACAAAAGGCGTGCAGGGAATGTTGGCCTTTCAGGCAAATATGGCGGGCGCGGGTAGTGTTGCAGCGCAGCATGGCGCGATGCGCGCGGCGATGCCAGAGCGCGCCGATTGGCAGGGGTTTGTCCAAGCCTATTCTGACAACGCATTAACGGGCGCTGATGGCGCGCGCCTTGCCGACCCTGCGCCCGACCTGCCGCCGCTGGATTTTACGGAAACCCGCGAAGTGGCGCTAACGCGCGCGCCCTTTGTGCTGAATTATGGCCCTGTGCGTTACAACTGCGGGGAATGGGCCAACACCTTTGCGCCGACAGGTCTTGCTGCGCTGAAGGTTGGCGAAGTTTGGGCAGACTGGCCGGCAAGCATCGAGGGGTTTGCTGAGGATGCTGCGCCGATGAAGTTTGCCGCCCTGAACACGGGCGAGACAAGCGCCGAGCATACCCTTACCGCCACGCTGGAAACCCCCTGCGGGGCATGCGGTGAAACCGAGGCGATCGACGCCTGCCTTGTGGGAAACTGGGTGATGACGGGGGGCGGGCCTATTGAATGGATGCGCGCCAATGGCATGCCTGCAACGGTGCAAGTCGAGGCCAGCCAAATGGCTGTGCAGATGCGCCGCAACGGCGGTTACACCACTGCGCCCATGACAGCCAGTGTCATCGCCGAAAACGATGGGGTGGTGATAGAAGGCGTAGGAGAGGGCCTGCCGGGCCTTGGAAAATGGAGTGCCGAGGCGGGCATTCTTAGCATTTGTCCCAATCCCGGCGGCGGAGTAAATGCAACTGCGACTGTTGACGGACGGCAGTATATGAACTTTTTTACCCCGCCCGGCGATATACAAATGGACTACACCTGCGAAGGCGCGACCATGGTGACGCGGATGCAAGTTGCGCCAGGCTTGCCGCCCATTGAAAGCATCTTTACACGGCAGTAGCAAAGATTTCTGCAATGCCCCCTTTTCTTTCCAAAAGGCTTGGGTATAGTCGTACTTATGACAATGATTGCCCTCTTTGCTGTACTGACGCTTGTCTTGGCCGCTGGCCCAAGCCGCCGTCTTGCGCTGCTACTACTTAGCCGCCGCTGAGCGTGCCTTTGGGCGCGACCGCTCGGCTGGATCAGCGCCCAAGACGTAGCAGAGCACAAAAGGACTTCCCCAAATGACTGATAAATCTGCGCAGCCGCGCGTGATGATTTTTGACACGACCTTGCGCGATGGCGAACAATCGCCCGGCGCGACCATGACCCATGATGAAAAGCTGGAGATTGCTAGCCTGCTGGACGAAATGGGCGTTGATATTATCGAAGCAGGCTTTCCCATTGCCTCTGAAGGTGATTTTGCGGCCGTGACCGAAATTTCCAAAGCGGCGAAAAACAGCACGATTTGCGGGCTGGCGCGGGCCAATTTCAAAGATATTGACCGCTGCTGGGAGGCGGTGAAACACGCAAAATCGCCGCGCATTCATACGTTTATCGGCACATCGCCGCTGCACCGCGCCATTCCGAACCTGACCATGGACGAAATGGCGCAGCGTATTCATGACACTGTCACCCATGCGCGCAATCTGTGCGACAATGTGCAATGGTCGCCGATGGATGCCACGCGCACTGAACATGATTATCTGTGCCGCGTGGTGGAAATTGCGATCAAGGCAGGGGCCAGCACGATCAACATTCCCGACACAGTGGGCTATACTGCCCCGCGCGAATCGGCAGACCTGATCCGCATGCTGCTTGAGCGTGTGCCAGAGGCTGATAGCGTTATCTTTGCCACCCATTGCCATAATGATCTGGGGATGGCGACGGCGAATGCGCTGGCCGCTGTTGACGCAGGCGCGCGGCAGATAGAATGCACGATCAATGGTTTGGGCGAAAGGGCGGGCAATACGGCCTTGGAGGAAGTCGTCATGGCAATGAAAGTGCGCAACGATATTATGCCCTACCAGACGGGCATTGATACCACCAAAATCATGAACCTGTCGCGGCGGGTTTCGGCGGTTTCAGGCTTTGCGGTGCAGTTCAACAAGGCGATTGTGGGCAAGAATGCGTTTTTGCACGAAAGCGGGATTCATCAAGACGGGGTTTTGAAAAACGTCGAGACGTTTGAAATTATGCGCCCCGAAGATATTGGCCTGCATCAGAAAAACCTGACCATGGGTAAATTGTCGGGCCGTGCGGCGCTGCGCGCCAAGATGGCGGAACTGGGTTTTGATTTGGCGGACAATCAACTGAATGATCTGTTCGTGCGGTTCAAGGCGTTGGCTGATCGCAAGAAAGAGATTTACGATGATGATCTGATCGCGCTGGTGGCCGACGAGGCGACGCATGAGGCGCATGACTTTTTGCAAGTGCGGCGTTTGCGCGTGGTCTGCGGCACCGATGGGCCGCAAGAGGCTGCGTTGACGCTGTCGGTTGATGGGGTCGAACATGCCACCGATGCCACGGGGGATGGGCCAGTAGATGCGGCCTTTAACGCTGTTAAGGCGATTTTCCCGCATGAGGCGCGGCTGCAACTGTATCAGGTGCATGCAGTAACCGAAGGCACGGATGCGCAGGCAACTGTGTCTATTCGCCTTGAAGAAGACGGGCGCATTGCGACGGGACAATCGGCTGATACGGATACGATTGTGGCGAGTGTAAAGGCCTATGTAAACGCGCTGAACCGCCTGATTGTGCGCCGCCAAAAGACCGCGCCCGATGCAGATGTAAAGGGCGTGAATTATAAGGATACCTAGTGAATTGGGGGCTATGGCAAGCGAATGCCGTAGCCTTCGGTCACATCGGGATAGGGCATATCAAAGGCGGCTGTGATCAGCCCTTGCGGCGATTGTGGGGCAATGTGCAGGTAGGATGCGATTTCGCGCAGGCGCGCGGCGGCATTATGGGCGGCGGCTGTTTCCGGCCCCTTTTTCAGCACCATAGCGGTGCGGCGCAGGTGGGGCAGGCTGGATACGGCGCGCAGGGCAAGGCTTTGCCCTAGGTCTGGGTGCCAGCCCAATTTGGCCCAAGTGGTCAGTGCCAAATCCATCGCCGCAGCATCGCCCGCATCTGCGCAAGGAAAGGCGCAGACCAGCGTTTGGGTGGCAAATTGGGCAAGGGCGGCCCATATTTCGGCTGGGATGTCCTGCGGCGCGGGCAAATCCAGTGCCAAGGTGATGTCGGCGGGCGCGGGCGGCGCTGCGGCCCCCAATTCTGCGGCCCATTCAAAGGTGTTGTTCGCCCCGTGAAAGGCCGCGATATCGCCGTAACCCGTATTACCCTGCGCGCTATAGACACCCACAGTTTTGGGGGCGAAAACCTGCATCAGGTATTGCACGGGGGGCGCGTCCAAACTTGCGCCGTGGGGCAGGTTTTGCACTTTGAGTTGTTGCGAGGCCATGACCTGCGGGTTCTGCGCTGCCTGTATCAGATTTTCTGCATCGCCAAAGCGCCCGTCAGAATAGCGGCGCAGGGGGGATATGCCATGCGCATCTGGGATGGCGTTGCTGTCCAAATCGCCCACGGGATAGCGCGTGGCATAGCTCATGCCCAACTGGGCCAATTCGCGCGCGGTCATCGGCAGATTGCGCTGGGCAAGCATGTCCGCAATGGCCTTGCGATGCACGCCTTGTTTGGCGGCAATGGCAACCCCGCGTGCAAGGTTTGAAATCCACGCGGCAATGGCCTTGGATCGCAACTGCTGAAAACTGCGCACGGGCATGTGGAGCAGGTGCAAGTTATGGATCAGCCGTTCGGGCAGCCGCCCGTCTAGACCGCTGCGCAGTTTATGATTGCCATGTTCGCAGATTAAACTGGCATCAAACCCGCCGCCCAATTGCGCAAATATTTTGGATGTCGAACGGCGCAGCACTTCGGTTTTGCGCCGCCAACCCATCCGCAAAATTGGGTCGGGCTGTAGGGTTTCATCGCTGGCGGGATCGACCAAAAAGGTGCGCCACGCCATGCGCCCCAAGGTGATCGCGTGTTTGCCAAACATGCGCCTTTTCGGCAGCAGGGCGGTTTTGGATTCCAGTTCGGCGCGTGTCTGCACTGCCAAAAACTCGTCCGCATCCAAAAAGAAGATCTTATCTGCAAAACAAGCGCTTTGCACATAACGCAGCGCTTGGCTGACAAAAATCGCCTGCCCGTGATAGGCGGGCGGCTTATCGACCAACACGATATTGCCAAGTTCGTGCACCAATTGCGCGATGATGCGGTGGGTGTCGTCGCTGGAGTTATTGTCCAGAACAAAAATCAAATCCATCAGCGGGGCGTGATGGCGCAAAAACGGCTCGATAATGTCTTGCTCGTTCTTGACGCAGGCAATGGCGATATTGCCCAAAATCGGGGCTGCCCCGCGATGTTTGGGCGCCGACAAGCGTGCCAGCGCTGCCGCGATTTTCCCCCGCGCGCGCAAGGCTGCGGGTTGGTCAATTTTCAGCGGATTGAACACGCATCGTCCCGTCTTATTTCGATCATTGGCCCTGTGATGGGCAGGTCAGGCCAACATGCACAGGCCGCTTTGGAAAGCAAGTGCGCCAAAGCCATTGGACAATTCTGCGCCCTTATGACAAGGAAGGCGCAACTGAAGGATGCCTTACATGACCCAGCGCCCCACTGTAACCCGCTTTGCCCCATCGCCCACTGGCTATATCCATGTGGGCAATCTGCGCACCGCTTTGATGAACTATATGATCGCGCGCAAAACGGGCGGCACGTTTATTCTGCGGCTGGATGACACCGATCAAGAACGTTCCAAACAGGAATATGCCGATGGGATCATGACCGATCTGGAATGGCTGGGCCTGCATTGGGACAGGGTTGAAAAGCAATCCTTGCGCATGGATCGCTACCGCGTGGCAGCGGACGGGCTGCGCGCGGCGGCGCGGTTTTATGAGTGTTTTGAAACGCCAGTAGAGTTGGATTTAAAGCGCAAGAAGCAGCTGAACATGGGCAAGCCCCCTGTTTATGACCGCGCCAGTTACAAGTTGGACGAGGCAGCCCGGGCCGCGATGCGCGCCGAGGGTCGCGAGGGATACTGGCGATTTTTGCTGGATCAACAGCGCATTGAATGGCCCGATGGAATTTTGGGCGACATCTCGATTGATGCGGCATCGGTGTCTGACCCCGTTCTGATCCGCGCCGATGGACAGGTGCTTTATACCTTTGCCTCATCGGTGGATGATATTGATATGGGGGTGACGTTTATTGTGCGCGGGGCCGATCACGTGACCAACACCGCCACGCAGATTCAGATTATGCAGGCGATGGGCGGCACCCCGCCGCATTTTGCGCACCATTCGCTGCTGACAGGTGCAGGGGGCGAGGAATTGTCCAAACGCCTTGGCACGCTGTCCTTGCGCGACCTTCGGGCGCGAGGGGTGGAGCCGCTGGCGCTGCTATCGCTGATGGCGCGGCTTGGGTCATCCAAACCTGTGGAACTGGCGTCATCGATGCAAGATTTGATCGACGGGTTCGATGTGGGCAGTTTTGGCGCGGCCCCGACCAAATTTGATGCCGAAGATTTGTTCCCGCTGACCCGTGCGTATGTGCAATCTTTGCCGCTGCCTGCAGTGGCGGATAAAATCAGGGCGCTGGGCGTGCCTGACGCGCTGGCCGAAGGGTTCTGGACTGTTGCCAAGGCTAATATCACCGTGCTGGATGATCTGGCCAAATGGTGGGAATTGCTGCGCGATGGGGCCGTGCCCTTGGTGGCCGATGAAGACCGCGAGTTTGTCAAAACCGCCTTTGATATGCTGCCGCCTCAGCCGTGGAGCCACGCCACGTGGGGCGAGTGGACGGCGGCGGTGCGCGAGGCGACGGGCCGCAAGGGCGGCGCGCTGTTCCGCCCGCTGCGCCGCGCGATTACGGGGCTGGACGCTGGCCCTGAAATGGCCGATGTGCTGCCGCTGCTGCAAAATCGCCCACAGCTTTAGTCGTTTGTGAACATATGGTTTGAAAGGCCCTCCGATAGTTTGGGCGGACTTTTTGGGTTGTCGTAAAAATTAGGTAACAGGTCGATTTTCGCCCTTGCTCTTGGGCGTGGGGCTGGCTACCAATAAGGCGTCAGATCGGGAGAATTCGTTAAATCGAATGCCGAAGGAGCAACCGCCCCGGTAAACTCTCAGGCAAATGAACCGTTCTGGCTGCGAAACTCTGGAGAGTGGCGATACGCCCGCCGAAGGGATAACGATCTCAGGCGCCGAGCCGTTATGGCTGGGCAGGGACAGAGGGGGCACCACAAAGGGCGCTTGCGCCCATAACGGTGCTGGCCTGTGGCCACGCAGATCTGGGGGCGCGCGTGAGCAATCAAATGTCTGGGCTTTTGCGGTTGCCGTTGCATGATCTGCATGTGGAACTGGGCGGCAAGATAGTGGGGTTTGCGGGCTATGACATGCCCGTGCAGTATCCCCTTGGTGTGATGGGCGAGCATCTGCACACGCGCGCCAAGGCGGGGCTTTTTGATGTATCGCACATGGGGCAGATACTGGCCTATCCCACGGGAAATATAGAAGAATTGGCGCTGGATTTAGAACGGCTGATGCCGATTGATGTGGCGGGCCTTGCCCCGTGGCGGCAGCGGTACGGCGTGTTGACAAATGATACGGGCGGAATATTGGACGATCTGATGATTGCCCATCGCGGCGATCATTTTCTGATTGTCGTCAACGCCGCCTGCAAAGCGGCGGATTTTGACCATCTGCAAGCGCACCTGCGCTGCGCCAATCTTACCATGTGTTCAGATAGAGCGCTGCTGGCCCTGCAAGGCCCGCAGGCTGAGGCGGCGCTAGCGCAGATTTTGCGAGGTGTGGGGGCCATGCGGTTTATGGATGTGCGGATTTTTGGCGATATTTGGGTGTCGCGGTCAGGCTATACGGGCGAGGATGGCTTTGAGATTTCGATCCCGAACACGCAGGTTGCCGTCTTTGCCCGCAGCCTGCTGGCGATGCAGGGTGTTGCCCCGATTGGTCTTGGCGCGCGCGATAGTTTGCGGCTGGAAGCGGGGATGCCGCTGTATGGTCACGACATAGATCAGACAACGTCGCCCGTCGAGGCGGGGCTGGCTTGGGCCATTTCCAAAACGCGCCGCGCAGGCGGGGCGCGGGCAGGCGGGTTTGCGGGCGCGGCGCGGATTTTGGCGCAATTATCCAGTGGCGTCAGCCGTTTGCGCGTGGGCCTGCGCCCCGATAGCCGCGCGCCGATGCGCGAAGGTGTGGTGTTGCTGGATGGGAATGCGCCGATTGGGCGGATCACGTCTGGCGGGTTTAGCCCCACGCTGAATGCCCCCATTTCGATGGGCTATCTGCCATTGAAATTCACCGAAATCGGCACGCTGATTGCGGGCGATTTGCGCGGAAAACCGACACCACTGCGCGTTTGCGCGCTGCCTTTCCACCCCACCAATTACAAACGATAGGAGCGATTATGAAATACACGAAAGATCACGAATGGCTGCGCGTTGAGGGCGATTTGGTGGTGGTTGGCATTACCGAACATGCCGCGACGCAACTGGGCGATGTTGTATTTGTTGAATTGCCCGAAGTGGAAACCATGGTGACCACAGGCGATGAGGTTGTGGTAATTGAAAGCGTGAAGGCAGCATCGGATATTTTGGCCCCACTGGACGGCGAAATTGTCGACGTGAACCAAAAACTTGTGGATAGTCCTGCGCTTGTGAACGAAGACCCCACGGGCGCTGCATGGTTTTTCAAGATGCGGATTGATGATCTTTCCGTGTTGGATGATTTGATGGACGAAGACGAATACGCCGATTTGATCGGTTAGCCAATCAAACATAACGTTCATTCATAAAAGGTGCCGCTATGGTTTTTACGCCCATTGCTTATAATCCCGATGATTTTGCAAACCGCCGTCATATCGGGCCATCACCCGAAGAAATGGACGAAATGCTGCGCGTTGTGGGCGCGCCCAGTTTAGATGCGCTGATGGAAGAAACTGTGCCTGCCAGCATTCGCCAAGGCGCAGCGCTGTCATGGCATTCGCTGTCGGAAAGCGATCTTTTGGCCAAAATGCGCGGGGTTGCAGCCAAGAACAAAGTGATGAGCAGCCTAATTGGGCAGGGCTATTATGGCACCTTTACCCCGCCCGCTATCCAGCGAAATATTTTAGAAAATCCCGCGTGGTATACGGCCTATACCCCTTATCAACCCGAAATTGCCCAAGGGCGGCTAGAGGCGCTGCTGAACTATCAAACCATGGTGGCAGACCTGACGGGCCTGCCTGTTGCGAACGCCAGCTTGCTGGACGAGGCGACGGCGGCGGCCGAGGCGATGACCATGGCGCAGCGCGTGGCAAAGTCAAAGGCGGCGGGGTTCTTCGTGGATCACGGCTGCCATCCGCAGACCATCGCCGTAATCAAGACTCGCGCGCAGGCCTTGGGCATCCCTGTGACAATTGGCGCGCCTGAGGCGATGATTTCTGAACAGGTATTCGGCGCGATTTTTCAGTATCCCGGCAGCTATGGCCATGTGCGCGATTTTACGCATGAAATCAGCGTTTTGCACAACGGCGGCGCGTTGGGGATTGTGGCGACAGATCTGCTGGCGCTGGTGCTGCTAAAAGATGCTGGCGCAATGGGAGCGGATATTGCGATTGGGTCAAGCCAGCGTTTTGGCGTGCCATTGGGCTTTGGCGGGCCGCACGCGGCGTTTTTCGCCTGCCGTAACGAATATAAGCGCGCCATGCCCGGGCGGATTGTGGGCGTATCTGTGGACGGGCGCGGCAACCGCGCGCTGCGCCTTGCCCTACAAACGCGCGAGCAGCATATTCGCCGTGAAAAGGCCACATCGAACGTGTGCACAGCGCAGGCGCTGCTGGCGGTGATGGCGGGATTTTTCGTTGTTTTTCATGGGCCTAAGGGCCTGCGCGCCATTGCCGAGAGGGTGCATTTTTCGGCCAGTCGCCTTGCCCGCGCGCTGCGCGCCGCTGGGGCCAAAGTATCCCCGGATGCGTTTTTCGACACGATTACGGTCAAGGTGGGCGTGGGCCAAGCTGGCATTTTGGCCGCTGCAAGGGCCGAAGGGCTGAACTTTCGCAAAGTGGGCACGGATCGCGTGGGTATTTCTGTGGATGAAACCACCACCGAAGACATCCTGACCCGTGTTCTGCGCGCCTTTGGGATTGAGGCTGTGCCGCCGCATCGGGGCGAGTTGGCCTTTCCTGAACAGATGCTTAGAAAGACGCCCTATCTGGCTCATCCTGTGTTTCATATGAACCGCGCGGAATCGGAAATGATGCGCTATATGCGGCGGCTGTCTGACCGCGATTTGGCGCTGGATCGCGCCATGATCCCTTTGGGTTCTTGCACGATGAAGCTGAATGCGGCAGCAGAGATGATGCCGATTACTTGGCCCGAATTTTCCAGCATTCACCCTTTTGCCCCTGCCGATCAAACGCAGGGTTACAGCGAGGCGATTGCGGATTTGACGAAAAAGCTGTGTGAGATTACGGGCTATGAAGCGTTTTCGATGCAGCCAAATTCGGGGGCGCAGGGTGAATATGCCGGGCTGTTGACCATTGCCGCCTATCACCGCGCCAGGGGGGATAGCCAGCGCAGTATCTGCCTGATCCCGATGTCGGCGCACGGCACTAACCCGGCCTCGGCGCAGATGGCGGGGATGGAGGTGGTGGTGGTGCAATCTGCGCCCAACGGCGATGTGGATATGGTGGATTTTGCGGCCAAAGCGGCCGCAGCAGGGGGCCGGCTGGCGGCCTGTATGATCACCTATCCCAGCACGCATGGCGTGTTCGAGGAGACTGTGCGCGAGATTTGCCGCATTACGCACGGCCATGGCGGGCAGGTCTATCTGGACGGGGCAAATATGAACGCGCTGGTTGGGCTGGTAAAACCCGGCGAAATTGGCAGCGATGTCAGCCATTTAAACCTGCATAAAACCTTCGCCATTCCGCATGGCGGTGGGGGGCCAGGCATGGGGCCGATTGGGGTGAAGGCGCATCTGGCCCCTTATCTTCCGCGCGATCCGCGCGAGGACGGCGGCGATGACGCGAAGGGGGGCGCGGTTTCGGCGGCGCCCTATGGGTCGGCGTCGATATTGCTGATTTCATGGGCCTATTGTTTGATGATGGGCGGGGCGGGGCTGACGCAGGCCACGAAGGTTGCGATCTTGAACGCCAATTATATCGCTGCGCGCCTAAAAGGGGCCTATCCGATATTGTTTATGGGCAATAAGGGGCGTGTGGCGCATGAGTGTATTTTGGACACCCGCCCGTTTGCTGATTGCGGCGTGACGGTGGACGATATTGCCAAGCGGTTGATTGATAACGGCTTTCACGCCCCCACCATGAGTTGGCCCGTAGCGGGCACGCTGATGGTAGAGCCGACTGAGAGCGAAACCAAGGCCGAGATTGACCGATTTATCACGGCCCTATTATCCATTCGCGCCGAGATTGCGGAGGTGGAGGCGGGCGAGATTGCCGCCGAAGATAGCCCGCTGCGCCATGCCCCCCATACTTTGGAAGATTTGATCGCGGATTGGACGCGCAAATACCCGCGCGCGCAGGGATGTTTCCCCCCCCGGGTGCCTTTCGGATTGATAAATACTGGCCGCCCGTGGGCCGTGTGGACAATGTTTTTGGCGACCGCAATTTGATTTGCATATGCCCGCCGATGGAGGCGTATTTGCCAGAGGCCCAGTAGAGACCCAGTAGCGGCCTAGGCGCGGCGCGGGCGCAAAGGGGGCTTGCCCCCTCTGGCCCTTTGGGCCATTCACCCCCAAGGTATTTGGGCCAATGTGAAAGGGCGCGGGATGGCGCAAGAATTAGGGGCGCAGGACATCAGGCGCGGCGCGGTGGTGGGGCTGCCCATCATGCTGGGGTATTTTCCTATTGCCTTTTCCTTTGGGGTTGCTGCGACAAAGGCGGGGCTATCGCCGATTGAAGCGGTGGTGATGTCGCTGCTGATGTATTCGGGGGCGGCGCAGTTTATGGCCATTGCGCTGGTTGCGGCCGGGGCGGGGTTTTGGCTTAGCGTGGCGACCTTAGTGGGCATGAGCCTGCGGCATGTGCTGTATGGGCCAAGCCTGCTGCGCGCGGGAGGGCAAAGCGTGCCGCCAAAGGGCGCGCTGCTATGGGGCTTTGGCCTGACGGACGAGGTGTTTGGCGCGGGGCTTGGTGCGATCGCGCGCGGGCAGGCGATGACGGGCGCCTTTATTTGGGGGCTGACGCTGGTATCTTATGCGGCATGGGTGGGCGGCACGGCTGTGGGCGCGTTGGCGGGGGCAAGCGCGCTGGCCGCATGGCCAAGCGTGGATGCGGGGTTAAGCTTTATGCTGACGGCGCTGTTTTTGGCACTGCTGCTGTCGATCATGCAGCGCGCGCAGTTGCCGGTGATTGCGGTAGCGCTGGTGGGGACGGTGGCCTGCAGTTTTGTGATTTCGCCCACGGCGGGCATTATGGCGGGGATGATCCTAGGCGCACTGGTGGGCACCGTGGTGGGGGGGCGTGATGCGGCCTGAGATTTTTGCCCTGATCGCCGTGGTAGGCGCGTTCGTTTGGGCGTTTCGCGCGCTGCCGATGCGGCTGGATATGGCGAAGATGCCAGAAAAGGGGGCGCTGGCACGGTTTTTTGCGGCCACGGGCGTGGCGGCGATTGCCACGCTGTTTGCGGCATCGATGTTGCCCGAATTTGCGGGCGGGCGCACGGTGCCTGCTCTGCTGGGCAGTGCGGCGGTGCTGGCCCTGTATTTGCCCAGTCGGTCTGTGGTTTTGGCCACGCTCGCGGGGGCAATCGCCTATGGTGCGGGTTTTGCCCTGTTGGCTTAGGCCGCGTGGGTTGACTGCGCCGATCGCGGGGCAACCGCGCGCGCAGGACTGATTATAAATCTGCGTTCAGAAATGCGCGGACTGTTTCTTCGAATTCGCGGGGCTTTTCGGCGTGCAGCCAGTGCCCCGCATCTGCAAGTTTTGCAAAGCGCGCTTTTGGAAATAGGGTTTGGATTTTGGGGCGCGCGTTTGGCTGGACATAGTGCGAATTTGCCCCTGTTAGAAACAGGGTGGGGCCGTCAAATCGGCCCGTGGTTTCGGGCCAGCCGATGATGAAATCCATCTGATCGTGCAGCGCGGATAAGTTCAGCTTCCATGTGGCGGGACTGGATCGCAAATCCAGTGATTGCAGGAAAAACGCGCGAAGGGCGGGGTCGGTGACCAAGGGCGCAAGAAGGGCGTCGGCCTGCGTGCGCGAGGATATGGAGGCCAGATCAATCGCTTGCATCGCGTCGATAGGGCGGGATTGATCGTGGCTATATGCCATGGGGGCAATGTCGGCCACGATCAGGCGGCGCAGCAGCGCGCCGCCGAATTGGGCCTGTGTTAGAGCAAGCTGCATCGCGGCCTTGCCGCCCATGGAATGGCCCAAAAGGTCAACAGGCGCGCCGATATGGGTGATGACCTGGGCCAGATCGGCGGCCAGATCGGGGTAGCTGTGGGCGGGGCTATGCGGGCTGCCTCCGTGGTTGCGCATATCGACGGCAATCACATCGCGGGTATCGGCCAAGCGGCGCGCAATTACGCCCCAATTGCGGGCCGATCCGAACAGCCCATGCGCAATCAGCAAAGGCGGCGCGGTAATAGCTCCGTTGGCAGGGTGGAGGATTTGGGCAAGCATACAGCAGCGTAACGCAGGCTTGCGCGGCCAGCAAGGCGCGGTTAGCCTTGCGCTATGGATAATATAGCGCGTGATATTGCCCATGTGGGGCGGCTTTTGAAGGTGTGGCTTGGCCTGCGCGGGGATGATTTGGCCGCGCAGGTGCGGCGCGGTGGGCGGCTTTTGCCGCGGCGCGTGCGGGCGGCGGCGCAGCGTTTGGCAAAAGCCGAGGCGATGCTGGGCGCGCCGAAATTGGCGCGGCAGTTGGATACCGCCGCGCTGGGCCGTGATGCCAAACTATGTATCGCGCATCTGGCGCCGCTGGTGCAGGGCCGCGTTCGCCATGGGTTTTGGCAGCGCGCGGCATCATGGGCGGCGCTGCTGGTGGTGATCTGCGGCGCTGTGGTTTATGGGCTGTGGTGGCTGCGCGGGGTTGTATGATTGGGTGCATTTAATGCACCACGCAGCACGACGGTGACAGTCACAAAGGCAACGTATAGCAACAAATACCACGAGCCGATTTTGCCGACCGACACCAATTCCATTCGCGCTTGCCCTGCGTAAATCCAAGTTCCCGTCAGGATTCCGATATTTTCGGCGATCCACAGGGCAAGGCTGGCCAAAAAGGCTGCAAGGGGCAATGGCATCCACCAGTCGTGCTGCATGATGCGAAAATACACGCGGCACCGCGCATAGAGCAGCAAGGTGCAGGCGAAGAGAGCCAAGCGAATATCAGACAGAAAATGGTGCGCAAAAAAGTTGACGTAAATCGCCCCGCCTAAGGCGAACGTCGCCCACAGTGGCGGATAGGGCGTAAAGCGCATGTCAAAAATGCGGATCACCCGCGCGATGTAGCTGCCGACCGAGGCATACATAAAGCCCGAAAACAGCGGCACGGCCATGATGCGAAACAGAGCGTCTTCGGGGTAAGCCCATGATCCTGCATAGGTTTTGAACAGCTCCATTGCGGTTCCAGTCAGGTGAAACAGCAAAATCACCCGCGCTTCGGCCCAAGTTTCCAGCCCAAATCGCAGGAATACTGCCTGGACTAGCAGCGCAAAAAGAAACAGCGCGTCATAGCGGGCAATCGTCCAATCGGGCTGCCACAACAGCTTTGACGCGATGATTGCTGACAGCAAAAGCCCGCCAAACAGGCAGGCCCATCCCTGTTTCAGCACAAACATCACCAGTTCTGCTGCCCAAAATGGCAAACGCGCGCGGGCATAATCGCCCAGCGCGCGTTCGATGGTTTGGGTGCCGCGCCCCGTCACTTACAAATCAGGATAGATCGGGAACCGCTCGCACAGAGCTTCGACGCGGGCTTTGACCGATGCTTCGACAGCGCCGTTGCCATCTTCGCCATTCTTGGCCAGTCCTTCGACCACTTCAACAATCCAATCGCCGATTAGGCGGAACTCGTCCTCGGCAAAGCCGCGCGTGGTGCCTGCTGGGGTTCCCAGACGGATACCGCTGGTGATGGCGGGCTTTTCGGTATCAAAGGGAATGCCGTTTTTGTTGCAGGTGATGTGGGCGCGGCCAAGTGCCTTTTCGGTGGCATTGCCCTTCACACCTTTGGGGCGCAAATCGACCAGCATCAGGTGGGTGTCAGTGCCCGATGTCACGGTGCCAAGCCCGCCCTTCATCAACTGATCGGCCAAGGCTTGGGCGTTTTTGATCACTTGCGCCTGATAGGTTTTAAACTCGGGGCGCAGCGCCTCGCCGAAAGCCACCGCTTTGGCGGCGATCACATGCATCAGCGGGCCGCCCTGAATGCCAGGGAAAATGGCCGAGTTGAACTTTTTCGCCAGCGCTTCGTCATTCGTCAAAATCATGCCACCGCGTGGGCCCCGCAGGGTTTTATGCGTGGTTGTGGTGGCCGCATGGGCATGGGGGAAGGGGCTGGGGTACAGGCCCGCCGCAACAAGCCCCGCGAAATGCGCCATATCCACCAAAAGGTATGCGCCGACCGAATCGGCTATTTCGCGCATCCGTGCAAAATCGATAATGCGGGGAATTGCACTGCCGCCTGCGATAATCAGCTTTGGCTTATGCTCGGTCGCCAGCGCCTGCACTTGGTCATAATCCAGTTGCAAATCTTGGCTACGCACGCCGTATTGAATGGCCTTGAACCACTTGCCCGATTGGTTAGGGGCAGCCCCGTGGGTCAGGTGGCCGCCCGCGTCAAGGCTCATGCCCAAGATGGTGTCATGCGGTTGCAGCAGGGCTAAGAACACGCCTTGGTTGGCTTGGCTGCCCGAATTGGGCTGCACATTGGCAAAGGAACATCCAAACAACTGGCAGGCGCGCTCGATTGCCAAGTTTTCGGCAATATCAACATATTGGCAGCCGCCGTAATAGCGCTTGCCCGGATAACCTTCGGCATATTTGTTGGTCATCACCGAACCCTGCGCTTCCATCACGGCGCGCGATACGATGTTTTCGGATGCAATAAGCTCGATCTCGTGGCGCTGACGGCCAAGTTCTTTGGTGATGGCCCCAAATACTTCCGCATCGCGGCTGGCCAGAGTTTCGCTGAAAAAGCCTACGTCACGGCTGGCACTCATCGGGCATCTCCTAAGTAAAGGGTTTGGTAAAAAGGTTTTACTGGTTGTAGGGCAAGGTTTGGGTCTAGGAAAGACTGGAAACGACAGATTTTTTGCGGCCCCCGCCGCGTATCGCAAACCCAAGCGCGATTGCACTTGAGTTTGCAGCAAAGCGCGGCAAGACTGCCCACATGGGGGATTTACCGTGACACAGCCGCGCATTGCCTTTTTAGCCAGCCCTGCCGCGCAGGATGAACTGCGCGCGCTGACGGCCAAGCACGGCCAATGCGCGCCCGAGGCGGCCGATGTGATTGTGGCGTTGGGCGGCGACGGATTTATGCTGCAAACCCTGAATGAGGCGTACGGCCTGCCGATTTACGGCATGAACTGCGGCACGGTTGGCTTTTTGATGAATGAATTTGACGAGGGCGATTTGCCCGCGCGCCTTGCGCAGGCGGAAGTAGCGGTTATACACCCCCTTGCAATGCGCGCGGTCGATAAAGCGGGGCGCGAACATCATGCGCTGGCCATCAACGAGGTATCGCTTTTGCGCGCAGGCCCCCAAGCGGCAAAGCTGCGCATATCGGTCGATGGGCGCGAACGCCTGCCCGAACTGATCTGCGATGGCGCGCTGTTGGCTACGCCAGCGGGGTCAACCGCCTATAACTATTCGGCGCACGGCCCGATTTTGCCCATCGGTTCGGATGTGTTGGCCCTGACCCCAATGGCCGCTTTTCGGCCCCGCCGTTGGCGCGGCGCGCTGCTCCCTAATGCTGCAACGGTGCGCTTTGACGTGTTAGAAGCGGATAAACGCCCCGTCCGCGCCGATGCAGACAGCCGCCCCGTGAACGATGTGGTGATGGTCGAGGTGCGATCAGACCCCAGCATTTCGCACCGCATCCTGTTCGATCCGGGGCATGGGCTGGAAGAACGCCTGATTGTGGAACAGTTTGCCTAAAGCTTGGCATAGCCGAGGCTTTTTAGCGCGGCAGTAATCTCGTCCAAAATGACGGGGTCATCAATGGTGGCGGGCATTTTCCATTCGGTGCCGTCTGCGATTTTCACAATTGTGCCGCGCAGAATTTTGCCCGACCGCGTTTTGGGCAAACGATCTACCACCACGGCGCGTTTGAAATCGGCCACGGGGCCGATTTTCTCGCGCATTAGGGCCACGCATTCTGCGACCACATCTGCCGCCGCCCGCGCGGCCCCTATGTTCAGGCACAAAAACCCTACGGGGGACTGCCCCTTTAGCGCGTCGGCCACGCCGACAACGCAGCATTCAGCCACGTCTTTATGCCCCGCCAGCACCTCTTCCATCGCGCCTGTCGACAGGCGGTGGCCAGCCACATTGATCACATCATCTGTGCGCGCCATGATGTAAAGATAGCCGTCATCGTCGATATAGCCCGCGTCCCCCGTTTCATAATACCCCGGAAAATGCGACAGATAGCTTTTCTTGAACCGATCTTCCGCGCCCCAGAGGGTTGGCAAAGTGCCGGGTGGAAGAGGCAGCTTTATCGCAATCGCGCCAAGCTGGCCCGCAGGCACAGGATGCCCGCCCTCGTCCAAAACCTGCACATCATAGCCAGGCATGGCCACTGTGGGGGAGCCTATTTTCACGGGCAGCGCCTCGATCCCCAAGGGGTTGGCAGCAATGGCATAGCCGGTTTCGGTCTGCCACCAATGATCGATGACGGGCACTTTGAGATGGGTCTGCGCCCAGATCACAGTATCAGGATCTGCCCGTTCGCCCGCCAAATACACCGCGTTCAGGTGGGACAGGTCATAGTTTTGCGGCAGTTTGCCGTCTGGGTCTTCGCGTTTGATCGCGCGCAGGGCGGTGGGGGCGGTAAAGAACGCGCGCACGCCATGTTCGGCAATCACCCGCCAAAAGGTGCCTGCATCGGGGGTGCCGACGGGTTTTCCCTCGAACACCACTGTTGTGGAGCCAGCAATCAGTGGGGCGTAGCAAATATAGCTATGCCCCACCACCCAGCCCACATCGGATGCCGCCCAAAACACATCGCCGCCGCCGCAATCATAAATCGCGCGCATCGTCCAATTCAGCGCCACCAAATGGCCCGCTGTGGGGCGCACGACGCCCTTGGGCGCGCCTGTGGTGCCCGACGTATAAAGGATATAGGCAGGATGATCGCCCGATACGGGCACACATTCGGCAGGGGTGACACCATATTGGAACGTATGCCACGCGACATCGCGGCCCTCGACCAATGCTGCAACCTCTTGTTCGCGCTGCAAAATAACGCAAAAATCGGGCTTATGGGTGGCCATGTCGATGGCAGAGTCCAAAAGGGGTTTGTAATGCACCACGCGGTTGGGCTCGATCCCGCAGCTGGCGGCGATAATCGCGCGGGGGGTGCAATCATCGATCCGCACGGCCAGTTCCGCCGCCGCAAAGCCGCCGAACACGACCGAGTGGATCGCGCCAAGGCGCGCGCAGGCCAGCATCGCCTCTAACGCTTCTGGCACCATCGGCATATAAATGATCACGCGGTCACCCTTTTGCACGCCCTTGGTGCGCAGCGCGCCTGCCAGCGATGCGACACGGGTTTGCAATTCGGCGTAGTTGATCTCGCGCTTGGAATGGGTGACGGGGCTGTCATAGATGATGGCGATACGGTCCCCATGCCCCGCCTCGACATGGCGGTCGACGGCGTTGTAGCAGGTGTTGACTTCGGCATCCGTGAACCATTCATACAGCGGCGCGCGCGCGTCATTCAGGGCGCGGCTGGGCGCTTTGGCCCAAGAGATACCGTGCGCCGCCTGCATCCAAAATGCTTCGGGGTCGGCTTTCCAGCCGTCATAGATCGCGCGGTATCCCATCGTATGCCTCCCTCAAAGCTGGGATTGGTTTACGCCTGCGCAGATGAGTCGCGCAAGGATTAGGCGGGGGCCAATGCAATTTCTTTGCAAATTCGCGCAAGAATGCTGCGCAGACATTTGCAAACTGGCGCAGTTTTATTTGGATATTGGTGAAGAAGGGGCTTGTTTGCAAACTCGCGCGTGCTTGTTTGCAAATCCGGTGCCTGGCCCCACTATGGAATAGGTATTTGTGTCAGTATGAAAGCGCTTTCATACTGACTTAAATACCTAAATCCCGCCCTAGCCGTAATGACCCACGGGCGTACCTGCGAGGGCTGCAATATTCAAAAGTCCCCGCGCGGTGATGGACGGGGTGACAATATGCGCGCGGTTGCCCATGCCCATGAGAATGGGGCCAACCTCTAACCCGCCTGATTTCATTTTCAGGATGTTGCGGGCGGTTGATGCGGCATCGGTAAAGGCAAAGATCAGCACATTGGCCGCCCCGCCCAAGCGGGCGGCGGGGAAGGCGCGCGCGCGCAGGTCGGGGTCTAGAGCGGCGTCGATGTTCATCTCGCCCTCATATTCAAAATCGCGGTCATGCGCCCGCAGAATATCCATCGCCGCGCGCATACGCCGGCCTGAATCGCTGTCTAGGTTACCAAAATTGGATGCCGAACACAGCGCCACCTTTGGGGTCACGCCAAAGCGGCGGGCGTGGCGGGCGGCCCCGATTGCGGCGGCGGCGATTTGTTCGGGACTGGGCACCGGGTTCACTTGGGTATCTGCAATAAACAGCGGGCCATCTTCCAAAATCATCAGAGAAAGCGCGCCTTGCGGGGCATGTCCATCACGGCCAAGCACTTTGTTTACATAGCCCAAATGCCAAAGATACTGCCCAAGACTGCCGCAGATCAGGCTGTCAGCGTCGCCGCGATGCACGGCGATTGCGCCAATGGCGGTGGTGTTGGTGCGCATGATTGCGCGGGCGGTGTCGGGGGTAACGCCTTGGCGGGCCAGCAGTTCGTGATAGCTGGTCCAATAATCGCGATAGCGGCTATCGTTTTGCGGGTTGATAATCTCGAAATCGCGTTCGGGCAAAATCGGTAAGCCCGCGCGCTCGCACCGCGCGGCAATCACATCAGGGCGGCCAATCAGGATGGGGCGGTGCGTGGTTTCTTCCAGCATCGCATTGGCCGCGCGCAGCACGCGTTCATCTTCGCCTTCGGCAAAGATAATGCGGCGGTTGGCGGTTGCCGCTGCCTCGAACACCGGGCGCATAACAAGGGCGGATTTGAACACCGAACTGTCGAGCGATTCTTTGTAGGCGTCCAGATCGGCAATCGGCCTTGTGGCCACGCCCGTTTCCATCGCGGCCCGCGCGACGGCAGTAGCCACCACGCCCATCAGGCGCGGATCAAAGGGTTTGGGGATAAGGTAATCTGGCCCGAAGGTCAGCTTTTCGCCGCTGTAGGCCGCGGCGGTCTCGGCGCTGGTGGTGATCCGGGCCAATTGTGCGATACCTTCGATACAGGCAAGTTCCATAGCGTCATTGATCTGGCTTGCCCCAACATCCAGCGCGCCGCGAAAGATAAACGGAAAACACAGCACGTTATTGACCTGATTGGGAAAATCGCTGCGACCGGTGGCAATGATTGCATCTGGGGCTACGCTGCGCACAGCATCGGGCAAAATCTCGGGGGTGGGGTTTGCCAGCGCAAAAAGAATCGGGCGCGGCGCCATTTTGGCGACCATGTCGGGGGTTAGAACCCCTGGGCCAGACAGGCCAAGGAACACATCCGCACCGACGATGACATCATGCAAACTTGCCTCAGTTTCGCCCTGGGCAAAGGCAAGTTTCTGCGCGGTCATCTGCTCGTTTCGGCCATTGTAAACAAGACCTGCCAAATCGCAAAGCCAAACATTCTTGCGCTGCACTCCCAGTTTCAGCAGCATATTCAGGCAGGCAATGCCAGCCGCGCCGCCGCCTGCGGAAACAATTTTGATATCTTCAAACCGCTTGCCCGACACATGCAGCGCATTGGTCATGGCCGCGCCTACCACAATCGCTGTGCCGTGTTGGTCATCGTGAAACACGGGGATATTCATACGCGCGCGGCAAATATCTTCGACGATAAAACAATCGGGGGCTTTGATATCTTCTAGGTTTATCGCGCCAAAGGTGGGTTCCAGCGCGCAGACGATATCAGCCAATTTGTACGGATCGGGTTCATTGATTTCGATATCGAAGCAGTCAATATTGGCGAATTTCTTGAATAAAACGGCCTTGCCCTCCATCACGGGCTTACTGGCCAAGGGGCCTATATTGCCAAGGCCCAGCACGGCCGTGCCGTTGGTGACCACGGCGACCAGATTGCCGCGCGCCGTATAGCGCCGCGCTGTCGAGGGGTCTGCCTTAATTTCAAGGCAGGCTTCGGCCACGCCAGGGGTATAGGCGCGGGCAAGATCGCGGCCATTGGCCAAAGGTTTGGTCGCGCGGATTTCCAGCTTACCAGGTTTTGGAAATTCGTGATAATCCAGCGCCGCTTGGCGGGCGTTATCAAGCCGTGTTTCGTCCATTACTCATACTCCGTTGGGCCATCTTTATGCCTAACGCAATTTTTCGGGGCCGCAAGATGGGTATTTGCGCAAGTGCTTAAGCGTGCGCTTGCAAGTGGCGCGCGTGGGGGGCAGATTAGTGCCAATTTGAAAGGGAATATTATGGCCGAAATCCGCGCAGAGATACGTTTGCCTACGCAAGAGTTGCGCGATGATTTGCCTTTTTATACACGCGTTTTGGGGATGCGGCTGGATATGATCTATCCTGCGGATGATCCTGAAGTGGCGGTTTTGTCGGGCCACGGTCTGCGCATTCGTATTGTCAAGGGCGCGGACGAGGCTGTGGGTTGCTTGCGCATTTTGACTGATGATCCCGATGCGATTGCGGGCGGGCAGCGGGTGTTGACCGCGCCCAATGGCACGCGCATTGAGATTGACGAGTTGAACCCGCCCCTGGTTTTACCCGCAACCGAGCATGCCTTTGTGGTGCGCAGGCTTGCCGATCAGGCGCCGTGGGTGATTGGCCGCGCGGGGATGCAGTACCGCGATTTGATCCCGACGCGCCTTGGCGGGGCGATGATTGCGTCGCACATCCGCGTTCCCGATGGCCCCGTGCCCGATATGGTGCATTTTCACAAAGTGGGCTTTCAGCTAATATTCTGCGTGGCCGGCTGGGTGGACGTTTTATACGAAGACCAAGGCGGGATTTTACGCATTGAGGCAGGGGATTGTTTTATCCAGCCGCCTGGCATTCGGCACAAGGTTTTGCACTCTGTTGGGGTGCAGGTGGTGGAAATTGGCGTTCCTGCCGAGCATGTCACCGAAATTGACCATGAGATGACCCTTCCCACGCCGCATCTGCGCCCTGATCGCGAATGGGATGGGCAGCGGTTTGTGCATTCATTGGGGCGTGATGGCGTTTTTACGCCGCATCGTATTGCGGGATTTGAAGCGCGCGATACTTTGATTGCGGCCAATACAAAGGGCGTGGCGGGGGTGGTGGTGGCACGGCCCATCGCGGGGGCTGCGCCAAGCCGGTGGACAAAGCATTCGGGCGATATTTTGTTTTCATTCGTGATGTCGGGCGAGATGGTTTTGGAAGGGCAGGGCAAAGACCCTTATCGTTTGGCCACGGGCGATGCCTTTGTCATTCCGCCCGATTTGGCTACGCGCTATAGCGCGCCCAGCGATGATTTGCAGATTTTGGAAGTGGCGCTGCCTGCCAATCCGGCAACGCAGATTTTGTATATGTAAGGGAGGAAATATGACCGAGATTCTGAATGACCAGCTTGCCGACCCGTTTCGCATTGTGCTGCTGATCGGGCTTTACATCACCATGCTGCGCACGCGGACAGCCACTGGCACCTTTATGCCGTTGGCGGCGGGCGCGGTGGCGGTGTCGCTGATTATTGCCACGACACTGTCCAGCGGCGTCGCCTTTGGCCCGAATGTGGGGATGGGGATTGTGGCAAATATCATCCTGCTGGCTATTATTCACGGCGCCTATCAGGTGTTTTTGCGTGTGACGCGCAAGTAACCGCGCCAACTGCCGAATGGATAATGGGGCGCTGTAGATAATTGCGCGCAATAGAAAACGGGCCAAGGTTTCCCTTGGCCCGTTTCCTTTTAGACATTTGGTCGACCCGGGGCGACTTACTTCGCGTCCGAGAAGATGTCTTTCTTGTGTGTGCCGTTTGGCACAAAGATCGCGCCGATCACAACGGTCATTACTGCCACAACGATCGCATACCACAAACCGTAGTAGATATCGCCCGCTTGCGCCGACATGGCGAATGCGGTTGCAGGCAACAGGCCCCCGAACCAGCCGTTACCGATGTGGTAGGGCAGGGACAGACCCGAATAGCGGATACGGGTTGGGAACAGTTCCACCAGCATGGCGGCGATTGGGCCATAAACCATCGTCACCAGAATGATCAGATAGGTCAGGATGGCGATGATCGTCAGCTTTTGCGTGCTGAAGATGTCGATAAAGTTTTCAGCCTTGACGACCGAGGTGTTGTCTTTGGCCACCAGCGGATAGCCTGCGGCGGTCAATGCATCGGCAACAGCCTTGTCATATGCGCCCTTGACACCCTTGGCTGCATCCAGCGCGGCCTTGGCTGCATCTTTTGCGGCTTGGTCGGTGCCAGCCTCTGCTTCGGTTGCAGCAGTTGTTGCTGCTGCCACGTCGGCACCATTTTTGGCACTATCATAGGCAACGATCACGGTTTCGCCGATGGTGATGGTTGCAGGCTCGCCCGCTGGGCCGTCAACGGTTTTCGAGTTAACCGAGAACGAATACAGCTTTGCCTTTGAGATATCGCAAGAGTTGGTGAACTTTACCGTGCCCGTTGGGTTGAACTGGAACGAGCAGTCGGCAGGGTCTGCCGTCACTGTCACTGCTGTCTGATGCGCTGCGTGCAGCACGGGGTTGGCCGTAGCGGTCAGCAGTTTGAACACGGGGAAGTAGGTGATAGCGGCAATCAAGCAGCCTGCCAGAATGATCGGCTTGCGGCCAATACGGTCGGACAGACGGCCAAAGTAGATAAAGCCGTAGGTGCCCAGGATCAGCGACCATGCCACCATTACGTTGGCGGTAAAGCTGTCGACCTTGATCACGTTTTGCATGAAGAACAGCGCGTAGAACTGGCCCGAATACCAAACCACAGCTTGACCAGCGGTCAAACCCAACAGGGCGATGATCGCGATTTTGCCGTTTTTCCAGGTACCAAACGCTTCGCGCAGCGGTGCCTTAGATGCAGCGCCCTCTTCCTTCATCTTTTTGAAGGCAGGCGATTCGTTCATTTGCAGGCGGATATAAAGCGACATCGCCAGCAGAACGATCGACCCAAGGAACGGGATACGCCAGCCCCATGCGTTGAACGCCTTCATCATCGATGGAGTGCCGTCAGCCAGCATCACAGCCTGGCCAGCCGCGTCCAGCACGGGCTGTTCAGGATAAGCGCCGTTGACATAGCCCTGCACCGACAAAATGACGATCAGCGACAGCAGCAGGCCCAAGGTTGCTGTGGTTTGGATGAAGGCGGTGAAATAGCCGCGCTGTCCATCTGGGGCGTGTTCGGCCACATAAACCGCCGCACCGCCGTATTCGCCACCCAGTGCCAGACCTTGCAACATGCGCAGCACGATCAGGATGATCGGTGCCGAGATGCCCCAGGACTGATAGCCAGGCAGCAGACCCACCAGGAACGTCGACAGACCCATGATGACAATTGTCATCAAGAATGTGTATTTACGGCCCACAATGTCGCCCAGCATCCCGAACACCAGCGCGCCAAACGGGCGCACGATAAAGCCCGCAGCAAAGGCAAGCAGCGCAAACACGTTGCGCGTCGCCTCTGGAAATGCGGTGAAAAAGTTTGCCCCGATAATGGCTGCAAGCGAGCCGTAAAGATAGAAGTCATACCATTCAAAAATCGTCCCAGCGGAAGACGCAAGAATAACCTTGCGCTCTTCGGCAGTCATGGGACGCGAGCGTGCGCTCACATCTGCAGCATTTGCCATTGTGGCCTCCCTTTTTATCCAGCTTGGTGCTGGCCCCTAATTTGGCTGCATATGCCGCAGCCGTCGAAGTCACCGCTTGTCTTGGCCTGTGGCCGTGTCGCGGCAGTTGTATCAGATGGCGCGCGGCCTCTCCCAGCGTGGCGCTATCTGATCTGGTTAGGGCGGCGCGCTTGGCGCGCCACCCAATTTGCATCAACCGCGATTCATGCGGTTTTCAATCAATTCTTCCACCACCGACGGGTCGGCGAGGGTTGATGTATCGCCAAGGCTGCCAAAATCATTCTCGGCAATCTTGCGCAGGATGCGGCGCATGATTTTGCCCGAACGGGTTTTTGGCAGGCCGGGGGCCCATTGAATTAAGTCGGGCTTAGCGATGGGGCCAATTTCGGTGCGTACCCATGCCTCGAGTTCTTTGCGCAGGGCGTCCGACGGCTCTTCGCCGCCCATCAAGGTGACATAGGCATAGATGCCTTGGCCCTTAATCTCGTGCGGATAGCCGACGACCGCGCTTTCAGCGACTTTGGGATGGGCGACCAGTGCGGATTCAACCTCGGCTGTGCCCATGCGGTGGCCCGATACGTTGATAACGTCATCGACGCGGCCCGTAATCCAGTAATAGCCATCTTTGTCGCGGCGGCACCCGTCACCCGTAAAGTAATAACCAGGATATTGGACAAAATATGCTTCTTCAAAACGGGCATGATCGCCCCAAAGGGTGCGCATTTGGCCTGGCCAACTGTCGGCAATGCACAAAACGCCATCGGCTTCGGTGGCAGTCTGCTCTTTGCCAGTGGCCGCATCTAGGATGACGGGCTTTACGCCAAAGAACGGTAGGGTCGCAGACCCTGGCTTTTGTGGAATAGCGCCCGGCAGCGGGGTAATCAGATGCCCGCCTGTTTCGGTTTGCCAGAACGTATCGACAATGGGGCAGCGCCCGCCGCCGACGTTGACATTGTACCAATTCCACGCTTCGGGGTTAATCGGCTCGCCCACCGAACCCAGCAGTTTCAGCGAGGACAGGTCATGCTTGGCGGGCCATTCCGTGCCAAGGCCCATAAGCGAACGAATAGCCGTTGGGGCCGTGTAGAATTGGTTGACCCGATGCTTGGCGCAAACCTCCCAGAACCTCCCAGCATCGGGATAGGTTGGCACCCCTTCGAACATCAGCGTTGTCGCGCCATTCGCCAGTGGGCCGTAAATGATATAGCTGTGGCCAGTAACCCAGCCCACATCGGCGGTGCACCAGAACACATCGCCGTCGTGGTAATCGAACGTCATCAGATGCGTCATCGCCGCATAAACCAGATAGCCGCCCGAGGTGTGAACAACGCCCTTTGGTTTGCCCGTAGAACCCGAAGTATAAAGAATGAACAGCGGGTCTTCCGCGCCCATTTCAACATAGGCGCAATAGGGTTTGGCGGCGGCCATTTCGGCCTTTACGTCAACATCGCGGCCATCCGTCCAGCTTGTTTGACCGCCCGTATGTTTGACCACAAGGCATTTCACATGGTCGTTGCAATGCTGCAACGCCTGATCGGCGTTTGCCTTCAACGCGGTTTTCTTGCCGCCACGCGGGGCGAAGTCAGCTGTAATCACAACTTTTGCTTCGGAATCATTGATGCGGTTGGCCAGCGCGTCAGGCGAAAAGCCTGCAAAGACGATGGAATGGATCGCGCCAATGCGCGCGCAGGCCAGCATAGCGTAGGCCGCTTCGGGGATCATCGGCATATAGATCACCACGCGGTCGCCCTTTTTCACGCCATGCGATTTTAGAACATTCGCCATCCGCGAGGTTTGTTCCAAAAGCTGGGCATAGGTGATGTGCTGGGCGGGGGTCTTTGGATCATCTGGTTCCCAGATGATCGCGGTTTGGCTGCCGCGCGTTGCGACATGGCGGTCGATGCAGTTGGCCGACACGTTGAGCGAGCCATCTTCATACCATTTAATCGACACTTCGCCGCGCTTAAAGGTGGTGTTTTTGACGGAGGTATAATCACGAATCCAATCAATCCGCTGCCCCTGCGCGCGCCAAAAGCCATCCGTATCTGTAACCGATGCCGCATAATCGCGCTTGTAGCTTTCTGGTGTGACATGCGCATTTGCCAAAAATTCATTGCTTGCTGTGTAAACGCCGCTTGTGGCTGCATCGCCTGACATAGATCGAACTCTCCTTGTAAGCTGCGCCATCGGGCCGTGCCGCGCAGCTTTTTTCCAACTCTAGGTATAACGGATCTTTCAGAAATGTAAAACACAAGTTAAAGACACTTTTTTGATTAATTATTTTGTAAATATATTGACAGATTCTTGCGATAAGTTTGTAAATAAATCGAAAATCTTTAATAAAAATGGTGCAAGTTTATGCCATGTGGCCGAGAAAATATGGTTGCTGGGAAAACATGCTGCGGCGCGGTGATGGGTGCGTTGCATTTGCGCGAATCACGGGTGCAGACCGCCGAATTTGTCAGCGCCGCTTGGCCCACAAGTGCAGCGCCGCACTTAGCGCGCTGCCGATCAATATTCCCGCTGACAGATCTTGCAGCACAACCAGCAGAAAGGTGACCGAAATTACCGCCGCCTGCGCGCGGTTGCGTTGCAAGATGTGCCAAATTGCCTCTTTTTCGGCCATGTTCCACGCCACAACCGCCAAGACACCTGCCAAGGCCGCAAGTGGGATATAGCCTGCAAGCGGGGCTGCAATCAGCAAAAACACCAGTATAAACAGCGCGTGCAGCATCCCCGCCACTGGCCCGCGCGCGCCTGCCCGAACATTGGTTGCAGTGCGCGCAATTGTGCCCGTCACGCAAAATCCGCCGAACAGGGCTGATCCGATATTGGCCACGCCTTGGGCGACAAGTTCAATATTCGGGCGGTGCTGGCGGCCCGTCATCGTATCGGCCACCACCGCCGACAGAAGCGATTCAATTGCGCCTAGCAAGGTGAATTGTAACGCCCAAGGCAGCGCGGCCATCACCATTTCAGCGGACATCATCGGCAGGGCAGGGGCGGGCGGCGTGCGGGGCAAATCGCCAAAGCGGTCAAAAATCGTCTGCACAGGCAGGTGCAGAGCCCACGCGGCAAGGCTGGCCACCACAACCGCAATCAGCAGGCTGGGCGCGCGCGGGGCGATACGGCGCAGCAGCACAATCGCGCCAATCACCGCGCCAGATAGCGCCAGCGCGGCGGGTGAGATACTGGCGCGCGCCGACCATAACTGCGCCAGTTTATCGACCGCTGCGGGGGCATCATGCGCCAAGGTCATACCGCCCAAATCTTTGATTTGGCTAATGAAAATAATTAACGCAATGCCCGCGCTAAAGCCCAGTGTCACTGCATGGGGAATATAGCGCACCAGCGTGCCTGCCCGCAAAACCCCCAAAACCGCCAAAACAATGCCCGACAGCATGGTAGCAAGGATCAGCCCATCCAGCCCGATTTGCACCACACATGCCGCGACCAGCACAATCAACGCCCCCGCAGGCCCACCAATTTGGTAGCGCGACCCACCCAAAAGCGAGACCAAAAATCCCCCGATGATGGCGGTGTAAATGCCCCGCTCTGGCCCCACACCACTGGCAATGGCAATCGCCATTGAGAGGGGCAGCGCCACAATCGCCACCGTCAGCCCCGCCAGCGCATCCGCGCGCAGATCATCCAGCCGATACCCTTCGGCAAGACGCGAGATCAGTTTGGGCGTAAATGGAGATTGTGGCATGACATTGGCCCACCTTTGCATGAAACTCAACATCCGCAAGCGGGTCGCTGTCAAGGGTTATGCGCTAACCCTACAGCGGGTTATCGCAGCGGATGGTCACCTGCATCCGCCCCTTCACGGCACTGGGCCATTTCAGTTGCGCCTGTTGGCCGCCCCCGCCTTGTTCTACCAAAACATAGGGCATTACGTATTGCGCACTGCCTGCCGAATTGGTGATCGGCCCTTCGGCGACCAAGGCCGTGACATTGCGCGCGCGCCCGTCAAAAGGCAGATAGCCCGTGGCATTGACCACCCAAGTTGCCGCCTCGGTGCCTTGGTTATGTTCAATAATCAGTGGGCTGGTGGTAACTTGGTTCACCCCGTTAAAGGCGTTCCCTTCGAACACCACATTGCGGTAACTGCCCACGGCAAAGCTGGCAAAACTGGTGTTCACAGCCTCGACGCGGTCAATTGCGCCTTCCAAGGTGCGAAATACATTGCCCGCCACAACGAGGCCCGCAATCGAATGGCCCGTGCCACGTGGCGTGATCACAATAAACCGCATCGATGGGGCCACCGATGCCGCAGTGAACACGTTGTTTGAAATGGTCAGCCCACCAAAGGTGAATTCGGATGAAAAAGTGGGGGCTTGGTCATGTTCATTGGTCAATTCGATAAAACAGTTGTCAATGTAATTGCCAGTCAGAAAACTTTTGGAATTGGGCAGGGTAAACACCAAACCAGGGCCGCGAATGCCATTGGTTTCCCCATCACCGCCAAAGAAATGGTTGCCAATAAACACCCCACCCGCCCCTGCAAACACCCCAAACCCGCGAAAGCGTGACACGCGGTTGTTGCGGATTTTCACGTCATTGGCGTTGGCGTTAAACACCCAAGTTGTGCGATCTTGCCAGCGTTCTTCCATTTCTTTGGACAAGAACTGGCAATTGTCGATGTGCAAATCTTGGCACGCCCGGCCGATCGACGTGATGCCCTTATCATTGGGGCGGTTGATCGTGCAATTGGTCAGGCGGAACACCGATCCCTCAATAGCCAAGTTGATGCAGCTGGCCACCGCCGAGCAAAGAAATTCAATATTGTTCAGCTCGAATTTCGAGTTTTTGGCAAAGCCCGAAAAATCCAGCATGTATTGAAAGCGTGAAAAGGTCAGCGTGCGCGTGCCCGTCTGAAACAGGGGGCGCGACAGCTCTAGCGTGCCAGCGGCGATGTTTTTCGAGGTAACATAAACCTCACGCCCGACGCCTGTGCCTGAAATGCGCGCGCCCACGGGCACGGCGGCAATATTGGCCACACCAGACAGTTGCAACGGCTGAGCGGCGTTAAAGGTCGCAACCGATGTGACGGTCACTGTATTCCAAGCGGGGTTTGCGGCCGCGATGATCTGCCCGTTGCTAATGACACGGCGCTGCTCGAACGTTGTCAGGCCCGTCAGCGCCGCAATATCAATCGGCGCAGTCAATTCCACGCGCCGCCCTTTCAAATCCAGCTCGACATGATCTGTAAAGAAAAACAGCGCTTGCAACGCGCGGCGAAAGCCTTCTTCCTCGCCGCCAAAGGCCGCCGAATAGGTTTCCAAATTATAATCACGCGTGCAGGCAAGGCGTTGATTTGAAGGCATAATCACGGTGCCTTGAAAGCTGACTGGGTTATCAAAGGTCATATGACTGCCCAGAAAATACACCCCGGGCGAGACGACAACGGTTTTGCCCGCCGCCGCCGTATCGGCGGCTTCAAAGGCGGCGACGTCATCGGTCACGCCGTCGCCCACAGCGCCATAATCGCGCACATCGACCCAGTCAAACATATCGGCGTGAAAAACTGTCGTGACATCTTCGACGGTGATATCATCGATGCGCACCACCCCGCCCGATGCGCCCGTTAAATCCAGCCCCAAATGGCCGTAGGCGGGGGCAATGCCCCAAACCATATCCACCCCTTGGCGATTGCCTGATCCGATGATCGCGGTGATCGTGCGCACCTCGCCATAGCTGGTCAGCGCCACAGACGGTCCCACTTGCTCAGCGCTGGCCACATTGACCCCGCCGCTGCTCGCGGCAAAACCCGCGATGCGCACCGATGGCAGTGCGCCGCTGATCGCTTTGATGCGCGCCGTGACGCGCAGATACAGGCCTGGCTGAAACGGGATCTGCTGAAAACAGCGCAGCTTTTGCACGGATGAGGTTTTCTGCAATTCAAGGCAGCCCGCGAAATCTTGGTCATTTGGCACAAAGGCGGCATTGGCCTGCCCCAGATAGCTGCCTTGCCCCGCGCGCCCATCCTCGCGCGACCACAGGTTCAACCCTGCCGAAAACGCTGGTGGCATCAGCACAAGCCCTTGGGTAATTGCCTTGTTCATCGCATGTCCCTTACATCTGTTGACCATGGCGCAGCGGTTGCGCAGCTTTTGGCAACGTGCCAAAGCGCAATTAACTTTCCCCCACTACACCGCGCGCCGCCCCCCGCTTGAAAGAGGCGGCACGCGACCCTATCTGCGGGTAATCACAACCGCGAAAGGCGTTCCCAATGGCCAAATCTTTGATCGATTCCCTGCTAGCAGGTGTCCAAGACATGACGAAAAGTGGCAGCAGCAGCGGCGCTGGCGGGCTGTCGGGTGGGCTTGGCGATATCGCTGCCCAAGCCAAGGGTGCTTGGAACAATCAATCCACCCTGACCAAGGGCGCGATTGCAGGCGGTTTGCTGGGCGTTTTGCTGTCGGGCAATGCGCGCAAACTGGTGGGCACAGGCGTTCAAGTGGGCGGCGCGGCGCTGGTCGGCGCGCTGGCGTTTCGTGCCTATAACGATTGGAAGGCAGGCAAATCCGCCACCGCCGAGGATGCGTCACAAGCAGCCCTGCCCCCGCCGAGCACCAATTTTCTGCCCGCCTCTGCCGAGGCGCAAGAGGATCTGGCCCTACGCCTTGTGCAAGCGATGGTTGCCGCCACCAAGGCCGATGGCCGCGTTACCACGGCCGAGCGCGCGCGCATCATCGGCCAACTGCCCAACCTTGGGCTTGGCGATGAGGCGCAGGCCCTGATTGCCGCCGAAATCGACGCGCCCTTTGACGTGAACCGCATCGCCGCCCTTGCCCATACCGAAGAAGAAGCCGCCGAGATTTACGCAGCCTCGCTGCTGGTTGTCGATCCCGAAGCGCCTGCCGAAAAGGGCTATCTTGCCATGCTGGCAGCACGGTTGAACCTTGACCAAGGCTTGGTCGAGCACCTGCACGCCAAGGCGAGCGCGCTGGCGTAAACCCGCCACTTCCAGCTTCCTTACTCTTAAAATATCCTGGGGGGGAGCGCAGCGTAGGGGGGCTAGCCCCCCTGCTGACCCCGCCACCAAACCGCCCTTCATAAGTCCAGCACGCGGCTGTCCTTGCGGGGGCGGGGCGGGCATGATTGTTATGCGCCACAACGTCAACCAACGTGGGGGCGATTATGCGTGTGTTCATCAATGGGTTCGGGCGGATTGGCCGCTCAGTGCTGCGCGCCTATGCGGGTGACCTGGCGGCGGGTGGCACGCTTTTTGCAGGTATCGATATTGTTGGGATCAACGACATCGCAGGCGCTGACATGTGCGCCTATCTGTTTGAATATGATAGTGTCTTTGGCCCATGGCGCGGCACCGTGGCGTTGGCCGATAACCCGCGCGCGCTGATCCTTGATGGGCGCGCCATTCCCCTTTACCAGACGTCAGACATATCTGGTGTTGACCTTTCGGGCATTGACATTGTGATGGAATGCACGGGCCGCGCGGGCGCGCGTGACGTCGCGGCGCGCGGGCTTGCGGCAGGGGCAAAGCGCGTGCTGATTTCTGGCCCTTCGGATACTGCCGATTTTACGGTTGTTTTGGGCGCGAATGACGCGGCGCTGAAAGACCAAATCATTGTCTCGAACGCCTCTTGCACCACAAATGCACTGGCCCCTTTGGCGCGGCTCTTGGACGATAACTTTGGCATTGCCGCAGGCACAATGACCACAATTCACTGCTACACGGGCAGTCAGCCCACGGTAGATGCCCCTGCCGCCGATTTTGCCCGCTCGCGCGCCGCCGCCCTGTCGATGGTGCCTACCACCACCTCGGCGCAGCGCCTTTTGGATTTGGTGCTGCCGCAAATTGCAGGGCGCATCATCGGCTCGGCCGTCCGCGTGCCTACAGCCAGTGTTTCGGCAGTGGATTTGGCGGTACTGCTGACCCGCCCCGCCACGGTGCAGGCCATTAACGCAGCCCTGCAACAGGCAGGCGGCGTGATTGGCTGGACGGACCGCGCGCTGGTATCAACTGATTTGCGCGCAAGGCGAGAGAGCATCATCATGGCTCTGCCAGAGTCGCATCTTTTATCCACCCCTCAAGGCCAGCTTTTGCGCGTCTTTGGCTGGTATGATAATGAATGGGGTTTTTCGAACCGCATGTTGGATGTTGCATTGCGGATGGGCAACAATTCTTAACTTCTTGTAAGTTTGACTCGATTTTTGCTCCCGCTTGTGCACTTAAGGGTTGTAGAAACACTGTCGCGCGCGGTGATTCTGCACAAGTGCAGCATCCGCTTGGCAAAGGTTTAAAGGGCTGGGTCAATGGCGCGTCGTGTGTTTGGGTATGTTTTAGCCAGTGTTTTGGCCACTGTTTTGGCCACTGTATCCAGCGGCGCGTGGGCGCAAGATGCCGCCCCTGCCCAAACAGCGGCCAGTTTTGACGCACCCGCCCGCCAAACCATCGGCTGGGGCCGCTTTTTCAACAACGATTATATCGGTGATCGCAAAGACCGCTGGCATTCCTCCTCCTACACCATTTCGCGGCTGCGCGGGCCTGAATGGACGGGCAGCTTGCCCAATACATTTGGACAGGTGCTGGAATTCCGCTTTCGTGCGGAAAACGTCACGCCAGAAGACCTGTCTGCCCCTGCAGCCCAAGACCGCCGCTATGCGGGGGTGATGTCCTTTGGCTATCACAGCTATTCCAAATGGCGCGAGAACGAATTGTCGATGGGCGCCGATTTGGTACTGATCGGCCCGCAAACGGGCCTTAGCGGGTTTCAGGATAAGGTGCATGATTTCCTTGGTTTGCCCGATGGCGCCCCAAGCTATGACGCGCAGTTTGCCAATGCCACGCATCTTTCGGGCACGGCGGAACTGGGCCGCCAAATTGCATTGGCCCCTATCCTAACTCTGCGCCCCTTTGTCGAAGGGCAAGTTGGCTTTGAAACCATGGCGCGGGCAGGGGTGGATGTGACCTTGGGCAATTTGGCCAAAGACGGGCTGATGCTGCGCGATGTCAACACGGGCCAGCGCTATAGCGCGGTGCAGGGGCCGCTGGGAAAAGGGCTAAGCCTGACCTTCGGCGGGGATGTGGCGCGCGTCGCATCCAGCGTATTGCTGCCAGATGGTGGCGGCGTGAACGCCTCACCCACCCGCTCGCGCCTGCGCGCTGGGCTGAACTGGCAGGGTGAGAAATCCTTTGTGTTTTTCGGCGCGACCTATCTGTCGCCCGAATTTGAAGAACAAAGCGAAGGCCAAACTGTTGGCTCGCTTAGTCTTTTGGTGCGGTTCTAGCACCAAAAGTATAACAAATTCCGCCATATGGGTAGGTTTGCCACATTTACGCCGCAATCTGTTTGTTAATGTTTCGATATAAGAAACTATAAAAAACGAGCAGGCAAACAAAATGAACACGGGCTCTTTGGGCACGTTCGTCATTTCTTGGTCACAAACCGAAATTGATGGCGTGCATTCTGCGCCACTGTCGCTGCTGAACGTGGGCGCGACATGGCGTTATAGCGGACCAGTGGTGCGTTTGGATCGCCCCCAAGCGGTGTTGGTTCTGCAGGGGGCAGATGGCGCGGCAGATATGCGCAAACGTGCCGCGCGTACGGTGCGCAGCCTTGTTGGGGCGGCCATTGCGGGCCGCATGGGCGAAGGTGACGATGCGGGCGCTGACGGCGATGCCCATTTTGCCGATACGCCCGATCAATCCTTTATCGTGACCGACGGGTTTCACAGTTATAACCTAACCCTCATTCCCGTGCCTGACACGGGGTCAAAACTGCTGATGATGCTGGGCGAGATGCCCCCCCTGACCAAGACCTGTGGGTCGTGCGCGCCGCCCTTGATGCCACGCATTCTGGCGCAGGGGCCAAATCAGCGGGCGGGGTGATTTGCTTTACCCCCGATACGCGGATCGCCACTGAATACGGCCCTCGCGCTATTGCCGAGTTGCAGGCGGGGGATCGTATTTTGACCCGCGACAATGGCCCACAAGAAATTCTTTGGCGCGGCCACCGCCGCATGAGCGGCGCGCGCCTGCATGTCATGCCGCATTTGCGCCCGATCCGCTTTGCCACAGGCGCGCTGGGCTTTGGCCGCCCCGATCAAGAACTGCTGGTCTCGCCCCAGCACCGTATGCTTGTCAAAGGGCAGACCGCGCTGGCGCTGTTTAACACACCTGAAGTGTTGGTTGCCGCGCAAGATTTGGTCAACGACCGCACGATTATGGTCGATCATTCGGCGCGCGAAGTGACCTATGTGCATATCCTGCTGGCCCAGCACAATATCGTTTGGGCCAATGGGCTGGAAACCGAAAGCTTCCATCCCTCGAACACGGCCCTTGATACTGTGGCCGATGATCAGCGCGCTGGTCTTTTGGACATTTTACCCGAAATCGCAGCAAACCCCCATGCCTATGGCGACTATGCCCGCCGCAATATCAGCGCTGCTGAGGCTGCGATTTTGCGTCATGAAATGCGGCACTAGCCCTATTAGGGGGCGCACGCGCCCCCTCGTTCCTCACCCCCTGTAGGTATTTGTGCCAATGTGAAAGGGCGGGGTGTTGACTCTGAAAGCGCGGCTTGTATAAGCACTCCAGTCCCAGAGGCAACTCTGGGTCTTTTTATTGGTGTTGGTGGCCCCCGCAAGGGGTGACCTGTCGGGGCAAACGCCCAAAGGACAACGCCCTTCATCGGCAACGGCCATGCGATAAGCATTGGGCCTGCGCCCCAAATCGAAGGAGATCAGCCGTGACCAAACGCACGTCTGCCAAGTACAAAATAGACCGCCGTATGGGCGAAAACATTTGGGGCCGCCCCAAATCGCCTGTGAACAAGCGCGAATATGGCCCAGGCCAGCACGGCCAGCGCCGCAAGAACAAACTGTCCGATTTCGGCACCCAGCTGCGCGCCAAGCAAAAGCTGAAGGGCTATTACGGCGATTTGACCGAAAAGCAATTCCGCAAAATCTTTGCCGAGGCCGAGCGTGTGCGCGGCGATACTGGCGAGATGCTTGTCGGTCTGCTAGAGCGCCGCTTGGACGCGGTGGTTTACCGCGCCAAATTCGTCCCAACCATTTTCGCAGCCCGCCAGTTCGTCAACCACGGCCATGTCACCGTGAACGGGTCGCGCGTGAACATAGCATCCTACCGCGTAAAAGAGGGTGACGTTGTTGCCGTGCGCGAAAAGTCGCGTCAATTGTCTGTTGTCATCGAAGCGCTGGATCTGGCCGAACGTGACGTGCCTGATTACATCGATTTTGACCGCAACAAAATGGCCGCGACCTTTGTGCGTACGCCATCACTGTCGGATGTTCCATACCCTGTGCAAATGGAACCCAACTTGATCGTTGAATACTACGCTAAGAACTAAGGCTTGGCCAAGAATTAACACGGGGCCAAGAATTAACACGGGGCCAAAAACGCATCTCTGCCCCCACTGGCAGTTCAGGGGGCCCGCCATTCGGCGGGCCTTTCTTTTTCAAAGAAAGGTCGCTCTTATGTCGGAAAAACCCAATATCGAAAACCAGTTCGAGCGTGGCCTATTCGCCAGCCGCTGGCTGATGGCCCCGATGTATATGGGCCTTGTCGTTAGCCTTGCCATGTTGACGATCGTATTCCTAAAGGAATTGGTTTATTACGCTGGCAAAGTATTTACCATGTCTGCTGACCAAGGCATTTTGGCGGTGCTGACGTTGATTGATCTGTCCCTTGCAGCCAACCTTTTGCTGATTGTGATGTTTTCGGGCTATGAGAACTTTGTGTCGAAACTGGACATCCCCGAAACCCGTGACCGCCCCGAATGGATGGGCAAGGTTGATTTTTCGGGCCTGAAGATGAAGCTTATTGCCTCGATCGTCGCAATCTCGGGGATTCATCTGCTCAAGGTCTTTATGTCGCTTGGCAAACCAGACACCTATGCGGTTGATGAAAGCACGCTCTATTGGATGGTGGTTATTCACCTAACCTTTGTTGTTTCGGGCGTGCTTTTGGCGGCGATGGATTGGCTTTCTGCGAGCACTGGTAAACTAAAATGACTGTCCCGGCGCAGGTTCACGCCAGTTTTGACGGGCCGATGGTGATGATCGGTTTCGGATCTATCGGGCGTGGCACGCTGCCGCTGATCTTGCGGCATATCGCCATTGATCCGGCGCAGATCACCGTCATTGAACCTTTATCGGATTTTGCGCCTATTTTGGCCGATCATGGCATAGCCCATGTGCCGCTGGCATTGACGCCCGAAAATCTGGAACCCACGCTAACCGCGCTATTTCCAAACGGGCGCGGGATGGTTGTGAACCTTTCGGTGGATGTGGACAGCATTGAAATTATGCTGCTGTGTCAGCATCTTGGCGTGATGTATCTGGATACTGTGATTGAACCTTGGCCCGGATTTTACTTTGACAGCCCGCTACCAAATAAGGATCGCACCAATTACCCGCTGCGCGAAAAAGTGCGCGGTTTGGGCAAAAACTATGTCGGTGGTCCCACGTCAATCTCGTGCTGCGGGGCAAATCCAGGCATGGTGTCGTGGCTGCTAAAAGAGGCTATGCTGCACCTTGCCGCCGATATGGGCCAGCCTATAATCGCGCCGCAGTCGCGCGCGGGTTGGGCCAGCCTGATGCAAAGCCTTGGCATTAAAGGCGTGCATGTGGCCGAACGCGACACTCAGATTTCCGCACGCCCGCGCCCCGCTGGGGTATTTGTTAATACATGGTCGGTCGATGGCCTGCTGTCAGAAGGCTATCAGCCCGCCGAACTGGGCTGGGGGACGCATGAAAAACGCTTGCCCGCCAATGGCCACGCCTTTGATGATGGCGCAGGCTATGCCATTTGGATCGACCGCGCGGGTGCAGATACCCGCGTGCGCAGCTGGTGCCCCGATGTTGGCCCGCAGTTTGGTTATGTGGTGACGCATAACGAAGCGCTATCGATTTCGGACTACTACACGGTTTGGCAGGGCGATAAGGCCGCCTTCCGCCCCACCTGCCATTATGCCTATCACCCTTGCCCTGATGCGATTTTATCCTTGCACGAAATCAACGGATCGGGCCAATTGCCGCGCGAAAAGCATATCCTGACGTCGGACGAAATTGTATCGGGTGGTGATGATCTCGGCGTTCTGATTTACGGCCACGCCAAGGGCGCGCTGTGGTATGGATCGCGCCTGTCTAATGATCGCGCGCGCGCGCTGGCCCCCTATCAAAACGCCACTGGGATGCAGGTGACATCGTCTGTGCTGGCAGCAATTGTCTGGGCGATTGAGAATCCAAATGCAGGTTTTGTCGAGGCGGACGAAATGGATCATGCCCTCTGCTTGGGCGTGCAGCGCCCCTATTTGGGCCGTATTGAGGCGCATTATACCGATTGGACACCCCTTTCCCACCGCATCAACCGCTTTGCCGAAGATGGCGATGCAACCGATCCGTGGCAATTTGTGAATTTTCTTGCCGTTTAACTTTTGCTAACCTAAGACCTTGCGGTCAAAAGGCACTGGCACAACGGGGCTGGCGCGGCTAAAAGGCCTAAGGTGAGGTTGGGGAATATCATGGCCAGTGCTTTGCGTCCGCGTTCGGGCATAATGAAGATTGACCTTTATCAGGGTGGTAAGTCCGCGATTGCAGGCGTGACCAACCCACTGAAACTGTCGTCAAATGAAAACCTGTCTGGGCCATCGGATGCTGCGCGCGAGGCTTTGACCCGCGCTATGCAAAAGCTGCATCTTTATCCATCGACCGACCATGCCGCGCTGCGCGCAGCCATTGCCGATGTGCATGGACTGGACGCGGGCCGCATAATTTGCGGGGTCGGCAGCGATGAGGTTATCCATTTTCTGTGCCAAGCTTACGGCGGGCCGCGCGCGGCAGTGATCCACACCCAGCACGGGTTTTTGATGTATCGCATTTCCGCGCTGGCCAGCGGTGCCACGCCCGTGGAAGTGCCCGAAAAAAACCGCACGGTTGATGTTGCGGCGATTTTGGCGGCGGTGAATGAAAAGACCCGTTTGGTGTTTATTGCCAACCCTGCAAATCCCACGGGCACGATGGTGCCTATGGCTGACTTGCGCGCACTGGCCGATGGTCTGCCGGCCAATGCTATTCTGGTTCTGGACGGGGCTTATGCCGAATTCGCGGCAGGCTACGACGGCGGCGCGTCACTGGTGACGGATCGCGATAATGTGGTCATGCTGCGCACCTTTTCCAAGGCTTATGGATTGGGCGGTATGCGTGTGGGTTGGGCTTACGGCCCGCGCGCGATTATTGATGTTTTAAACCGCGTGCGCGGCCCGTTTAATCTGTCAAACGTGGCGCTGGACGTGGCCGAGGCGGCCATGCGCGACCAAGCCTATATTGCCCAATCTGTCATCGATAACACCCGTGGCCGCGTTTGGTTGCAGGCTGAACTGGTAAAAATGGGCATTGAAGTGGATGAAAGCCATGCCAATTTCGTATTGGCCCGCTTTGCAGACGAGGCCGAGGCGCGGGCCGTTGATAACCATTTGCAATCGGTTGGCATTATCGTGCGGCATGTGGCAAATTACGGGCTTGCTCATGCCTTGCGCATCACGATAGGGGACGAAGCCGCCTGTCGCCGCGTTGCCTATGCCATCGGACAATTCAAAGGTTTAAAGTAAATGCCCGCAGCCCCAATCTACGACCGCGTTGCGTTGATTGGTTTGGGGCTGATTGCATCGTCTATGGCCCATGCCATGCGCGCGCATGGGCTTGCGGGCGAGATTGTGGGCTATGCCAAAACGCCCCAGACCCGCGCGACAGCGTTGGAATTATTCTGCGACCGCGTGACGGAAACGGCTGCTGATGCTGTCAAAGGCGCAGATTTGGTGGTGCTGGCTGCGCCCGTGGGCGCAATGGGCGCGATTGCCGCCGAGATAGGCCCGCATTTAATGGCAGGGGCCACGGTTACCGATGTGGGATCGGTCAAGGCTGCCGTTGTGACGGCTGTAGCGCCGCACATGCCCGACGGGGTGCATCTGATCCCAGGGCATCCGCTGGCAGGCACAGAGTATTCTGGCCCCCGCGCGGGCTTTGCCAGCCTGTTTGATAACCGCTGGTGGCTATTGACCCCGCCCGAAAACAGCGATGCCGCAGCGGTCGCGCGCCTGTCTTCGCTGCTGGCGGGTATGGGCGCAAAGATTGATACAATGGATGCGCAGCGCCACGATTTGGTGCTGGCCGTAGTCAGCCATACGCCGCATTTGATTGCCTATACGATGGTCGGCGTAGCCGATCATTTGGAACAGGTATCAAACAGCGAAGTTATCCAATACTCGGCCTCGGGCTTTCGTGATTTCACCCGCATTGCTGCCAGTGATCCAACGATGTGGCGCGACGTTTTCCTGACGAATAAAGACGCGGTGCTAGACATTCTAGGCCGCTTTACGGAAGAGCTTTTCGCCCTGCAGCGCGCCATTCGCATGGGCGATGGGCCGATGCTGCACGATTATTTCACGCATACCCGCGCCATTCGCCGCAGCATTATCGAGGCAGGTCAAGATACAGCCGCCCCCGATTTTGGCCGCGCGCCAATGCTTGCGCCAGAAAAAGTGCCTTCGCCAGAAAAAGGCGGCACATGATCGCGCGCGCGCGCAAGTGGCTGCTGATCGCGGTCTTAGTCGCCCCGATGCCGATGCAAGGGCAAGACGTATCGCAGCGCCCCCTGCCGCGCCCCGCAAGTGCGCTGCCAGTCGCCGTGTCGCCAACCGTCAAACCTCTGCCGCGACCAAGTGCCGAACCCGCGCCAGCAATCACGGTCGCAATCGCACCCAGCGTCAAACCCCTGCCGCGCCCGGTAACCTTTGCAGCAAATCAGCCCAGCGCCGCCTTGGCTGCAGCGAGAGCGGTAAGCGCCACTACCCCGCGCCCCAAAGCGCGGCCGAATGTTCCGCCTGCCGCAGCGGACACCGCAGGGTTCGCAGCAGGGGTTACTTTGCAAACCGCCGCCTCTGCGCCGTCATCTGTTGGCCTCACGCGCAGCCCCTTTCCCGCGCCGCGCCCCAAAGCGCTGGTTGAAGCCGTTGCAGCCGCAAGTGCAGCCCCCGCACAGTCGCAAGACGATGCCAGCCCCACCCCGCCCAAGCCCAACTTTATCCAACTGCTGTTTGGCGCAGGGACCGGGGCCAAACTGCCCAAAGGCGAGGCGGGCCAAGAATTGGCCAGTGCAGCCCCTGCACCCATCGCGCCCACCACAAGCGCGCCGCGCAAAGGATCGGTCTGCGGTGACCGCGCCATTCGCGGCGAAAAGATCAAACCCATAACCTCATCCGTAAATGGCTGCGGCGTGGCCGACCCCGTCCGCGTGACCGAGGTGGCGGGTATCACACTGACCCAAGCAGTGACTGTCGAATGCGACACCGTCATCGCCCTGAAAGACTGGATCGACAGCGCTATGCGCCCCGCTTTCGGGGGCCGCGAAGTGGTGCAGTTGCGCATCGCCGCCCACTACGCCTGCCGCGGGCGCAACAACAAACGCGGTGCGCGCATTTCTGAACATGGCAAAGGCAAGGCGCTGGATATTTCGGGGTTCATCTTTGACGATGGCACCGAATGGACAATTTCGCGCGATTACAACAAGCAAATCCGCAAAGCGCATCAAGGGGCTTGCGGCATTTTTGGCACCACACTTGGGCCAGGATCAGACGGCTATCACGAAGACCATCTGCATTTTGATACCGCCAGCTATCGCAGCGGAACCTATTGCAGATAACGAGCTTTGGCGCATGATGCGGGTTTCGCTTGGCAGGGCGCGCTGATTTGCTATGCTTGCCCCAGTTAGGCCAACTTCGCATTGGCAAGCGCAGATTAGAGGCAGATTATGACGGGCACGCCGCAAAAGCAGATCACCTATTTTAGCCAACCTATTCGGCAAATCACCTTTATGCTGCTAGCACTTGGCCTGGTTGGGGCGGGGGCGTGGCTGATCCATGAAGCGGTGTTGGAACTTGCCAAATCCAGCCTTTGGCTGAACGGAGCCATCGCGCTGGTGTTTCTGATCGGCGTGATTGCCTGTTTCTGGCAGGTCTTCACCTTGGGCCGTTCAGTTCGCTGGATCGAGCGATTCGCCCAAGGCGCAGAGGGCAGCCAAGACGATATTCCCCCCCAACTTTTGGCCCCCTTGGCTCAGCTTTTGCGCGGGCGCTCGGACGTGATGCAAATATCGGCAGGATCATCGCGCAGCATTTTGGAATCGGTCGCATCGCGCATTGATGAGGCCCGCGACATCACGCGGTACCTGACCAACCTGCTGGTTTTTCTTGGCCTTTTGGGTACGTTTTACGGACTTGCTACCACTGTGCCCGCCGTGGTCGACACTATTCGCGCGCTAACCCCACAAGAGGGCGAGTCTGGGCTTGATGTGTTTACCAAACTGATGAGCGGGCTGGAAAGCCAGCTTGGCGGCATGGGCACAGCGTTTTCATCGTCGCTTTTGGGGCTGGCGGGTTCGCTGGTTATTGGCCTGCTAGAGTTGTTTGCGGGCCATGGCCAAAACCGGTTTTACCGCGAGTTGGAGGAATGGCTGTCCACCATCACCCATATCGGAATTGCAGGCGCGTCAAGCGAGGGGGATGGCGATACCTCTGCGGTGGCGTCCATGTTGGGCGAACTTTCGCAAACCATGACCAAGCTGACCCGCGCAGTAGATAGCCTTGCCAAAACTGCAGGCAAGGCCGAGGCGGGGTTTGACAATGGCCTTGATGCCGAGGCGCGGATGCGGTTGCGGTCGATTGACGTGCAGCTTTTGAAGATACTGGAAGAAATGTCGGCGGGGCGGCAGGAATCCACAGCGGCGCTGGCAGCCTCGATCACTGCTGCGCTGCGCGCGCGCGATACGGGCGGGAAGGCCTAAGAGATGGCACTGCGCCCTAAACGCGACAGCGCCATGATATGGCCTGGCTTTGTAGATGCAGTCACCGTTTTGCTGATGGTGCTGATGTTCGTACTGACGATTTTTACTGTCATGCAATCGGTGCTGCGCGATACGATCACCACGCAAGACAACGAACTTTCCGCCCTGACAGCGCAAGTCGCTGATTTGGCAAATGCCTTGGGTTTGGAAAAGAAACGCGCCGAGGAATTGGGCGTGCAGGTCACCGGACTGACGTCCGATTTGGATGCCGCAAAAGCCCGCGACGCGGAGCAGTCCGAACTGATAGCCACGCTGAACACCACCTTGGGCGAACGCGAAGCGGCATTGACGGCGGCGCAAAGCAAGATCACCTCATTCGAGACGCAACTTGCGTCCTTGCTGTCGCAGCGTGATAGCGCCTTGTCCGAAGTGAACGCGCTGAAGAAATCGCTTTCGGATAAAGAGGCGCTGGACTTGGCTTTGGCGCAGGCACGCAGGGAAGTGGACGCGGCGCAAGAAGAAGCGCGCCTTGCTGCCGCGCGGCGCGAGGCGCTAGAGGCGCTGCTGATCGATTTGAAATCATCCGCGGGTGACGTGGCTGTTGATGATAGCGAGGCGGCGCGGCTTGCCGATGCGGCCGCCCTGCAAGCCCTGCGCGACAAGTTGCAGAATGCGGACGAAGAAATTACCGCGATGACGCTTAGTTTGGAAGAAGAGCGCAAGCGCGCCGAAGAAACGCTGACCCTTTTGGCTGCTGCCGCCGCAGATGCCGCCAAACTGCCGACCGAGGAAGAACGCAAAAAGGCCCTGCTTGCCGCCGCAGAAATCGCCCTAAGCGCCGAGCAATCGCGCGCGCTTGCCGCCGAGCGTAAGCTGGCCCTGCTCAACCAACAAATCACCGCCCTGCGCAGCCAGCTTGGCCAGTTGCAGGCGATGCTGGATATTTCGGCAGAGGCAGATGCCGACAAAAAGGTGCAGATTGAGGCACTGGGTAGCCAGTTGAATGCGGCACTCGCGCGTGTGGCGGGCGAGCAAAAGCGGCGTGCAGAGCTTGAGGAGGCCGAGCGCAAGCGGCTTGAGGCGGAAAATCAAGACCTGTCGCGGTTCCGGTCTGAATTCTTTGGCCAGTTGTCCACGCTTTTGTCGGGCCGCGAAGGTGTGCGCGTGGTGGGCGATCGGTTTGTATTTTCGTCAGAGGTTTTGTTCACCGCAGGTTCGGCTGATTTGGCCCCGGAAGGTCAAACGCAAATTGCGGGCGTGGTCGAGATTTTGAATGAGGTATCGGGCCAAATCCCATCCAGTATTGATTGGATCATCCGTGTTGATGGCCATACCGATAATGTGCCGCTGAACAGCACGGGCCCGATCCGCGACAATTGGGAATTGTCCCAAGCGCGCGCCCTGTCGGTGGTGCGGTTCATGCAAGATCAGCTTGGCTTTGACCCATCCCGCCTTGCTGCCACGGGCTTTGGTGAATACCGCCCTGTGGCTGACCAATCTACCCCCGAAGGGCTCGCGCAAAACCGTCGGATCGAGTTGAAACTGACCGAACGCTAAGGCTTTTGGCTAGGGTTCGATGGTCAATGTTACGGCAGTGCTGCCCAGTTTTTCCGCGCCGCGCATCAGGCGCGCAGTGCCAGCATATGCGCCCACAGGCCAACCCGCGCCGCGCATCTTACGCCCAATAGCGCGAAAGAGCAGGGCTTGGTTTTTCTCTAGCGCAACACGTTCGGCCATAATCCGCCCTTCTGGCCCGCTGATGTCAAACACAATCGCGTCCCCTGCCTTTGCGCCAAACACATAGACCCACAACACCAAGGCGGAGCTGGTCGCGGGCAGGTTGGTTGGGCTGCTTAGTCCTGATTTTACGGCTTCAAATTCGGGCATTTGGGTGGCAAAGCCCGCGCCGATTATTCCGCCTGCCTGATAAGTGATTTCGGGCAGCCAAAGATCGTCTCGCGCCGTACCCGCGCGGGCCAAATCGCAGCTATTGCTGGCGGTTGGGGCAAAGGGGTCAACCTCGACCCCGTCTTTGCGCACGGCCAAATGCACATGCGGAAATTCGGCCATGCCCGATTGCCCGATCAGGCCTAAAGGCGTGCCAGTATCTACCGCATCGCCCATCTTTACCCGCACCGATCCCATGCGCATATGGCAATATTGCGTCTGCCAGCCGCCGCCGTGATCGACCACCACGCCATTTCCGCATTCTTTGCCCGTCATCTTTGGTGCGAAATCTTCGACGCCATCGCGTATGCCCGCGACTGTGCCTGGGGCTGCGGCCAGCACGGGCACACCGCCCGACATATCGGCGCGCGTCGGCACGGCAAAATCGGTGCCGTCATGCCCATCATAGGCGAGCGTTCCACAGGTGAAATCGCCCCATGCCGTGGTGGTGTCATGGTCAAAATATTGTTGGATATAACAGGTTTCACCCAAAGTGCAGTCAACGGGCAAGGCCAAGTCCAAGGCCCATGCGGGAAAGACAAAACCCGCGCCAAATGCGGCGCGGGTCAAGGTTTTGTGCAGCCGAAAGGCGATCATTCCGCCGTCAGAAGGGGCGGCTTTTGCCCAGTCAGGCGCGGCTTGGCTGGTTCTTCATAGGTTATATGCAAAGCGCCATCTTTCACGCCCACATGCACCGTGCCGCCTTTGGTAAGTTTGCCAAACAGCAATTCTTCGGCAAGCGGCTTTTTGATATACTCTTGGATCACGCGGCCCAAGGGACGCGCGCCCATTTTGTCATCATAGCCCTTATCGCCCAGCCAATCGGCAGCCTCTGGCGTAAGGTCGATATGCACGTTGCGGTCCAAAAGCTGGGCTTCCAGTTGCAGCACAAATTTGGTGACGACCTGATGGATAACCTCTTTGCCCAAGGGGGCAAAGGAAATCACTGCGTCCAGACGATTGCGGAATTCGGGGGTGAACGTGCGCTCGATCGCCGCCGTATCTTCGCCTGTGCGGCGTTCGCGGCCAAAACCAATCGCCTCTTTTGCCTGCTCGGTTGCGCCTGCGTTCGAGGTCATAATCAGGATGACATTGCGGAAATCCACTGAGCGCCCGTTATGATCGGTTAACTTGCCGTGATCCATCACTTGCAGCAGAATGTTGTAAACGTCTGGGTGCGCCTTTTCCATTTCGTCCAGCAGCAGCACGCAATGCGGGTGCTGATCTACGCCGTCTGTCAACATGCCGCCTTGGTCAAAGCCAACATAGCCAGGAGGCGCGCCGATCAGGCGGGAAACCGCGTGTTTTTCCATGTATTCCGACATGTCGAACCGCAGCAGCTCGATGGAAAGGCTGGACGCCAATTGCTTGGCCACTTCGGTTTTTCCAACGCCTGTTGGGCCCGCAAACAGATAGTTGCCGATGGGCTTTTCGGGCTCGCGCAACCCCGCGCGGGCGAGCTTGATTGCCGCGCACAGCGCCTCGACAGCTTTGTCCTGACCGAAAACCACGCGTTTGAGGGTTTTTTCCAAATCGCGCAGAGTTTCGGAATCGTCTTTGGACACCGATTTTGCGGGGATACGGGCGATTTTGGCAACCACGGCCTCAATCTCTTTGATCCCAATCGTGCGGCGGCGCTTACTTTCGGTCAGCAGGTGCTGGGCTGCGCCCGCTTCGTCGATCACGTCTATCGCGCTATCGGGCAGTTTGCGGTCATTGATATAGCGCGCGGCCAGTTCCACCGCGCCCTTGATCGCATCGTTGGTGTATTTCAGCGCGTGATGGTCTTCGAAGGCTGATTTCAGGCCCATCAGGATTTTGATGGCATCTGGCACGGAAGGTTCGTTCACATCGATCTTTTGGAAACGGCGTGCTAGGGCGCGATCCTTTTCAAAATGCTGGCGGAATTCCTTGTAGGTGGTTGACCCCATGCAGCGCAGTTTGCCGCCCTGTAGCGCGGGTTTAAGAAGGTTCGATGCATCCATTGCCCCGCCAGATGTGGCCCCAGCGCCGATGATGGTGTGAATTTCGTCAATGAACAGAATGGCGTCAGGATGATCTTCCATTTCTTTCATCACGGCTTTCAGCCGTTCTTCAAAATCGCCGCGATAGCGGGTGCCCGCCAAAAGCGCGCCCATATCTAAGGAATAGATTGTGGCTTTGGACAGGATTTCAGGCGTCTCGCCCTGAATGATCTTGCGCGCCAAACCTTCGGCGATGGCGGTTTTACCAACGCCCGGATCGCCCACCAGCAGGGGGTTATTCTTGCGGCGGCGGCACAGAACTTGGATGCAGCGTTCGACTTCCGCCTCGCGGCCGATCAGCGGGTCAACATCGCCTTTCAACGCCTTGACGTTGAGATCGACGCAGTATTTTGACAGCGCGGACTCTTTGGCCTCGCCCGCCTCGGCCTTTGGAGTTTCGGTTTCATCCTCGGCCCCAACAATGGGGCGCGCCTCGCCAAAGGATGGATCTTTGGCCACGCCATGTGCGATGAAATTTACCGCATCATAGCGCGTCATATCCTGTTCTTGCAGGAAATAGGCGGCATTGCTTTCGCGTTCTGCGAAAATGGCGACCAGAACATTGGCGCCGGTCACCTCCGACCTGCCAGATGATTGCACGTGGATGGCCGCGCGCTGGATGACGCGCTGGAAGGCCGCAGTAGGCACGGCTTCTGACCCCTCAACCTCGGTTATCAGGGTTGCCAGATCGTCATCTATAAACTCGACCAGCGTTTTGCGCAGGCCAGCAAGATCAACCGAGCAGGCCTGCATCACACGCGCCGCCTCTGGCTCGTCGATTAGGGCCAGTAGCAAATGCTCTAGCGTCGCGAGTTCGTGTTTGCGCGCATTGGCCAGTGCCAAAGCCGCATGAATAGCCTGTTCCAGCGTGGTCGAAAATGATGGCACCTTCGTGCTCCTTTGCTGCGGATCGTGCGGACGGATGGCCCTCGGTGACCCCCAAATTTAATCATGGCACCGTGATGTTAAGGATCGTTTTTATTTTGCCCACTTCAAGTGCTATTTTGCGTTGCCTTGCGTTTTTTTTGTTAACATTTGGGAAAGAGAGGGACTTAGCCCCTGAAATTGTCCTTTAGGGCGCGCAGGGCGGCAAAGGTTTGGGCATCGGTTGCCGCTGGCTGGCCGATAAACGCCTTTAGCGCTGCCTCGCCCGACCGCAGGAACGGGTTGGTTGCCCGCTCGCCAGACAGGCGCGACGGAACTGTCGCGCGCCCCTCGGAGCGGGCCTTTTTTACCTTTTCGATACGGGCGTGCAGCGCGGGGTTTTCGCCATCGACATGGGCGGCAAATGCCATATTGCTGGTGGTATATTCATGGCCCGAGCAGATCCAAGTTTCGTCCGGAAGTGCGCTGAATTTTTGCAAGCTGGCCCACATCTGATCTGGAGTGCCTTCAAATAGCCGGCCGCATCCCCCCGCCATCAGGCTATCGGCGGTAAAGGCCAGCGTCTCGCCCGCCTCGCCCGCGCCATCGAACACAAAGGCAATATGGCCGATTGTATGGCCAGGCACATCCAGCACCCGCCCCTGATGCGCGCCAACTGATACAGTGTCTCCCTCGCGCAGGGTGCCGGTTAGGGGGGGAAGGCGATGGGCATCATCTGCCCCGCCCAAAACTGCCGCGCCTGTGGCCGCCACCATATCCGCCACGCCGTCAATATGATCAGCGTGGTGGTGCGTGATGAAAATCTGATGCAGCACCCAACCTTTTTCATGAAGCCGTGCCAAAATTGGCGGGGCTTCGGGAACGTCGATCAGCGCCGTCTCGCCCGTGGCGGGGTCGTGGATCAGATAGGCGTAATTGTCGGCAAGGCAGGGGATGGTTTCCAAAATCAGCGGCATGGGGTGTCCTTTGGGCAGGTGCGGCGGCAGATATACACAAATACATGGCATCGCCCGCCGATTTTCGTATATCACTAGCTCACGTTTCAGTTTGACGGCAAAAGGTGCGGCCTGCAATGCATTTAGACGTGCTGGATCTGCGAAATTTTTATTACCGCACGCAACTGGGGCGCGTGGCGCAGCGCGCGATCCGCGATCAGGTTGCGCGGTTGTGGCCGCCGATGGCGGGGCAGGCTGTCGTGGGGTATGGTTTTGCCGCGCCCTTGCTGCGCCCCTATTTGGCCAAGGCGCGCCGTGTGATTGCCCTAATGCCAGGGCCGCAAGGGGTGATGCCATGGCCTGCCGGTCTGGATAACGTGTCGGTCTTGTGCGACGAGGCGCGCTGGCCCATCGCCACAGGTTTTTTGGATCGTTTGGTGCTGATGCACGGACTGGAAACCGCCACCAACCCCGAAGCGGTGCTGGACGAGGCGTATCGCACCCTTGGCCCCGGCGGGCGATTGCTGGTGATTGTGCCCAATCGCGCGGGGCTGTGGACGCGCGGGGATAGCACGCCCTTTGGCCATGGCCGGCCCTATTCGGGCGGCCAGTTGGAAGCGCAACTTAAACGCCACGGATTTACGCCCGAGCACAGCCAAACCACCCTATTCGCCCCACCTAGCGAGGGTAATTTCTGGCTGCAAACCGCTGGTTTTTGGGAAGGTTTTGGCCGCGCCCTGCCGTGGCTGGCGGGCGGAGTTTTGATGATTGAGGCCAGTAAACAAGTCTATGCCCCCACACGCGGCGGCCTTGGCGCAGTGGTGCGCCGCCCGCTGCGCGCCTTAGAAGGCGTGGGAGCGCCCGTTCCAAGTCCGAGCTTGCCATCATCTAGGCAGCCCAGCAATCTGCCTCGATCAGGGCGAAAAACCGCGCTTTAGGTCATTAGGCCAAGGTCTGCTAGGTCATCTTCTGGATTGAGGGCAGGGTCAACAGTGGCCGTTTGCGGCATGAAAATTACCAATCCCAGCCCACTCAGCCCAAGGCCGAGCGTTCCAAGCAGAATAAACAAAGATCCATCGCACGTTCCTAGTATTCGGCCCCAGTATTCGGCCCCAGTATTCGGCCCCAGTATTCGGCCTTAGAATTTCTCCCCAAGATTTCGCCTTTGCATTTTGTGTCTTTGGTAGCGCCGCCATGTCTTCCGTTCAACTTGAGCGGGAAATTATCCGCAATGGATTGATTCGTGCAACGAAAATGCCCAACGTTCTTTGATGCTGCACCCCGCCCCTGCGCCAAGTTGCCGCAGCATTTTGGGGTGGGAAATCGCCCGTGCCGTGCAGGTGCAGCAGTGGGCCAGCACTGGGTGCAAAATGGGCCCAGAAAAGCCAAGAATTGTCGGTTTGCCCTGTTGCGGGATGCAAGTGCCTCTGTTAGAGACGCGCCAAACCGACAGCCGCATATCTGTGTGCTCCGTGATTGCCATGTGCCCATAGGGCAGTGGGCAAGGTGGCGCAGGGGTGCGACAAGGCAAAGGGGAAACCGTGTCCGAACCAGTTTCAATGTCCCTCTCCATCGCTTCGCGCTATGCGCAAGCCGTGTTCGAGATTGCCAAAGAGGAAAAGGCGCTGGCCCAGCTAGAGGCGGATACCGAAAGCTTGGCGGCCGTCTTGGCCACCAGCCCAGAATTTGCCGCGATGATAGCATCCCCCGTGGTCAGCCGCACCGAGCAAGGCGCAGCGGTGGGCGCGATTGCCGCTAAAATGGGTCTAGCGCCGATGGTGTCCAATACGCTTGCGCTGATGGCATCTAACCGCCGCCTGTTCGTAGTGCCGCAGCTTGTGGCCGCCTTGCTCGCACGCATTGCAGCGGAAAAAGGCGAAGTGACGGCGGATGTCACATCGGCTGTGGCGCTGACGGCGGCGCAAGCCAAATCGCTGGCGGCCTCGCTGAAGGCCAAGGTTGGCAAGGACGTGAAATTGAACACCACCGTGGATGAAAGCCTCATCGGCGGTTTGATCGTTAAGCTGGGCTCGACCATGATCGACACGTCGGTCAAGGCGCGGCTCGCGGCTCTGCAAAATGCAATGAAAGAGGTTGGGTGATGGCAATTCAGGCATCGGAAATTTCTGCGATCCTCAAGGACCAGATCAAGAACTTTGGTAAAGATGCTGACGTGGCAGAAGTGGGCCGCGTTCTGTCAGTGGGTGATGGGATTGCCCGCGTGCACGGGCTGGACAATGTTCAGGCGGGCGAAATGGTCGAATTCCCTGGCGGAATTCGCGGCATGGCGCTGAACCTAGAAGTGGACAACGTCGGCGTGGTTATCTTCGGTTCTGACCAAGACATCAAAGAAGGCGACACCGTTAAGCGGACCAAGTCCATCGTGGATGTTCCTGTGGGTGATGGCCTGCTTGGCCGTGTTGTGGACGGTCTGGGTAACCCGATTGACGGCAAAGGCCCGATCAAGGCAACCAAGCGTTCGGTGGCCGACGTTAAGGCCCCTGGCATTATTCCGCGCAAATCGGTGCACGAGCCGATGGCAACTGGCCTAAAGGCCGTGGATGCGATGATCCCTGTTGGCCGCGGCCAACGCGAGTTGATAATTGGCGACCGTCAAACCGGCAAAACCGCCGTGGCACTGGACACGATTTTGAACCAAAAGTCGTATAACGAAGCGGCGGGCGATGACGAATACAAAAAGCTGTATTGCGTTTATGTCGCCATCGGGCAAAAGCGTTCGACCGTGGCACAACTGGTAAAAAAGCTGGAAGAAACCGGCGCAATGGCCTACACGATCGTTGTGGCCGCAACCGCATCCGACCCAGCGCCAATGCAGTTCTTGGCACCCTATGCCGCGACCTCGATGGCGGAATTCTTCCGCGACAACGGCCGCCATGCGCTAATCATCTATGACGATTTGTCCAAGCAAGCCGTGGCGTATCGCCAAATGTCGCTGCTGCTGCGCCGCCCACCAGGCCGCGAAGCATACCCCGGCGACGTGTTCTATCTGCATAGCCGTTTGCTGGAACGCTCGTCTAAACTAAACGCTGATTTTGGGTCGGGCTCGCTGACCGCTTTGCCGATCATCGAAACCCAAGGCGGCGACGTTTCGGCGTTTATCCCGACGAACGTTATCTCGATCACCGATGGGCAGATTTTCTTGGAAACCGAACTGTTCTACCAAGGCATCCGCCCTGCTGTGAACACCGGTCTGTCGGTGTCGCGCGTGGGATCGTCTGCGCAAACCAACGCCATGAAATCGGTGGCAGGTAAAGTGAAGCTGGAACTGGCACAATACCGCGAAATGGCGGCATTTGCGCAGTTTGGTTCGGACCTTGACGCCTCGACGCAGGCCTTGTTGAACCGCGGCGCTCGCCTGACCGAGCTGATGAAACAGCCGCAATACGCGCCGCTGACCAATGCCGAGATTGTTTGCGTGATCTACGCAGGCACCGCTGGCTATTTGGACAAGGTTGCCGTCAAAGACGTGGGCCGGTTCGAGACGGGTCTGCTCAAGCATCTGCGCGGCGCGGGCCGTGCTTTGCTGGATGACATCACCCAGAACGACCGCAAAGTTGCGGGCGATCTGGAAAAAGCCATTCGCGCGCAAATCGAAGCTTTTGCGAAAGACTTCGCCTAACGGCGGGGCAGGGAGATAACGGATGCCCAGCCTAAAGGACCTTAAAAACAAGATCGCGAGTGTGAAGAACACCCGCAAGATCACCAAAGCCATGCAAATGGTTTCGGCGGCCAAATTGCGCCGTGCGCAAGAGGCTGCCGAAGCCGCGCGCCCCTATGCCGACCGCATGACAGCCGTGATGGCAGGTCTTGCGCAGGCGGCTGGCGGGTCTGCCAGCGCTCCGCGCCTGCTTGCGGGCACGGGCAGCGACCAAGTTCAGCTTTTGGTGGTGATGACATCGGAACGCGGCCTGTGCGGTGGTTTTAACACCACAATCGTGCGTTTGGCCCGTGCCAAAGCGAACGAGCTGCTGGCCGCTGGCAAAACTCTGCGCATCTTGACTGTAGGCAAAAAAGGGCGCGAACAGTTGCGCCGCGATTTTGCATCCTACATGGTTGGGCATGTTGATATGAGCGCGGTCAAACGCCTTGGATATTCGGATGCGCAAAACGTCGCGCGCGATGTTCTGGCGCGGTTTGAACATGGCGAATGCGATGTGGTGACGATTTTCTATAACCGCTTCCAATCGGTGATTGCGCAAATTCCAACCTCGCGGCAAGTGATCCCCGCCAAGTTTGAAGGCGGCGCTGCGGCGGGTTCGAGCTATGACTATGAACCCAGCGAAGAAGCCATCTTGGCCGATTTGCTGCCGCGCGGTGTGGCCACGCAAATCTTCACCGCACTTTTGGAAAACGCAGCATCCGAACAGGGCGCGCGGATGTCGGCTATGGACAACGCGACCCGCAACGCTGGCGAGATGATCACCAAATATACGACCATCTACAACCGCTCGCGCCAAGCTGCGATCACCAAAGAGCTGATTGAAATCATTTCGGGCGCGGAAGCGCTCTGACG
>CAMAXX010000013.1 GCA_945862435.1 Pseudorhodobacter antarcticus
TAGGCCCGTTCGCCGCGCGAGGTTTGTTCAACCACCATCGGCACGAGGGTGTTCATGTAATAGTCTGCTGGATCACGCATCGCATCGCCTCTCTCTATGTTCCCTAGCTCTATCGCCCAAGGATTAAACAAAGCTTAGTGCCCAGAGCCCGCACCTGCAAGGGCAGCCCGTCTATTTTGCCCCGCCAAAAGCGCGATTGGCCAGTGCCATACGCGCAAGGGCGCTGGCCAAACACAGCGCAGCAAAGGCAAAAGATAGCGCGGCAAAGCTGGCAGGCCATAGGCAGAACGCTGCAAAAACTGCAATCGTCTCGAACCCTTCGGCAAGGCCTGCGGTGAAATGAAGCGACTTATCGCCGCGCGCGCGGTCCACTTCACGCGGAGCCAGCCCGCGTTTCTCGGAAAAAATCGCATAGGCTAAAAAGGTTGCGCCATTGATGTAAAAACTGGTCAGCAGTGCGGCGGCGGGCAGGGCGTTTTCGGGGCTGCGCAAGGCAAAGGCCAGCGGAATGGCCCCGTAAAAGATGAAATCGCAGGTGATATCCAGATAACCGCCAAAATCGGTTTTCTGCCCCGCCCCGACATGCGCTCGCGCCACGGCGCCATCCAATCCGTCTGCGATGCGGCTGGCCAAAATCAACGTCAACGCCAAGATCAAACTGCCCTGAAAGGCAATTACCATCGCCGCGCCCAGACCCAAGGCCAGACCCACCAGCGTGACCGCATTGGCGCTGACACCCGCGCGGGCCAAACGCGCGCCCATGGGGGCTGTGGCCAAATCAATCGGCTTGCGCAGGCTTCCGTCGAACATTTCCGCCTCCTTTTGTCTTATCGCTGCCCAAAGCGGCGGTGCTATGCAAGGGCAAAATCCCAAAATGCGCCCCGTTCACGGCAATGTCACTGCGACCCTTTCGTATCAAGGGGTCGCAAATGGGCTGGCATCAGCCGCTGGGCACTGGCACAACAGTCGCGATTGGGGGCGCAGGAATGACCAAAGATCGCACATTACTGGGCATTGGCCTGATGCTGGCCTTTTGCGTGCTGGCCCCGATGCTGGACGCCAGCAGCAAATTGGCAACGGCCACCATTCCCGTGGGGCAGATTGTGGCCGCGCGTTTTGTTGTGCAAGGCGCGCTGATGATCCCCGTTGCGGTGGCGATGGGGCTAACATGGCGCGTGCCAGCCCGCGTCGGCTGGCTTTTGGCCCTGCGCGCGCTGCTTCTGATTGCCTCGACCTACAGCTTTGTCGCGGCTGTCGCGGTTATGCCGATGGCCGATGCGCTGGCCATTGCATTCCTATCTCCGCTGATATTGCTGATCTTGGGGCACTTTGTGTTTAGCAACCACGTTGGCCCGCGCCGCATTGCCGCCGCCATTGTGGGCTTTGCGGGCGCGCTGATGGTTATTCAGCCCAGCTTGCAAACCTATGGCACAGCGACCTTTTACGCCATTGCCTGCGCTTTTGCCTTTGCGTTTTACATGGCGGTCACGCAAACCATTGGCCCAATGATGCACCCTGTCACGCAGCAATTGCACACCTCATTGGCGGGGGCTGCGGTGATTGTGCCTGTGCTGTGGGCGATGGACGGCGTGGGCGGCGGCGGCATCCTTGCCAGCCTAGACCCCGTTATGCCGCAAGGCTATGCTTGGCTGTGGCTGTTTGGTGTGGGGTTTTGGGCGGCGGTTGCGCATATGTGCATGACCTTGTCGCTGCGCTTTGCCCCTGCCAGCACGCTGGCGCCGCTGCATTATTTTGAAATGGTGATCTCGGTTGCCTTGGGCTATTTGATTTTCGGCGATTTCCCAAATCTGGTCACATGGGGCGGCATTGTGCTGATTGTGGGGGCGGGTCTGTATATCATTCAGCGCGAACGGGCGCTTGCGGCGCGCCCGCAGGGGCAATCCCAAACCCTGTAAGGGCGGCAGGCAGGTGCGCGCGCGGCAAGATTACCAACATTTTGCGCGCTGAAAACTCAAGGCTGACTTGCCCGCCACTGGCGCTGTTGGATGTGCCGATTGCCGCATCAGGGGCAAAGTTGATCCCGTCAATTGGCCAGTCTAGCCCGCGCGAACGCCCTGTCACCGCGCCAAAAGGAAACAGCGATACCCGCGCACCGCGCGGCAACGCCAATGTCAGGCGCTGCGGGGCCAGAAAAATCACATCGCGCCCGCCCAGCAAAAACACAGGCAGATCAGGGCGGCGCAACAGGCCCGTCAACACCGCCAGCCCATGATCCATCCGCGAACCCACAAAGCCAAGTCCAATGACAAAGGGCGCATCGATGACGGCCAGGCATTTGTCAAAATCGGTGTCGTCTTGCGCGGGCACATGGATCAGTTGCGCGGCAAAGGCCGCCCGCGCCTGCGGGTTGATCGAATCCAAATCGCCAATCACCGCACGCGGGGCCGCATTCAGCGCCAAAAGCCGGTTCGCCCCGCCATCTGCCGCCACCAAATAAGGCGCCAAAGCCAGCGCGTGGGCCAAATCCCGCACGCCAAAGGCGCCCCCGCCCACCAAGGTCACCGCAGATTGGGTTTTGACTTTGCGTTGAAATAGCATAGGGTTTGCGGGCATAACTTACTCAATTGCGGCAGAACTGATGGGCCAGTGCCACAATCTATCCTTTATATTACCACACTCTGTCCATGGAATTGCGCGCATTACCGCGCATTGCTGGGGACAAGTTTTTGTAAAGGGCGGGCCGCATGACCGGTGCTAGTAAGATTTTAACTGTTTCTTATGGAACTTTCTCCTGCACGTTGGAGGGGTTTGAAGACCCATTCAGCACGATGAAGGTGATTGCCGAATATTTCCGCGATCTGGCCGCTGACGACCGCTTTTTCGGGGCAGAACCGCCCACGCCCGACGCAGATATGCTGCACCGTATCGCCGAAGGGGCAAGCCAGCGGCGCGTTCAGGCACAGATGCAAGAAAACGGCGTTGTGCTGCGCCAAGGTGATGCCATTACGGCGCAGCAATCTGCACCCCCTGCGGCGCCCGCGCCCGCATTGCTTGATAAAAATGCCGCGAAACTTGAGGCCGATGAAGCCGCTGCGCGCCTTATTCGTTTGCGCGCCGAGATTGATGAAAAATCCAAATATATCGAAGCGCTAGAGGCCCGAACCGCTGCCGACGTATCAGCTACCCCAATCACGACTCCAGCCGCGGCTTCAGGTGCGTCTGCGGCCGCAGCCCCTACGCCAGCCCCGACGCCAGCCCTTGCGGCCATCCCTTCCGCAACGACAGCGGCAAGCGCCGCGATTGAAACCCTGCTGGGCCAATCTAAAGACAGCTATACTGAAGATTCAGACAGCGCCGACTCCGCGCCACCAAAAGATTTGGGCGCACTCGCGGGCGAGCCGGTGACATCCACGCCACGCCACCCCACGGACGAAACGATCACTCAACGCCGCGTGATAAGACCCGATCCGAACGCCCCCGCGCAAACCATTCGCGGCGGACACGCGGCTGAGACGCTGATCCTAGAAGCGCAGCCAGCCCTATTGCCATTAGAACAATCAGCGCCAGCGCCAACACAGGCATTTGCCGCAGATCCAAACCCAGGCGCACCCAAATACCGCGTCGAAGTGGTGCGCGGCGGACAAGACGGCAAGGTCGAGATAGCCGAACCACCAGCGCAATTGGCACGGCACAACCTTCAAACGCCGCGCCCCCGCGTGATACGCATTCGCCGCGTGGCACAAACGGGTGGCATCACAAACGCGTGGCTGGCCGAAACGCAGGCCCAGCGTGCCCGCCTTAGCCACTCACAAGAGGGCGCACGAGAGGCCGCACTGGCGGCTGAACTGGCCGCCTTGGAAGCGCCAGCGCCACTTTTGCTGCACCCCGCTGCCCCGCGCGCCAAGATCAACCCAACCGAGGCCACGCTGGATAAATTGATAGCGCGTGCTAACAACGATTTGGCCGATGATGATTTGCGCCGCCGCCAAGCCGCGCTTGCACATATGAAAGCCGCCGCTGCCGCCACCAAAGCAGATCGCGATTTGGGCGCAGATGCGACCAGTGAAGACGCGGTGCTGGACACCTATCGCCATACCCTAGATCAAGTCGCCCCCGATGGCGGCCCACGCAGCGCGACCTTGGTTTTGGTCTCTGAACAGCGGATTGGCCGCAACGAGGCCAAGCGCAGTGATGCGCCTTTAAGACTGGCCCCCGCCATCATCCCTGCGGAAAACATCTTTCGCGCAAACGATGACGAAGACGATGCCAGCGGGCCGCAAAGCAATATTTTCTCGGGCATGGAAACCTTTGAAGATTTTGCAGATCGCTTGGGCGCATCAGAACAGATCGAACTTATGGAAGCCTCGGCCATTTACGTCGCCCATATTGAAAAGCAGCCGCTGTTTCGCCGCCGCCAACTGATCCGCCATATGTCCAGCCTGCCCGACGCCCTGCCCATGACGCGCGAAGCATCCGTGCAGATTTTCAATCAGCTTTTGGGCATGGGACGTTTTGCCGAAATGGAGCCGGGTCTGTTTGCCGTAACAGACCGCTCGCCCCTGCTGGCCGAAGCGCTGCGTGAGGCGATTTAAAACTTTGACTTAATGAAAAAAACGCGCGGGGTTCAGCGCGATTTTTTCATGTCTCGTCAGAGGCACGGGCCGCTTCTGGGTCTGGCTGACCCACACCCAAAAACACCCGTTTCAGCGGGAAAATCCATGCTATGCCCAAAAATAAATAGGCCACCACTTCGGCCCAAAATGGCAATCTGTCTATAGACGCCATCAGGTTTAGCACGATCACTATATAAGCAGGCATTCCGACCAGCAGCGCAAACAGCGCCCAGCGCTTGCGCGCCTTGTAGGACATTTGTTTCGCGCTTGGATCGGTCTGCATCGTCTCTCACCCCACAAATGGATCGGTCACAAGGATGGTATCCTCGCGTTCTGGCGAAGTGGAAAGTAGCGCGACAGGGCAGCCAATCAACTCTTCCACGCGGCGCACGTATTTAATCGCAGCGGCAGGCAAATCGGCCCAACTGCGCGCGCCTTGGGTGGTCTCGCTCCAGCCTTCGATTTCCTCGTAAATCGGGGTGCAGCGGGCCTGCTGATCGGCGGCAGTGGGCAGGTAATCCAGCCGCTTGCCATCCAGATCATAGGCCACGCAAATCTTGAGCGTATCGAACCCGTCCAAAACGTCCAGCTTGGTCAGGGCAATGCCCGTCACCCCAGATGTGATACAAGTCTGGCGCACCAACACGGCATCAAACCAGCCGCAGCGGCGCTTGCGCCCCGTCACTGTGCCAAATTCATGCCCGCGCTGGCCCAAACGCTCGCCCACGTCGTCTTTCAGTTCGGCAGGAAACGGGCCCTCGCCCACGCGGGTGGTGTAAGCCTTAACAATGCCCAGCACAAAATCAATCGCACCCGGCCCCATGCCCGTGCCCGTGGCCGCCTGCCCCGCAATCACGTTGGAAGATGTGACAAAAGGATAAGTGCCAAAATCGATGTCCAAAAGCGCGCCTTGTGCGCCTTCGAACAAAATGCGTTTGCCCGCAAGACGCGCCTCATGCAGCACTTTCCAAACAGGCTTGGCATAGGGCAGCACTTGGGGGGCAATCTCGCGCAGTTTTGCCAGCAATTCATCGCGGTTCACAGGGTCAATCCCCAGACCCGCGCGCAAGGCATTGTGATGCCCGATCAGGCGGTCAATGCGGGCGATTAGGGTTGTCTCATCGCCCAAATCGGCCACGCGAATGGCGCGGCGGCCTACTTTGTCTTCATAGGCAGGGCCAATGCCGCGCCCCGTCGTGCCAATTTTGGCCACACCCGATTGGCTGCCCATATCTTCGCGCGCGCGGTCAAGCTCGCCGTGCAGCGGCAGGATAAGGGGCGCGTTTTCGGCGATCATCAGATTATCTGTAGTAATTTCAACACCCTGCCCGCGCAGCTTGTCAATTTCCATCACCAAATGCCAAGGGTCTAGCACCACACCATTACCAATGACCGAAAGCTTGCCGCCCCGCACAATACCCGAAGGCAGCAGCGACAGCTTATAAACCTTGCCATCAATCACAAGGGTATGACCCGCGTTATGCCCGCCTTGAAAGCGCGCAATCACATCGGCGCGCTGCGACAGCCAATCGACAATCTTTCCCTTGCCCTCGTCGCCCCACTGAGCGCCGACAACGACAACGTTCGCCATGGTGTATCCTATCATTTGGAAGAAACCGCCTGATCTATAGCGAGGGCGGTTGCCAAGGGAAAGCGCAAAACACTGGACAGGCAAACGGGAGGGGGGCATCTTGGTGCAAACAGGGGGCGCTATGTTTCTTTACATCACCATAGGCTGCAACGATTTGACCCGCGCCAAGGGGTTTTATGACGCGGCCCTGCCGCCGCTGGGCTATGTTTTGCGCGGACAGGACGATACCGAAATTGGCTATGGCCCCGCAGACGCCCCGCGCACGCCGTTTTGGGTAACCCTGCCTTTTGATGGCAAACCCGCCACCATTGGCAACGGATCCATGCCCGCCTTTGACGCCCCCACCCGCGCGGCGGTGGATGCATTCTATAATGCGGCGCTGGCCAGTGGCGGCAGCGATGAAGGCGCACCTGGCCTGCGCTATCGCCCTAATTTCTATGCGGCTTATATCCGCGACCCTGATGGCAACAAACTGTCTGCGGTGTGCGAGAGGGAAGAAGACTAGCAACGCACTTGCACCTTTGCCCGCCCTCGCCTAAGTAGGCGCAAGATTGAAAAAAGGCCGCCCCGATGGAAAACGTCATCTTGACCATTCACCTGATCCTTGCGCTGTTGCTGATTGGCATTGTGCTGTTGCAAAGGTCGGAAGGCGGCGGTTTGGGCATGGGCGGCGGCGGCGGCGCAGTTTCCTCGCGCGCGGCGGCGACCGCTTTGGGCAAAATCACTTGGGGCCTTGCCATTGGCTTTATTATGACTTCGATCACGCTAACGATCTTGGCTGCGGCAGATGCTGGCAGCGCTTCGGTGATCGACCAACTTGGCGGAACGGTGCCCGCAGAAAAGCCCGCCCTACCTACGCTTGACGGCGATTTGCTGCCCCCCACCGCATCCGACGCACCAGCTACGCCGCCTGCAGCCCCCGCAGCGCCGCCCGCCAGCAACTAAGGCAGGGTCTGTCATTGCATCCGCGCCCCACTTGGGCGCGGTTTGTTTTTGCCCCTATCCCTTGCGGCAAGAAAACTTTCTTCATCATCATCTAGCGTTGCGGTTGCGAAGCGCCCGATCTTGGGTTACTTGTTAAACCCCGTGATACAGCGATTCTTTGATACGCGAATCGCATGGTTTTTGGCACGGGGGTCTCCACATGGCGCGGTATATTTTCATCACAGGCGGTGTGGTGTCCTCCCTTGGCAAGGGGCTGGCCTCGGCAGCTTTGGGCGCTTTGCTACAGGCGCGCGGCTATACCGTGCGCCTGCGCAAGCTTGACCCCTATCTCAACGTTGACCCCGGCACGATGTCGCCGTTTGAACATGGCGAGGTTTTCGTCACCGACGATGGCGCAGAAACCGATCTGGATTTGGGCCATTACGAGCGTTTCACGGGCGTCTCCGCCCGCCAGACCGACAGCATCTCATCAGGCCGCATCTACTCTAATGTTTTGGAAAAGGAACGGCGCGGCGATTACCTTGGCAAAACCATCCAAGTTATTCCGCATGTCACCAATGAAATCAAAGACTTCCTGCGTATTGGCGAGGCAGAAGTTGATTTTATGCTGTGCGAAATTGGCGGCACGGTGGGCGATATCGAAGGTCTGCCGTTTTTCGAATCCATCCGCCAATTCACCCACGAACGCCCGCGCGGCCAATGTATTTTGATGCATTTGACGCTGCTGCCCTATCTGGCCGCCAGTGGCGAGTTAAAAACCAAACCCACGCAGCACAGCGTCAAAGAATTGCAATCCATCGGCCTTGCCCCCGACGTTTTGGTCTGCCGCAGCGAGCACCCTATCCCTGACCGCGAGCTGGAAAAAATCGCGCTGTTTTGCAACGTGCGCAAAGACCATGTCATCCCCGCCTATGATCTGAAAACCATCTACGAGGCGCCCTTGGCCTATCACCGTGCGGGGCTGGATCAGGCCGTGCTGGACGCCTTTGGCATATCCCCCGCGCCCAAGCCAAACCTGTCGCGCTGGGAAGATGTGATGGACAGGCTGACAAACGCCGAGGGCGAGGTGCGCGTGGCCATTGTCGGCAAATACACCCAGCTAGAGGACGCCTATAAATCGATAGCCGAGGCGCTGACCCACGGCGGCATGGCCAACCGCACCCGCGTAAAAGCCGAATGGATTGATGCCGAGATTTTTGAACGCGAAGACCCCGCACCATATTTGGAAAACTTTGACGCCATTCTGGTTCCCGGCGGCTTTGGCGAACGCGGCACTGAAGGCAAAATCAAAGCCGCCCAGTTCGCGCGCGAGAAAAAGGTGCCCTATCTGGGCATCTGTCTGGGGATGCAAATGGCGGTCATCGAATCTGCCCGCAATCTGGCAGGTGTCGCCAATGCAGGGTCAGAAGAATTTGATGTCGAGGCAGGCGCAAAACGTTTCACCCCCGTGGTGTATCATCTGAAAGAATGGGTGCAGGGCAACCACGTTGTCGCCCGCAAACTTGGGGACGATAAAGGCGGCACGATGCGGCTTGGGGCGTATTCGGCCACACTAACCGCAGGCTCGCGCGTCGCACAAATTTACGGCAGCACCGCGATTGAGGAACGCCACCGCCACCGCTACGAAGTGGATATGCGGTATAAAGACCGTCTCGAGGCGTGCGGGCTGATGTTCTCTGGCCTGTCCCCAGACGGCAAGCTGCCCGAGATTGTCGAGGTGAAAGACCACCCGTGGTTTATTGGCGTGCAGTTTCATCCAGAACTGAAAAGCAAACCATTTGCGCCCCATCCGCTGTTCGCCGATTTTGTGAGGGCAGCGGTGGAGGGGGCTAGGTTGGTTTAAGGGGCGTGAAATGCAAGAGCGAGTGACAAGATTTCCAGATGTGGAGGTTCTATTGCAACTTGAGCCGCATGAACTTGGGTTGCAGCGAGCTTAGGGTGCGTGCTCGCACGCACCACACCTCTGCCGATCATGCAACCATTTCACTCTTTCATTCCCACCGACCACCACAGGGCCGCGCCCTCCCTCGGGCGGGCGCTCTAACGCCAGTTCTAGGCGCTTTATGGTTCCGCTTCTTCCCCCAAATTTCTGCTGGAAACCGTTGCAACGCGCCCTCCCTGGGGGGGAGGGAAGGCGCGGGCCGGCGGCGCTGCGCGCCTTGATTGCGGGGCAATCTGCTAAATTCTGCCAAATGTTCAATGGCTACTCTTGCCCACCCCAACCAGCCCTACTAAAGCTAAACCATGCTGTCCTACCAACACCATTTCCACGCGGGCAATCTTGCCGATGTGCAAAAGCACGCGCTGCTGGCGTGGTGTCTTGAGTATCTGACCCAAAAGGACAAACCCCTTACCTACATCGAAACCCATGCGGGGCGCGGCCGCTATGATCTGGCCAGCGAACACGCCCTGAAAACAGGCGAGGCCGCGCTGGGCATCACCCGCGCCGAAGGGTGGTTCCCCCCCACCCATCCCTACCGCCAAAGGCTAAACGAAGTGCGCGCCAGCTATGGCCCCGCCGCATACCCTGGATCGCCCCTGATCGCCGCCCTGTCCCTGCGCGACATCGACACCATGCATTTGGCCGAACTGCACCCCACCGAAGTGCAGGCCCTGCGCCACGCCATGAATCCTTGGGGGCCGCATATCTATGCCCGCGATGGGTTTGATCTGGCCCTTGCCCTTACCCCGCCCACTCCCCGCCGCGGCCTGATGCTGATCGATCCCAGCTACGAGGTGAAAGCCGATTATGACGCCATCCCAGACCGCATCCGCGCCATTGCGCGCAAATGGAATGTGGGGATAATTGCTCTGTGGTATCCGCTGCTGACATCGGGCGCGCATGGGCCAATGCTGGCCGCCCTGACCCGCGATTTCCCCGGTGCCCTTCGCAGCGAAGCCCGCTTTCCCCCTGTGCGAGATGAGCATAAAATGATCGGCACGGGTATGTTTATCATCAACCCGCCCTTCGGGCTGGAGGCCGAGGCCGCCCGCATCACATCTGCATTCACCAGCCTTGCCAATATGCCCCCCTCCACTTAGGTTCCGCCCATGTTTGACAAACTTCTCAAAGCCCTTCTGGCTCCCGCTCCTGCCCAACTGGCAGACAATGATGCGCGCACAGCGCTGGCCGCCCTGCTGGTGCGGGTTGCCCGCACCGACAATATGTATGCTGCCGAAGAGGTAGAGCGCATCGAGGCAATCCTTATGCAGCGCTATGGCCTGTCGCCGTTCGAGGCAATGGATCTGCGCGCGCAAGGCGAGGCGCTGGAGGCGCAGGCGCCCGACACGATCCGCTTTACCCGCGCGCTGAAAGATGCCGTGCCGCTTGACGACCGCGCCGCCTTGGTGCAGGCGCTGTGGTCGGTTGCGCTGGTGGACGGGTCGCGCGATGCCGGCGAGGATCAAATGCTGCGGCTTATCGCAAATTTGCTTGGGCTGACCGATGTGGACTCTGGCCTTGCGCGCCAGCGTGCGCAGGCTGCGTTGTAAAGGGTGGTATTGTAAATGGTAGTATTTCAAATGGCAGCGCAGTAAATGCCCCTCATCGCCGCCTTAGGCATGTATGACCGCCCCGAGACGATGGGCGCGAATGACAGGCTATGGGCGCTCTTGCGGGACAGCTTGCGCGATCTGGGGCAAGAAGCGCCCGATGCCCTGACGCGCGGCGATTTGGCCTATGTGCAGGGATGGCTGTCGCCTGATCTTGTATTCTCGCAAACCTGTAGCCTGCCATATCGCGCCAAATTGGCGGGAAATGTGCAGATCATCGCCACGCCTGATTATGATCTTCAAGGCTGCCCAGCGGGACACTACCGATCTGTCTATGTCGCGCGGCGCGCTGATGGCTTTGCCACATTGGATGATGTCGCGGGCCTAGATTTCGCATATAACGAGGCTCTGTCTCATTCTGGATGGGCCGCCCCCTACGCCGATCATGCCACGCGAGGATTGAATATCCGCCCAAGCTTGCGCACTGGCAAACATGTTGCTTCGGCTTTGGCAGTGGCGACAGGGAGCGCAGATTATGCCGCAGTCGATGCGCTGACATGGGAAATGATCAAAGCCTATGATCCTTTCGCAGATCTGCTTCAGGTTATCGACCACACGCCGCCCTCACCTGCCTTGCCATTTATCACCGCCAAAACCCGCGACCCTGCTCGCATCCGCAAAACACTGGCGCAGGCCATCGCCGCGCTCAGCCCTGCTGACCGCGCCGCCCTGCACCTGCACGGACTGGTGGATATTCCCGCCACGGCCTACCTGTCGCTATCTATTCCGCCGGCACCTGCCGATATATAGGGGGCGTATGCCGCCCCCTCGCTGCGCTCACCCCCTGCAGGATATTTGGGGAGTTAGGAAAGCGCGTTAACGCGATATTAACTCTGATCTGCACATCTTAAACCACGGTACAGGCGGGGACGCCGATGACCGTGAGTTGGGAAGGCCCTTGGTAAAGCTGCTCGCAGATAGCCAAGGGTCAGACCAACGTCAGCGCGCCCAAAGCCTGCCCCTTCCTAACTCTGCAAGTATCCTGGGGGGAGCGAAGCGGGGGGCAAAGCCCCCCTTATGAACCAGACGCCCTAAATTTCAGTCAGTTTTCGCTTGCTTTGCCCCCCAACGCTCGGCTATTGTAAATTTGATCAAATTATGTGGCCCATACTGGCGCTGCAAGGTCACCAACCATAGGATAGGATCAAGGGCATGATCCGCATCCGCCACACCTGACGAATGGGCCTGTCCCTTTGGGCAGTGTGGGCGGGGACGTGCCCCGCCTTTGTGATATGATGAAAGATTGGCTGAGAAAGCATCCCGATGTGCGCACCATTCGTGTGGCGGCAGCGGATTTGAACGGGCAAGCACGCGGCAAACGGGTGCCTGCGCGCTATGCCGACAACGTGGTGAAAAACGGAACCCGCTTTCCCTTTTCCGTTCTAAACTTGGATATTTGGGGCGAAGATATCGATGACAGCCCGCTGGTGTTTGAACAGGGCGATCAAGACGGCGTTCTAAAACCCACCGAACGCGGCTTTATGCCGATGCCGTGGCTAGAGGCCCCCACCGCCCTGCTGCCGATCTGGATGTTTCGCGAAAATGGCACGCCGTATGAGGGCGATCCCCGCCACGCCCTTCGCGCCGTGGTCGAGCGGTTCAAGTCCCGCGGCCTGACCCCCGTTTGCGCGATGGAGTTGGAATTTTTCCTCATCGACGATTCGGGCAAAACCATGCAGGTACCTGCCAGCCCGCGCAGCGGCAAGCGGCGCAAGGCAGCTGAAACCCTGTCGATCCGCGCTTTAGATGCCTTTGATACTTTCTTTACTGACCTTTATGACGCCTGCGAGGCAATGGATATTCCCGCCGATACCACCACATCGGAAACGGGGCTTGGGCAGTTTGAAGTGAACCTGATGCACTGCGACGACCCTTTGCGCGCCGCAGATGATGCATGGCTGTTCAAAATGCTGGTCAAGGGTCTGGCGCGCCGCCACGGATTTGCGGCCAGCTTTATGGCCAAACCCTACCCAGAATATTCGGGCTCGGGTCTGCACACCCATTTTTCTGTGATCGACGAGAAAGGGGATAATGTGTTCGATTCCGGCGGGCCAAAAGGCACGGCGATGCTGCGCCACGCCGTTGCGGGCTGCCTGAATGCCATGCATGATTCTGCGCTGATTTTCGCGCCGCACCAAAACAGCTATGAACGACTTGTGCCTGGCAAACACGCGCCCACGGCGATTGCGTGGGGGTATGAAAATCGCACCGCCGCCATTCGCATTCCCGCAGGCAGCCCTTCGGCACGGCGCATTGAACACCGCGTTGCAGGCGGCGATGTGAACCCATACCTGATGCTGGCTGTGATCCTTGGCGCGGCGCTTGATGGAATTGAAAACCAGATGGAGGCCCCCGCCCCAATTGTTGGCAACGCTTATGCCGTGGACGGGCTGGAGGAGATCCCAACCAGTTGGGAGGCGGCGATTGACGCGCTGGAACACTCCAGCATCGTGCCGCGCTTTTTGCACCCAGAGCTGATCAAAAACCTTGTCTCGACAAAGCGGCAAGAGCATCATTACATTGCAGAACTGACCGAACAAGAACGGGTCGAGCTGTATTTGGACACGGTATAGAGGCACGGCGATGAAGATCGGCATTTTGCAAACGGGCGAGGCACCAGAGGCGCTACTCGATCTGGGCGATTACCCCGACTTGTTCGTGCGCCTGTTGCAGGGGCATGGCTTTGATTTTGCGGTCTATCCCGTGCTGCACGGGCAGTTTCCCGCCAGCGCGCACGATTGCGATGGCTGGCTGATCACAGGCTCGCGCCATGGGGCCTATGAAGATCATGCGTGGATCCCTCCGCTCGAGGATTTTATCCGCGCCGCCTACGTTGCTGGCGTGCCGATGGTGGGGGTCTGCTTTGGCCATCAGATCATTGCGCAGGCCATGGGCGGGCGGGTTGAGAAATATGCAAAAGGCTGGTCGGTAGGGGCCACGAGCTATGATTTCGGCGGCCAGCAGGTAAAGCTGAACGCATGGCATCAAGACCAAGTTGTGCAAAAACCAGACAGCGCCACGCGCATCGCCAGCAATGATTTTTGCGAAAACGCGGCGCTGCTGTATGACGACCGCATGTTCACTGTCCAAGCCCACCCAGAATTTGACGCACGCTTTATTGAAGGGCTGATTGAAAAGCGCGGGAAAGGTCTGGTTCCCGAAGCGGTTCTATCCGCCGCCGCGCAGCGGTTGGCGGAACCCCTTGATCGCGGCCCCATGGCAGCGCGCATTGCCGATTTCTTCAAATCCAAAGCGCGCCAGAAATCCGCCGCCTAACGACACCCTTAGCCCAAGCACGGGCTGGGGGCTAACCCCCAAATCGGTGTGAACATGTCTAAATGGACGGACCAATTGCCCAAAGCCGCCCGCGACTTCATCGGGGGCCGACGTGTAGACGAGGTAGAATGCGTGATTGGCGATATCGCAGGCGTGGCGCGCGGTAAGGCGATGCCAGCGGCGAAATTTGCCACCCAAGGCAATTATTTCCTGCCCAACTCGATCTTTTTGCAAACCATCACGGGCGAATGGGCAGACAATCCGTTCGATGCCTTTACCGAACCCGATATGATCCTAGAGCCTGACTTTACCACGGCGACAGCGGCGCCATGGACGGCGGATGTCACTCTGCAAGTCATTCATGACGCCAAGGATCAGCAGGGCAATCTGGTTCCGTTCGCGCCGCGCAACCTGCTGCGCCGCATCATGGGCCTTTATGCCGCGCAAGGCTGGACACCTGTGGTAGCCCCAGAGATGGAATTCTTTCTGACCGCCCGCAATATCGACCCAAACCAGCCCGTTATTCCGCCCATGGGCCGCAGTGGGCGGCGCGCGGCGGGCAAACAGGCCTATTCGCTGTCAGCAATCGACGAATATGGCAAAGTGATCGACGATATCTATGATTTCGCCGAAGCGCAGGGCTTAGAGATTGACGGTATTTTACAAGAAGGCGGCGCAGGGCAGATCGAGCTGAACTTGGCCCACGGCGACCCGATCCGCCTTGCCGATGATGTGTTTTTCTTTAAACGGCTGATCCGCGAGGCGGCGCTGCGGCACGATTGTTTTGCCACCTTTATGGCCAAACCCATCGCGGGCGAGCCAGGGTCAGCCATGCATATCCACACATCGGTGGTCGATAGCAGCACGGGCAAGAACATCTTTTCCATCAAAGGCGGCGCAGAAACCGAGGCTTTCTTGCACTTTATCGCAGGGCTGCAAAACCACCTGACAGGCGCGATTGCCCTGCTTGCGCCCTATGTGAACAGCTATCGGCGCTATGTGCCTGATTTTGCGGCGCCGATTAATCTGGAGTGGGGGCGCGATAACCGCACCACGGGTCTGCGTATTCCAATCAGTTCCCCCGCCGCGCGAAGGGTCGAAAACCGCCTGCCGGGGATGGATTGCAACCCCTATTTGGGCATCGCGGCCACGCTCGCCTGCGGGTATCTGGGGCTGATGGAGAAAAAGCTTCCCCGCGCAGAATTTGCAGGGTCTGCCTATATCGACAGTGATGATATTCCCACCAATTTGGGCGATGCGCTGGATTTGCTTGAGGAAGACACGGCGCTGGTTGATGTGCTGGGCCGTGATTTCTGCAAGGTTTACGCATCGGTCAAACGCAATGAATACAAAGAGTTCTTGCAAGTGATCTCGCCGTGGGAACGCGAGCATTTGCTGCTGAATGTGTAGCCCATGAACCTGCTTTACGCCAATGACCGCGCGGGCCAATTCCCGCCCAGCTATTACGCCGCCACAGCGATAGGCTCGCGCGAATTTGCCCCCCTGCGCGGCGAAGTGCGGGCCGATGTCTGCATCATCGGCGCGGGCTATACGGGCCTATCGGCCGCGCTGCATTTGCGCCAAGCTGGGGTATCGGTGGTTGTGGTCGAGGCGCACCGCGTGGGCTTTGGCGCATCGGGGCGCAATGGCGGGCAGGTAGGGTCTGGCCAGCGCCAAGATCAGGGCTGGATCGAAGCGCGTTATGGGATTGAGCGCGCCCACCGCCTGTGGGACATGGCCCAAGACGCCAAAGCGCTGGTCAAATCGCTGATCGCCCAGCACAATATCCCAGCCCCCTTTGCCCATGGCGTCGCCCACGCCGCGCGCAGCATGGGCAGCTTTGCGCAGCAATCGTCCTATGCCGAAAAACTGGCGCGCGACTATGGCTACTTCGAAATCGAGGTGCTGAGGGGCGGTGATTTTGCCGCCATCGTCCCCTCCCCTGCCTATGTCGGCGGCGGGCTGGATCGCGGCGCGGGCCATATCCACCCGCTGAACTTTTGCATTGGCCTTGGCAATGCCGCGGCAGATGCGGGGGCGCAGATCTTTGGCGGTAGCCCCGTGCATCACATCGCGGGGGGGGCGCGGCCCATAGTGCAAACCGACAAAGGCCGCGTGATCTGCGATACAGTAATCCTTGCGACCAATGGCTATGGGGCGGGGTTGACGCGCCAAACCGCCGCCCGCGTGATGCCGATCAATAATTTCATCATCGCCACCGAACCATTGGGCGCAGACGCCGCCCGCGTCCTAACCCAAAATATCGCCGTGGCCGATGATCGCTTTGTGGTGAATTACTGGCGCCTGTCAGAAGATGGCCGCCTGCTGTTCGGCGGCGGCGAAAGCTATGGCTACCGCTTTCCAAACATCATCCCCACCGTGATGAAACCAATGCTTCAGGTCTACCCCCATCTGCGCGGGGTGCGCATAGATTATGCTTGGGGCGGCACGCTGGCCATTACCCCCACGCGTATGCCCTATGCCGCGCGCCTTGGCCCTATTTTGACCGCGTCGGGCTATTCGGGGCACGGCGTGGCCCTTGCAACAATGGCGGGCAAACTGATGGCACAGGCGACGCAAGGACAATCTGCTGGCTTTGATCTGCTTACCCAAGTCGCCCCCCCCGCCTTTCCCGGCCTTGGGGGCTTGCGCTGGCCTTTGCTGGTTGGGGCAATGACGTGGTATTCCTTGCGCGATCGGATGGGGTGGTAAGGGGGCGCTCGCGCCCCCTCGTCGCTTTGCTCCTCACCCCCTGAGGATATTTTTAGAGCAAGGAAGCAGCAGACCACTCTGCCTGCTTCCTTACTCTGTAAATATCCTGGGGTGAATGTGCCGCAGGCACAGAGGGGCAAAGCCCCTTTACCCACCCAACGGCAAACCCACCGTATCAAACTGGGCAACAAATCGCCGCACTGCCAAGATCGATACAATTGTCACTTTCATGTTACATCCATACGCTTTAAGCATATCTACAACAGAGTTTAAGGAAAGCTGCGATCATGGCCCCTGACGGACAATTGCTGACCCGCGAATACGACCCCGCCCAAGCCCCTGATGTTCATGCATCGGAACCCATCCCAGATGCGGCGCGGGCGGAAATTGAACGCCTGCTGACCTCGGGCGATTTGTTCCGCTACACTGCCCCCGAAGGCGCGCCAGTTGCCTTGCTAGAACAAGAATTTGCAGCCCTTTTGGGTGCGCGCTATGCGTTGGCTGTGTCATCCTGCTCGGCGGCATTGTTCCTATCTCTCAAGGCTTTAGACCTGCCGCGCGGGGCAAAAGTTTTGATCCCCGCCTTTACCTTTGCCGCTGTGCCCTCCAGCATCGTCCATGCCGAATGTGTGCCCGTTCTGGTCGAGGTGGGGGATAATTACCGCGTCGATATGACCGATTTTGCGGCCAAACTGAGCGATGCGTCTGCGGTGATGATTTCCCACATGCGCGGCCATACGTCTGATATGGACGCGATTATGGCGCTGTGCGACGCGCGCGGCATTCCCGTGATCGAAGATGCCGCCCATTCGCTGGGCACCAAATGGCATGGCCGCAACATCGGCACCATTGGCCGTGTGGGCTGCTTTAGCTTTCAATCCTATAAAATGATCAACGCAGGCGAAGGCGGGATCATGATTACCGATGATCCCGAAATCGCCGCCCGCGCGGTGATTATGTCGGGCGCGTACGAGCAGAATTGGAAAAAACACCCCGGCCTGCAAAACAGCTATTGCCACTGGCAGAACAAACTGCCGCTGTATAATTTGCGCATGCAAAACCTGTCGGCCGCCGTGATCCGCCCGCAACTTCCCGCTTTGGCTGACCGTGTGGCCAAGGGCCGCGCGGGGCATGACAGTGTGGCCGCCGTGCTGAACGATTGCGATTGGATGACTGTGCCAGATGCCCTGCCCCCCGAAGAACGCGCGCCTGATTCCATTCAGTTCAATCTGTCCGATGACTGGTCAGACGCGCAGGCCCGCGCTTTCCAAGCCGCCGCCAAGGCGCGCGGCGTGACCGTGCAAATCTTTGGCCTGTCCGAAGGCAACGCGCGTGCCTTTTGGAATTGGGAATTCCTTGGCCCCGCACCCGAACTGCCCCAAACCCGCGCCATGCTGATGCGCGCCTGTGATGTGCGCCTGCCGACACGGCTGACTGGCGCTGAATTGGATTTCATCGCCCATGCTATTGTGGATGCCGCACAGCAGATCATGGGCCGCGCCAGAAAATCATAAAACTGTCAAAATCATGCGTTTTCCCTCTTGCAGGGGGGCGCGCAAAGCCTTAATTCACCCCTATCCAGACGGCGCGGGCGTAGCTCAGGGGTAGAGCATAACCTTGCCAAGGTTAGGGTCGGGCGTTCGAATCGCCTCGCCCGCTCCATCTGGATGAAACGCAAAAAGGCGCAGCTTGCTGCGCCTTTTTGGTTTTTACAGCGCCATTTCAATCGTTTCCATAATCCGTGCGGTTTCGGAAAGGATTTTCAGGATGCTTTGGTAATGGCGGATGTCGTCATAGGCCAGCACGCGCCCGCGCCGATCTTTCAGCCATTTCTGCGCGGGTTGATAGCCGCCGATGTAGAATTCCCATGCCACGGCGGGGGCATTGCCAAAGGATTGGCTGTCGTTGATCCAAACCCGCCCACCCTCAAATCGTGGTTTGCCGACCACGGAATCGCCTGCCCCTTCAAAGGGATAGGGCGTGCCCCCAATGGCGACGGGCTGCATCAGGTGCAGCGCGCGCAAGGTGGCCCCCTTGGCGGAAATGTCCCAGAACGCATCAGGCGAGGCGGGCCACGGGATGCGGGGGAAGTCGATTTTCAGAAACTCGGCATAGGTTTGGCGATACGCGGGGCAGTGCAGCACGCCGTAGATATAATCAAACACCGCCACCTCGTCTGGCGTGCCATGGGTGGGATGGGCGGCCTTGTCTTGCAGCGCCTTGAACAGCGCAGGGTCAAAGTTGATGCGGCGGGATTGGTCAATTGGGTCGTAGAGGTAGAGGGGCGCGAAATTTGACCCGTCCTTGATCTCAACAAATACCGCAGGCGCGGGAAACTTTGATACCACGCCATGTTGCCAAGTCGCACCTTTGGTCTGGCGCACGAAGTTCAGTGAAAAGTTTTCATCTGGCAGGCTATTCTTCATGAGTTGCCAGCGGGGGCGATCCATTGCAATCTCATCAAGCAAACAATAGCGCCGATCAAATGGGCGATAGTCGCAAGTCACAAGCCGCGACTCAAGATCGACCTCACTTCTTGCCCTCTGCCTTTGCGCGCTCACCGACCAATCGGCACTGTCCTTAACGCCATATTTTGTGCGAATAGCATCGTCGCTTGTGGCGTAATGCCGCATATCATTGATCCGCTCAACAAGCCTTTGCCGCTCAAAGGCAACAGCAAAATCGTCTCGGTGGGACTGAAAGCCAATTTGGTTCATTGGCATAAAGGTTTGCAGGGAAAATCCTTCCTTATATCCCGCCTCTAGCGCCAAGTTACGGCGCGCAAAAGCGTAATGCGGCGCGGGCGTCTCCAGCTTTGTAAACAGCCCCCCTGCCAGCGTGCCCGTCTGCAAGGCCGCATATTTCGCCGCCCGCGCGCCCCATAGATCGCCCTGCATCACCTGCGCGAGAGCCTTCGGCCCCTTACCCTTTTTCTTCACCGCAATGATAATCGACACGCCCTGCATAATGTCAAAAACGTTTTTATCCGCCCCGCCATCTGGGGCGACCTCTTTTTTCTTGGCATTGCCGTGCAAATCCAGCACCCAAATTTTATCAAAGGTGTTCAGCAGGTGCCAGCGCATCCCGCGAAAGGTGGGGTTGTCCAAATAGCCGTGGTTGGTGATAAACCCCAAAACCCCCTCGCCATTCTTTTCAATCAAATGCGACGATAGGCGCAGGAATTTGACATATAGATCATTGATCCATTTCGGATTGCGCTCGCGGAGTTTTTCCACGCCGCCTGGTTCTTTTTTATAATCCTCCATCAGCGCGCCCATCCAGCCCGTCGATGCGCCCCCCTCGCCCAAATACGGCGGGTTGCCAATCACGCACATAATCGGCGTTTGGCGTTTGATGGTGGACGCGCCGCGCGCCTCGTCACTCAGCCATTTGGCCATAAACAAATCGCGCACATCGCGGTCGCCCTGTTCCAAACTGTTGGTCAGATACACCCCCAATCGTGGCGGCGCGCCTGTGGGCTGATACCCCAGTTCGGTTAGGATCATGTCCAGTTTCATATGGCACATGGCATAGGATGCCATCAGCAGTTCAAACCCGTGCAGGCGCGGGATGAGGTTTTGTTCGATATATTGCGACCAGTTGCCGGGGGCGTTCGCCTTAATCGTGGGGGCGATGTGTTTAATCACTTCCGCCAAAAACGTGCCCGTGCCCGTGGCGGGGTCTAATATCTGCACGCGGTGCATATCGCGGCGGATCGTGACTGCGCCTTTGTTATCAGATTGCCCCGTATCCCAATCGACTGTGATTTGCTGCGTATCGGCCAGCCCATCGCGCAGGTTAAATTCGGATTTCAGCACATCATCCACCGCCCGCACGATGAAATTGACCACAGGTTCGGGCGTGTACCACACGCCGCGCGCCTTTTTCTTTTTGGCGTCATAGGCGCCAAGGAAGGTTTCATAGAAATGCAAAAACGGGTCTTGCTGGCCCGTCAATCGGCCAAAGCCCGACATGATTTTCGCCACATCGGCGGCGCGGAACACCTCGGCCAGATCGTCGATCACCCATCTGATACGCTCGTCCAAGTTCGGCCCTGCGATAAAGCCGAACAACTGGCGCAGGAACGGGTTGGATTTGGGCAGCAGCTCATGCGCCTCGGCGCGGGAAAAGGTGTTTAGGGATGTGTCATGCAGGCGGGCCGCGAACATGCCATAGGCGATGGTTTCAGCGTAGATATCGGCAAAATCGGCGGGCGAAATATCGTGGATCAGTTGGTTTTGGAAAGCCTTGTAATGCCCGCCCAACTCGCTGATATGGGTGGGGTCATCCGTTAGTGTGTTGAACAGCACATCTTTTATAAGCTGCGCCTTGCCCGCCATGCGCGCGGCCAAATCGCTGGGCGAGGTGATGGTTTGCGGCCGCTGCGTGACGAAATCTTGCAGAAGGGATCCCAGTTGGGCATAGTCTGCCGGCCGTGGCTGGATGCCCATCAGATAGTCGGCAATCGTGACGGATGCGACCCGCTGCCCATTGCGGTAAAAATCCCAATCAAGGCAGTTGGTGTAAATCAAGTTCGGCAGCGCGCCCAAGTATCGCGCCTGCTGCGCCATGTTGGTCGGGTTCATCTTGCGCAGGTCAAGGCCGATGTCCTTGGCCTCTAGGTATCCGATTGGGATGCTGTCTTTCAGGATGATGAAATCGGGCGCGCCCACCTCGATGCGGGCGGCGTCATTGATCGGGTTTAGCGTGTTGTCCAGACCCTTGAGCAGGGTTTCCAGCGCGGGGCGATAGGCGTGTTCACGCGCCACGCCCGATTTGTATTTATCCTGCACTTGGGCAATGAACGGGGCAATCAGGGACATGGGCAACCTTTAACTTTTGCGCAACCTTAGGCAAAGCGGGGGGCTGTGACCAGCCCTTTGGCGTGTGTTGCGTGTAGGGACGGATGCAATACGGATGCAATACGCAAACCATACGTGCGCCATACGCCCCAATCCCCCCTTGCGCCTCGCCCCGCCTTGCACTATTTCGGCAGCAACGGCGGGTGGGCAGGCAGGCTATGCACTGGATTGCAAATCCAAGAAGACCGGTTCGATTCCGGTACCCGCCTCCATTAAATCCCTTAAAGCACTGATACTTTAATTTTTTGGAAAAGCCGCAAGGTCAACCCGCCATACCAAAAAGGCTTGGTTATGATGTCGGGAATAGAAGGCTTCTAAACATGATCGCAGGACAGTGCAAAAAATGTGCAAGCAATTGAATTTAAAATCGAGCTCCAAGATCTTGTCATGATCCCGCCATTGGTTTTAGGCCGATGGCGAGGGGGGGCGGATTTTTTTATCGAGGCTTTAGACGAAACGATCCACAAGTTTGGCCCAACCAAGATCATGAACACGGATCAAGGCGCGCGGTTTACATCCTTCGCCAGAACTGATCGCCTGAAACTTATCAGCACGCGAATATAGATGCCTCTTAGTGTTTGCAATGCAAACACATGCCGGTAACCGATGGTCAGGTGTAATCCCCCTTTAGTTGCCGCAGCCGCCTTCAATTTCGTTGGCAATCGAGTTGCCCATTAGGGTATTGCTGGCCCCGTTGCCGACCAGCTTTCAAAGTTCAGGTGGATTGTGCGCTGAGTGGCAGTTCCTTTAGCGTCAACCGATTTATCTTCGCGCACATCAGCGTTAATCGCCAGCGCTGGGTTCTATGTAAAATCTACCATGTCAATATCTGCGCCGCCATAGATGGTTTCTTTAATACCGCCAGCGCTGTTGTTGTCCCAACGGAAAAAGGCAAGGGCATTGCCACCTTCTAAATAAATCCGATCCGAACCTGCGCTATTTGAAGGGATTTCGGTTGAAAATACGTCTGCTCCGTCACCGCTCTAAATCACATCGGTGACAGAGCCGAAATCGATGATAAAGTTATCGCTGGCGCCGCCCTAGATGGTATCTGCTGCGTCGCCACCATTGATCCAATCGTTCCCTTCCCCGCCATAAATCAGGTCGGTGCCCGCCAAGCTATTTAAGGTGTCGTTCGATGCGCCCCTGTGTATCGTATCCACGCTTGCGGCTCTGTTCGGGGCTTGGCTATTAGCCGAACCAGTAACAACTGCCATTTTCACACTTCTGCAATGCCTAGACTCAACTGCGCCAGGACAATTTTTCGCCAATTACGCAAAAATCGACTAATCAACTGGAAAATAATAATCCGCGCTCGCTTATCCAAAATTATGAGTAGCGTATGAATATTTTAAAATGAATAAATTTTTCTGAAACTTACACCCATAGCTGTATTCTTTTTGGATAAATCTGGCTTATAATGTTTTAGGAAGCAATGAAACGGCACGTTCTGGTCGTCAATTTGGTATATTTTTCTATCACCGCAAAGACGTCTTGCAGGTCCATACCTCGGGAAACGCATCCAATGGCCAGAGCAACAGTTTTTTGTAATGTTTCCAACAAACAACGCGCCAAGATCTTATTTGGATGAGGAGCGAGTCCGGCCGTACCTTGCTGCAAAAGCGTCACAAAACCTTCACTGGACGCGCCAGTTTACTTCCTGTAATCTGGATATATGGAACATTTTAATGCCACTCATGCCTTCGCAACACTCGGCCATCCGGGCCGGTTGGCGGTCTTTCGCCTTTTGATGCGCTTTGCCCCGCAGGGGGTGCGGCCGACCGAAATCGCAAAGGCGCTTGGCATGAAACAAAACACGCTGTCGCATCATCTGGCCGACCTAACCGCGTCTGGCTTGGCGCAGGTGACGCGAGTTGGCAGATCCCTGCATTACGCTGTCGATCTAAATACGACAGAGTCACTGATCGGCTACCTTGCCCTCGATGTTGGGCGTGCCCGCCCCGATCTTATTGCCCCCTTACTTTCCAAGCCAAAGGACACAGTTCACATGGACCCGAACATCCTCGATACCGATTTTGATGTGCTTTTCATTTGCTCTGGCAATTCTGCCCGCTCGATCTTTGCCGAGGTGCTTTTGCGCGATCTGGGCAAGGATAAATTCCAAGCTTTCTCTGCAGGAACGCGTCCCAATACACAGTTGAACCCTTTCGCGCTGGAAATTCTAAACCGCAACGGCCACGACACTTCGATGTTGCGCTCGAAACATGTCTCTGAATTTCAGCAACCCGATTCTATCGTTATGGATTTCGTTTTCACAGTTTGTGATACTGCGGCGGCCGAGGAATGTCCGCCTTGGCCAGGCCAGCCGATTACGGGCCATTGGGGCTTGCCAGACCCTGTGAAAGCCACAGGATCAGACGCAGAGAAGGCGCTTGTTTTTGCGCAGACCTACGCCGCCCTGCGGCGGCGCATTATGGCCTTTGTCGAGCTTCCCTTTGAAAGCCTTAGCCGACTGTCTCTCCAATCCCGTATCGATGCTATTGGCACCGACACAACAGAAAAGGCTTAATTCTTATGACACGTATCGCCCTGAACGGCCTTGGCCGAATTGGAAAGCTTGTTGTGCGCGACCTGATCGATACCGGTGCAGGCGGCGAGATCGTGCTGATGAACGATCCCGTGGGCGATGCCGAACAGCACGCCCTGCTGATGGAATTTGATTCCGTCCACGGACGCTGGCGCACGCCGGTGGCCGCAGGCGAAGGTGCGTTGGTTCTGAATGGCCAGACCATCCGGCTGACGCATGAGAAAACAATCGAAGCATTGCCACTGGCGGAACTGGGTGTCGATCTGGTGATTGACTGCACTGGGGTCTTCAAAACTGCCGCAAAGGTAGCGCCCTATTATGCGGCTGGCGTCAAGAAAGTTGTCGTCAGCGCACCCGTCAAGGATGGCGGTGCCCTGAACCTTGTCTATGGCGTGAACCATCACCTTTATGATGGATCGCAGGCGCTGGTCACTGCGGCCTCATGCACAACCAACTGCCTTGCCCCAGTGGTCAAGGTGATCCACGAAAGCCTTGGCATCCGCCACGGATCAATCACAACCATCCATGACGTGACAAATACCCAGACCATCGTTGACCGCCCAGCCAAAGACATGCGACGCGCGCGCTCGGCCCTGATGAACCTGATCCCGACCACGACTGGATCTGCCACCGCCATCACGTTGATCTACCCCGAGCTGAAAGGCCGCTTGAACGGCCATGCTGTGCGCGTGCCGCTTTTGAACGCATCGCTGACCGATTGTGTGTTTGAGGTAGAGCGGGCGACGACGGCCGAAGAGGTGAACGCCCTGTTCAAGGCTGCCGCAGATGGCCCGCTGAAGGGTATCCTTGGTTTCGAGACGCGTCCGCTGGTGTCTTGCGATTTTACCAACGATCCGCGTTCGTCCATCATCGATGGCCCCTGCACCATGGTTATCAATGGCACGCAGGTAAAGATTTACGCTTGGTATGACAACGAGTGGGGTTACTCCTGCCGCCTTGCAGATATCGTGCGAATGATCGCGGGGGCGCTGTGACAAAGGCCACACATTCTGTGGCCCCGCCGCAAAACCTGCCACCAAAATTGCCGCCAAACCCGATACGGGCCTATGCCGCTGTCACTGCGGCCTACTGGGCCTTTATGCTGTCAGACGGCGCGCTGCGGATGTTGGTGCTGCTGCACTTCAACAGCCTTGGCTTCACACCAATCCAACTTGCGTGGTTGTTCCTGCTGTATGAAGTGGCGGGCATCGTCACAAATCTTGCGGCAGGCTGGCTTGCAGCCCGCTTTGGGCTGGCCGCAACGCTTTACGGCGGGCTTGCGCTGCAAATCGGGGCGCTGGTGGTTTTGGTGCAGCTTGATCCCAGTTGGGGCGTTGCCGCTTCGGTCGCATTTGTCATGGCGGTGCAGGGCGTTTCGGGCGTGGCCAAGGATTTGGCCAAGATGTCCTCGAAATCCGCCGTGAAACTGCTGGCACCCAAGGAGGACGGGGGCCTGTTCCGTTGGGTTGCGCTGCTGACCGGGTCAAAGAACGCCGTAAAGGGTCTGGGATTCTTCCTTGGTGCGGCTTTGCTGGCGTTGGCAGGCTTCCATGCAGCGGTCTGGGGGATGGCGGCGGTACTTGCGGTGATCCTGATTGCCGTCGTCCTGTTCTTGCCCGCAGGCCTTCCGGGACGGATGAAATCGGACGATGCTTGGGGCGGATGGCGGTCGAAAGACCCGCGCGTAAACCGCCTATCCCTCGCGCGCATGTTTCTTTTCGGCGCGCGTGATGTTTGGTTTGTGGTCGGAATTCCGGTCTATTTCCAGTCTGTCTTGTCCGACGGCACGGCAGAGGGGCGGCGCGAGGCGTTCTTTCTGATTGGCAGCTTCCTTGCACTTTGGATCATCGCTTATGGCGCGGTGCAGGCCGTTGCCCCCCAACTTCTGGGTGGCAAAGGCCAGCCCGAGGCAGGGACAACCCGCAAGGCCATTCTTTGGGCTGGGCTGCTTGTGCCGATCCCGTTTCTTCTGGCTGGGGCAGCATGGGCGGCAGAGGGGCCGGCGCCGTGGCTGACGACCACGCTGATCGGCGGCTTACTGGTGTTCGGGTTCGTGTTTGCGGTGAACTCCTCGGTTCATTCCTACTTGATCCTCGCTTTCGGATCGGCACAGCGGATTACGCGGGATGTGGGATTTTATTATATGGCAAACGCCGCAGGCCGCTTGATCGGAACATTGCTTTCGGGCCTAAGCTATCAGTTTGGCGGCTTGTCCCTATGCCTTTTCACTGCTGGCATCATGGCGCTGGCCAGCTGGCTTGCTGCACGCAGGCTCCGTTCAGCCTAGGCAGGAACAGCGCTTAGGCCGCCAAAAGACCGACCCTCGCGGTCACTTGGGCGGCAAAGCCAATAACATCGGGGGCGAAAAGCTGACAAGGGTAATCCCGCCTGAATTCTATGGGGTGCGCCTGGAGAGTTTTCTTGGCAAGATGCATAAGGAGATTTCGAATGAAGACACCGATGGTGTAGGTAGGGCGATCCCAGCGACCAACACTTCGGTTGGCCACGTCGCGGCAGGTCTTGAAGTAAGCTTTCCCTTTACGGTAAACACGGCGGGGCTGGCGGCAACGCTGGGGTTCCGGAATATCTGGATACACAGCCTGACGGGCGGCTCGAATGAGATGGAAGGCTATCGCCACAAGATATCGGCGGGTATCCGCACAATCCAAGATTTTGCAAGCAAGATTTTGCGTATAAGATTTTGCGCATAAGATTTTGCGCATAAGATTTTGCACTGGCCCCATGAACCAGCAAACAAAAGCCAAGAACGGCTTGGGTACGGGTGCCAAGTCGCTTAACCTAGTTTGCGGCAAGTTCCTTTGCGGGTTGTGACAATCGATTTCAACCCGCTACAAATCATCAGATTGAACGGAACACAATGAAACTGATGACGACATAAAAACCTAACATACTGATATTTATCAATTAATATAGAAACTTTATGCGACCAGATGCATTTCGCGAAACCCCAATTCCGGCGGCGGCGGCACCTTTCCCTGACTGCCTATCACGTCCAATCCAGCACGACCTTGCCCGAAGACCCCGCGCGCATGGTGTTGAATCCATTCGTAAAATCGCGCGCGGCAAAGCGGTGAGTGATGACTGCGCTAACATCTAAACCGTGTTCCAGCATGGCAATCATTTTGTACCACGTCTCAAAAATCTCGCGCCCGTAAACGCCTTTGATGGTGATCGCACGCAGCACAATACGCGACCAATCCACAGGCGATTTCTTCGGCGGTATCCCCAACATTGCGATCCGCCCGCCCATGACCAGCGCGTCAATCATCTGATCCAGGGCTGCTTGGCTGCCTGACATTTCCATACCAATATCAAAGCCTTGGCTCATCTTTAGGCGCGCCATGACATCGCGCAAATCCTCGCTCGCCACATTGACGGGGATGCAGCTTGTCACCGCTGCCGCAAGTTCCAGCCGCGCGGGATTTACATCGGTAATCACCACATGCCGCGCGCCCACATGCCGCGCCACGGCTGCCGCCATAATGCCGATGGGGCCAGCCCCTGTAATCAGCACATCTTCGCCCACCAAATCGAACGACAGCGCTGTGTGAACGGCATTGCCAAGCGGGTCTAAAATTGCACCAATCTCATCAGAAATGCTATCAGGCAAAGGCACGACGTTGAACGCTGGCAGGCGCAGAAAGCCTGCAAAAGCGCCTTGTTCGTTCACGCCGATGCCGCGCGTTTCGGGGTCTAGGTGAAACTTGCCAGCCCGCGATTGGCGCGAGTTATGCCCAATCAAATGCCCCTCGCCCGAACAGCGCTGGCCAATCATCAGCCCCTGCACATTGGCCCCCATCGCCACGATACACCCTGCAAATTCATGGCCTGTCACAAGGCCCAGCGGCACAGTTCGCGCGGCCCATTCGTCCCAGTTCCAAATGTGAATGTCTGTGCCACAAATCCCTGTTTTGGTGATTTGGATAAGCACATCATCAGGGCCAATGTCGGGGATGGGGCGGGTTTGCATTTCCAGCCCCACAGTCGGGGCGGCTTTGACCAGCGCAGGCATGGTGGTATTGGTCATAGCGCAATCCCGACATCTTTGGCAGCCCCAGCAAATGCCGCTAGCGCCGTGTCCAGATCATTGCGGGTCAATGCCGCGCTCATTTGTGTGCGGATACGCGCGGCCCCTTTAGGCACGACGGGAAAGAAAAAGGCAGGGGCCAAAACGCCGCGATCAAACAGCGCGCTGGCAAAGGATTGCGCAAGTTTCGCGTCCCTTAGCATCACAGGAATAATCGGGTGATCCCCCGCGATCAGATCAAATCCCAATGCCGCCAACCCTGCCCGCCAATAACGCGCGTTTTCCACCAGCTTTGCCCGCAGATCATCTGCGCCCTCAATTATATCCAGCGCCGCAAGGCCCGCGCCAACCACTGCTGGCGGCAGGGCATTAGAAAACAAATAAGGCCGCGCGCGCTGGCGCAAAAGGTCAATTGCCGCCTGTGGCCCTGCGATATACCCCCCCAGCGCGCCGCCAAGCGCCTTGCCCAAAGTGCCCGTCATTAGGTCAATCTTGACGCCGGCGCGGGCCGGCGTGCCCCGCCCCTGCGGGCCCGTAAAGCCTGTGGCGTGGCAATCATCCACCATGGTTACGGCCCCATATTTTTCGGCAAGCGCCGCGATTTCGTCTAACTTGGCATAGGTGCCATCCATCGAAAACACGCCGTCTGTTGCAATCATAATAAACCGCGCCCCGCCCGCGCGGGCGGCGATAAGCTGCGCCTCAAGATCCGCCATATCGTTATTGGCATAGCGAAAGCGCCGCGCCTTGCACAGGCGGATGCCGTCAATGATAGACGCGTGGTTTAAGCTGTCGGAAATCACCGCGTCTTCTTCGCCCAAAAGGGGTTCAAACAGCCCACCATTGGCATCAAAACAGGCGGCGAACAGGATGCTGTCATCTGTGCCCAAATACCGCGCGATCCGGCCCTCTAGCGCGCGGTGTAGGTCTTGGGTGCCGCAGATAAAGCGCACCGAGGCCATGCCGTAACCGTGATCGTCCATCGCCGACTTGGCGGCGGCCACCAACCGCGCATCCCCTGCCAGCCCCAGATAATTGTTGGCCGACAGGTTTATCAGCGGGCGCCCCGCCACCATCACCCGCGCCCCTTGGGCGGATGTGAGTTCCCGCTCGCGCTTCATCAGGCCATCGGCATTGATCTGCGCAAGCGTCGCGTTCAAATGGGAAAGAAAGGCGGGGTTGGTCATGGTGCATCCTCCTGCATGCCAAGAAACATGGCAGAAAACGCGCCTTATGTCAATATAACGGAATTATTCCGTCAAGCCGGATTTTTTAACTGCCAAGCACAATCAACAGCGCCCGCGCAGGGCCATCTTTGGCGGCAATGGCGTGGGGCTGATCGGCGCTGTAGCGGGCGGTGTCGCCTGCAGACAGGGTTTGCGCATCAGGGCCAGCGGTCAGATCCAAACTGCCATCTATCACGGTTAGATGCTCGCGGCAGCCTTTGGCGTGGGGGCTGCTGCCAAGCACCCCGCCCGCATCAAAGCGCAGATCGTACACCTCATGCGCGCCGACTTGGTCGGGCGGCGATAGAATACGAATGCGCACCCCCTGCCCGCGCGCGGCAATCACGGGGGCGGCGCTTTCGCGGACAATTTCAATGCCCGCCCGCGCGCCGCTGTCCAGCAGGCCGGCAAAATCAACCTGCAAGGCGGTGGTCAGGTTCCACAACGTCGCCACAGTGGGCGAGGATTCGCCCCGCTCTATCTGGCTGACCATGGATCGGCTGACCCCCGACAGTTTCGCCACAGCGTCCAGCGATAACCCGCGCGCCTGCCGCGCCGCGCGCAGCGCCCCTGCAAGGCGCGTGTTGATGTCTGTATCATTCATGGGCGTAGTTTGGGGCGAGCGCGGTGCGCGGTCAAGTGGGGCCGGGCCGCGCGCTTTATTTACGGCAGCCCAGCACATTCAAATCCTTACACAAATAGCCCGCAGCCCCGCCGATAAGCGCCCCTGTCACCGGATCGACGCCAACAGCGCCAGCTACCACCGCACCACTGGCGGCGCCAACAGCACCGCGCTGTAAATTGGTTTCGCAGGCCGACAGGCCCAAGACCAGTGGCAGCACCACAATAAATATCCGTTGCATCGAATGTTCCTTTCTATTGGTGTCATGCGGCAACCCGCCTAGGGCCACCACCTAGGACACTTTAGGCAAGCATAAATGCGGACATGCTGACATATATCAGCAAGGCGGTCGGTGCAGGGTATCAGAAGCGGTGCCGCGTGCGCCTATGTGCCGCAATAGGTCGTGTAGCGTCCATAGCCTGTAGGGGCAGGCAGGGCGTATGCCTCGCGCCCTGCCTCAGGCGCAAAGGGGTTTTGCAGGTGTTCCAACAGGGCGTGGAAGGGGGCCATATCGCCGCCTTCGGCAGCGTCCAGCGCCGCCTGCACCATGTGGTTGCGCGGGATGGCGGCGGGGTTCACGGCGTTCAAATCCCCCTGCCCTGCCGATTGCAGAACGCGCGCGCGCCACTGCGCCAGCCAACCCTCTAACCTTGCACGCCTGTCCAAGGGGATCAGGGCTGAAAGGCGCGCGCCATCGGCTTTGGCCGCCTGAAGCGCCCTGAAAGATTGTGTAAAATCAGCCCCTTGGATCAGCGGCAAAAAGCCTTCAATCAGCGCATCGTCGGCGGATGTTGGCACATCTATGCCCAGTTTGCGGGCGAAAACTGCGCGCCATTGGGTGCGATATATCCCAGCAATCCCGTCCAGCCGCGCGTTTGCCGCGTCGATCACCTGCGTTTCATCCCCCTCCATCAGGGGCAGCAGTGATTGGGCCAAGCGGCTGATATTCCACGCCAAAATACGCGGCTGCATCCCATAGCTATAGCGGCCCGAATGATCGATGGATGAAAACACCGCATCTTCGTCGTACGCATCCAAAAACGCACAAGGGCCATAGTCGATGGTTTCCCCCGACAGGGCCATATTATCGGTGTTCATCACGCCGTGGACAAAGCCCACCCCCATCCATGCCGCAATCAGCCGCGACTGGGCCGCGATCACGCTGTCCAGCAGGCCAAAGGCGGATTTTTCTGCATTTGGATAATGGCGAGCAAGGGTATGATCCATCAGCGCGCGCAGGCTGCCGGCATCGCCGCGACTGGTGAAATATTCAAACGTGCCCACGCGAATGTGGCTGGCGGCAATGCGCGCCAGCACCGCGCCGCGTTTTAGCCCGCCGTCACGCAGCACATCGCGCCCCGTGGTGGCCACTGCCAGCGCCCGAGTTGTGGGGATGCCCAGCGCCGCCATCGATTCTGAAATCAGAACTTCGCGCAGCATGGGGGCCAGATGCGCGCGCCCATCGCCGCCGCGCGAAAAGGCGGTGCGGCCCGACCCTTTGAGATGCAAATCAAACCGCGCGCCTTGGGGGGTGATAATCTCGCCCAGCAGATGCGCGCGCCCATCGCCCAGCACGGGGGAAAACCCACCAAACTGATGCCCTGCATAAGCCATCGCGCGGGGTGTGGCGCTGGCGGGCCAACTGGCCCCCGAAAACCACTGGGCGCCGTTTGTGCGCAATACATCTAGCGGCAGGCCAAGCTGCGCTGCCAGCGTTTCGTTAAACACCACAAGCGCGGGCGCTGGGGCGGGGTCGGGCGTTTGTTCCAGCACGCCCTGGGGCACATCGGTGGCAAAGCTGTGGTGCAAGGTAAACATAGCGCGAATGTAGGGCGCGCGGGCGCGAATGCCAACTGCCCTTTCTAAGCGCAACGCAAGGAAACATCTGGGGCCATGATCGTTGACAGCGCCCGCCCCCGCACCCTAGCCTTTAAAGAGCACAACCATAGGAGCGCGCCATGATCACCGCCCGAACCATCCCATCGCCCCGCCTGACCACCCGCGTGTTGACCAGCGGGGCAGATGCGGGAACCCCTGTGATTTTTGTTCATGGCAACCTGTCATCTGCCGATTGGTGGCGGGGGGTGATGGCGCGGTTGCCCGCGCAGTATCGCGCCATTGCGCCCGATCTACGGGCCTATGGCGGGGCAGACCCATCGGCAAAGGTTGATGCCACGCGGGGCATGCGCGATTTTTCCGATGATCTGGCCGCGATGATGGACGCAATGGGGATCACGGCTGCACATTTGGTGGGCCATTCGCTGGGCGGCGCGGTTTTGTGGCAGTTTATGGCCGATTACGCAGGCCGCGCGCTTTCGGTCACCCAAGTGGCTCCTGGCAGCCCCTATGGCTTTGGCGGATGCAAGTTGGACGGCACGCCCTGCGCGCCAGACAATGCAGGCAGCGGCGGCGGGGCGGTGAACCCCGAATTCGCGCGGCTGTTGGCAGCGGGGGATCGCGGTGATGCAAGCCCCTTTCAACCGCTGAGCATTTTGAACACCTATGTGTGGAAGCCGCCCTTTGTGCCTGCCGAGATTGAACTGCTGCTGGACGCAACCCTATCGCAACATTGCGGGCCACAAGATTACCCTGGGGACGCCGCGCCATCTTTAAACTGGCCAATGGTTGCGCCAGGTAAGTTGGGGCCAATCAACGCAATGGCCCCGATCTATCAGACCCAACCTTTGGGGTTTTTGCGCGCCAGTTGCCCCGTGCTGTGGATATGCGGTGCGGATGATCCTGTGGTATCAGACGCTTCGCTGTTCGATCTGGGCACTTTGGGCCAATTGGGCGCGGTTCCAGGTTGGCCGGGGGCAGATGCCTATCCGCCCCAGCCGATGATTGCGCAGACAACGGCGGCGCTGGCCGCGTATGCCGCCAAAGGGCGCGTGGTGCAAACCCATGTTATGCAAGGTTGCGGCCACTCACCCTATCTTGAACATCCCGCCCAGTTTGATGCCACTTTGCATGCGTTCTTGGCACGGGCCTAGCGGCAAGTTAGCGCAGGCTGGCAGGCGCCAAGGCGCGCGACAGGCTGGCCTCGCCCTGCCCATGCAATGCGGGACTGTAGCCCGCAATCGTATCGTGCCGCGCTGTGTCCAGCAACTGTTTGGCAATTTGAGTGTGGCTTGCGGTGGTGAATTTACTTTTCAAAATGGCGGCATAGCCTGACACAATCGGCGCGGCAAAAGACGTGCCCATAAGGCCTGTTGCGCGGCTGTTAACCCCCACCACCAAGAACTGATCCTGAACTGTCGAGTTTGCGCCCGCAAAGTTGGAATAACTGGCCAGCGATGCCCGCTGCGACGTGGTGCCATTGCCGGATAAAGCCCCCACAAAGATAGCTGAACGCGCGCAAATCAAATCGCGGCTTAAAAGATCGATCCGCCCTGCAGCGTTCGCAGCGGTCATGGCAACCCCGTCATTTCCTGCCGCTTTGACCACCACGGCAGCACCTGTTTTAGCATAGCTTATCAGCGATGATTCTTGGGCCTTCCAACCCACGTCACCCGTGCTTGCGCGGTAAAAAATGCCATAGCTTAGGTTCATAACATTGAACCCGCTTTGCAGCTTTACGGCGGTTGAACTGCGCGAAAAATCATGCGCAAAGGTGCGCGCATTCAGCGCCACCATCGATGCTTGTTTGCGTGTCCAGCCCCCATGCGCCAAAGTTTCGCTGCGCCCCGACATGGTGCCGCGTAGGCGGTATGTCGTACCAAAGCTATCCACCAGCGTGATGTTTGCCCCGCGTCCACGATACCCCTTCTTCCAAGCGGCAGGCACATCGCTGTGCATCCACGCAGAGCCAGTGGCCACGGTAAATTTGACTGGGCGCGCGGCTTTTGTAGGGCGCGGCGTAGCTGATCTGGTTTTTGGGGTGACGCGCGCCTGCGGCAGCGCCACAGCGGCAGAACGCTTAGTGCCCATACCGAAATCGGCGGTGCTAAATGCAATGGCGCTTGCCGCAGCCCCATCAGTGCGCGATTGCGCTGGTGCTGGCTGAATTTGCCCCAACATAAACGCCAGCGACATCGCAGCAAAAATGCTGTTCTTCACCTTCATAAAACCACCCAAACTTGAACTACCCACAGCGTTAATTTACGCCGTCGAAGTTAATTTTGGCCGTCAAATGGAGTGGAGCAAAGCTACCCTAAAGGCGTAGTGAATGTGCATTAACCATTTCAGGTTTTTTTAATTATCTGAAGATAAAGGGAAAAATTGCGCCCCTGGGTAGGTTGGCGCAAAACAACATACAGTTTTATGTATTTGGTCGCAGCCCTTTGGGCACAGGGCCATGCTTCCAAACAAAACAACTGAACTTTGATGAAAATGCAAGGTGGTCGGGGCGGCGGGATTCGAACTCGCGACCTACGGTACCCAAAACCGTCGCGCTACCAGACTGCGCTACGCCCCGACGTTCCTTGCGAGGGGGTGATTACGCCCAAAGCGCGGCTTTGAAAAGGGATAGCTGCGAAGATTCTGCCCAAAATCGCAAAAATTTTTGCCCAAGGCTGCAGCGCCTAATTTGCCGCGCAGTCAGACCCTGCGATACTGGGGTGATGCAGCGCGCCTCCAGCGGCGATGCCCAACCGTGCGGCAAACCCGCCGTTGATTTCCAGCACATAGCGCACGCCATCCCCGCCATCGATGACGCTGCGATCCAAGGGCACTGCGTTGGCGTGCACTTTTAAAATCGTTCCATCATCGGCGGCGAAGATCATATCCAGCGGGATCAGCGTATTGGCCATCCAAAACTGCGCACGCTGCGCCCTGTCATAAACAAACAGCATCCCTGCTGCGCTGGCCATCTGGGGGCGGTTCATAAGGCCGATGGCGCGTTCGCCATCGGTATCGGCGACTTCGACAGAAAATTCTTGCCGTGCGTTTGTGGTTTGCACAGAAATACGCTCAGGCGCGCAAGCGGCCTGTGCCATAAATGGCGCAAACACACCAAAGGCCGCGAAAATCAGGGCGCCAGCGCTGCGTCCCATGCCAAAACTTGCACTGCCATTTTGCCGCGCTTGCCATCGGTTACACGCAAACATATTGCTTCCCCCGCCTGCAAATCGGCAAAACCTGAATGGTTCAAAACTTCGATATGCACAAACACATCGTCCGACGAACCATAGACATTGGCAAATCCAAACCCTTTGACCTTATCAAACCATTTGACCCGCGCGGGCGCAATGGGAAGCTGTAGCAACTGCTCGGTGGTCAGCTGGTTTTCCTCTTCGGAAAGGGTAATCGGCATGCCAATCGCGGCCTCAATCTTGACGACCTCTACCGCCTGCAGTCCACGCTGGGTGGCCTGAACGCGAAAGGAAATCGGTGTGCCATCGGCAACCGAACTTTGGCCATAGTTGCGCAGAACATTGGCATGGAGCAGCACGTCAGGACCGCCTTCATCTGCGACAATAAAGCCAAAACCCTTGACAGGATCAAACCACTTTACACGTCCCGTCTGGATTTCAGAATCATATTCGCTATCAGGCATTGAAGACAAACTTCCATAGCTAAGGTCGTGAAAAGTCAAAACTAAAACGGACCGATCAAATCAAAACATGGTTACCAAGCCAGCATCCCAAAAATTCGTTCCAGCGCAAGCTTTATTTACGGCGACAGACGATTGATTTTCCACGGTTTTTCAACCAATAGGCGAGTCCACTGAAAGCGATCATGAAGTCGATAAGGCCCATCTGCCCAGAATTCAATCTCAAGCGGAGTAATGCGGTACCCTCCCCAGTAAGGTGGCCTATTTGGGGCAGTACCATGCAGTGCGGTTTGCTTTACAACCTCGGCCATAAGTGCGGCGCGTGACGACAACTTTGATGACTGTTTGCTCGCCCATGCACCTAGCCGCGATTGTAAACTGCGCGATGCGTAATACGAATCAGCGGCCACGCCGTCTTCGCGCGTCACCAGCCCCCGCACCCGAACTTGGCGGCGCAGCGACTTCCAATGCAGCACAAATGCCGCGCGGCCCGCGCCCTCAATTTCGCGCGCTTTGGCAGACCCGTAATTGGTGTAGAACACAAAGGCGGCGGGTTCGATATCTTTCAGCAGCACCATCCTCGCATTGGGCATGCCGCTGGCATCAACAGTGGACAGGGCGATGGCGTTTGGATCGTTCGGCTCTGCTGCCTCGGCCTCGGCCAGCCAGCGGCGGGCGATTTCAAACGGGTCATCGCCTGCGAAAATTCCTGTCCTATCGTCTGAATTGGCCAAACCGCGCTCCTGACTTGAGATTATGGGGCCTATGCCCTAGAGAAGCGTTATAGGACAATTTCGGGAGAAGACGAGATGGCGAATGGGTTGATGGCAGGGAAACGCGGCCTGATTATGGGGCTGGCCAATGACAAATCCATAGCTTGGGGTATTGCGCAGGCGATTGCGGCCCAAGGGGCCGAGATTGCCTTTTCCTATCAGGGCGAGGCGCTGAAAAAGCGGGTTGAACCGCTGGCCGCATCGATTGGGATGAACACCTTTATCGAATGCGATGTTGCGGATGAGGCGTCGATGGACGCCCTTTTTGCAGCATTGCAGGCCAAATGGGGCACGATTGATTTTCTGGTTCATGCGATTGGCTTTTCCGACAAGAACGAACTTCGTGGCCGCTATGTGGACACTTCGCGCGCTAATTTCCTGATGACGATGGATATTTCCGTCTATTCCTTTACCGCTGTGGCCCAGCGCGCAAGCGCGATGATGCCAGCGGGCGGCAGTATGCTGACGCTAACCTATTACGGCGCAGAAAAGGTGATGCCGCATTACAATGTGATGGGCGTGGCCAAGGCGGGGCTGGAAGCATCCGTGAAATATCTGGCCGAAGATTTGGGCAAAGACGGTATCCGCGTGAACGCCATTTCCGCAGGCCCGATCAAAACACTGGCCGCCAGCGGCATTGGCGATTTCCGCTACATCATGAAATGGAACGAGCTGAACAGCCCCTTGCGCCGCAATGTCACGCAAGAAGAGGTGGGCAAGGCCGCGCTGTATCTGCTGTCCGATCTGGGGTCGGGCACCACGGGCGAAAACCTGCATGTCGATGCAGGCTATCACGTTGTGGGGATGAAGGCGGTGGACGCGCCCGATATCGACGCGACAAAATAAATGCCGGTAACCGCAGCCCAGCTTGCGCTGGTTTTGGGCGCGCAAGTTGTGGCGCTGGCCACGCCTGGCCCTGCATTGGTGTCTATCAGCCAAAAGGCCATTGCCGAAGGTCGCGGCCCTGCCCTGATGTTCGGCCTTGGCCTTGGGTTTGGGGCAACATCATGGGTGCTGGCATCGATGCTAGGGCTGGGATTGGTGCTGCACCGCTTTCCCGCGCTGCTGATGGCGATGACGCTGCTGGGCGGCGGTTATTTGATCTATATAGCTTGGGCTATCTGGCGTCACGCCAATGCGCCCTTGGCCGAAACTGCTGCTCCGAACGGCTTTTGGGCGGGATACCGTTTGAACGTATCTAACCCCAAGCCGATACTGTTCTTCTCGTCGCTGTTCCTATCGGTCTTCCCCGACCCCTTCACCCTTGCCTCTGGCGCAGTGGTGTACCTGTCGATGCTGGCGCTAGAACTGTCCTTCTTCACCGCCGTGGCCCTAACGCTGACCACCCCCCGCATCCGCGCCCGCGCCCTGCGGGCAAAGCCCGTGATCGACCGCGTGGCGGCAGTGGTGATTGGCGCGCTGGGGGTTTGGCTCTTGTGGGGGTTGGTGGGCTAGGGTGCGCACTGTGATCGCACGGTTGGCAACGAATTAGGTGCAGTAAATCACACATCCTACCCCTTCTCCATCCGTTTCCCCGTCCCCACCAGCACCACCGCCATCACGGCTACGCCAGCGCAGGCAAGGTAGGTTGCCGCCACGCCGCCCCAATCCAGCAGCGCGCCGCCCAGCATTCCGCCGACCATAATGGCCAGTTGCAGCGCGGGCAGGATCAGACTGCCTGCCAGTTCGGGCGCGTCATCGATATTGCGCGCCAGCCACATCATCCAGATGATTGACATCGCGGTATTGGCCGCACCGAACAGCACCAAGAACCCCGCCACAGCCCAAAGGTTGCTGTGCGCGGCAACCAGCCCCAATGCCACCAAAACCATCAGCCCCGCAGGCAGGGCCAGCGCGCGTTGCCCGTGGCGCGCCGCAAGCTGCCCCCCTGCCCAAGTGCCAATAAACCCCGCCAGACCCAGCACTGTAAACAGCAGCGTCACCGCCCCCGCATCGCCGCCAGTCACCGTGTCAAGATAGGCGCGCATATACGAGATCAGCATCGCGCTGGCCCCCCATGACAGCATCGCGCCCAACATGCCTAGCGCCACATAACGCCGCTTTAGCAGCCCCAGCAGCGCGCCAAAACTTTTGCGCCCTGTGCCAGCCATGGGGGGCATTGCGGCGGCCTGCCAAACCACCACCGCCCCCGCAATGGGCACCAGCGCCCAAAACACCGCGCGCCAGCCAAATTCGGCTGCAGCCCACGTGGCAATAGGCGCGGCAAAGGCGGCGGCCACCGCTTGGCCCAGATACATAATACTCAGCGCGCGCGGCACATCGGCGGGCGGAACAAGCCGCATGATGGTGGCCGTGGACAGCGACCAAAACGCCCCCACCGCCACCCCCAAAAACACGCGCCCCCCCATCAGCGCCCAAAGGTCAGTGGCCAGCGCGATCAGCGCCGATGACAGCATCAACAACCCGCCCACCGCCGCCAAAACCCATTTGCGGTTCAAATACCCGCCCCATGTGGTGATAAAAACGCTGGTGATCACCGCAAAGGCCCCCGATACCGCATTGGCCTGCCCCGCCTGCCCTTCGGTCACCCCCAAACCTGCGGCCAAGGGGGACAGCACAGACACGGGCATAAACTCGGCCGCGATCAACACACCCGCGCAGGCCGCCATCGACAAAACGGCAGCGCCCGTGGCGCGGGTGGTTTGGGTAGGAGGCATAGGCTGTCCTTTGAATTTTGGGCAAACTAGCCTGCACTTTGCCCGAAGGCCAGTGGTGCAAAGGGCCAATGCAGCCAAAGCCAGTGCAGCCAAAGCCAATGCAGCCAAGGGCTTGGCCATTCGCGCGCTATGGCCTAAGCGTTGCTGTATGGTTAATCTTACCCAAATCACCCCTACAAATACCCATCTTCTGGCACAGCACGCGCCCGATGTGTTTGACGAGGCCATCGACCCCGCCCGACTTGCCGCCTTTGCGGCAGCGGCAGGGCATTTCATGGCGGTGGCCATGGACAGCGATGTGGCAATTGGCCAAATACGCGCGATGGTGCAGCATCAGCCCGATGCGCCGCCTGTTTTGTATATCGACAATCTAGCCGTGACCGAGGCGTATCAGGGCATGGGTATCGCCCGCCGTTTGGTGCAAGCCGCGCTGGCATGGGGCGCGGGCATGGGCTGCGATCAGGCTTGGGTGGCAACAGAGCTGGATAATCATCCGGCCTTGGCCCTGTACCGCGCCTTTGAAAGCGAGCCAATGGAAAGCGTGGCCTGTTGCCAGCTCCGCTTTGGGCCATCGGCCTAAGGTGCAGGGACAGCCTGCGCCATTGCCCCGCGCAGGCTGTGCGCCAACTTTGGCTTTGCCAATCACAACACCGCCCTGCGGCCAATTTAGCTTTGCCCCTTTACCCCGCCCAGCGCTCGGCGCAGATTGCACCAAAAAGGAGCCTGCTATGACCATCACCGCCTTTCTCGCCTTTGCCGCGCTGTCGCTTTTCGCCGCAATATCCCCTGGCCCTGCGGTGCTGATGGCCGCGCGCACGGGCCTGACCGAGGGGTTTGCCGCTGGCGCAATGCTGGCGGTGGGCATTGGCGAGGGGGCCGTTTTTTGGGCCAGCGCCGCAATGTTCGGGCTGAACATAGTGTTCGCTGCCGCCCCCGCCCTGCTGTGGGCGCTGAAAATTGGTGGCGGGGCCTATCTGGTTTGGATAGGGATCAAACTGTGGCGCGATGCCAAAACCCCGTTTAACACCGAAGACACCCGCGCCCTGCCCCGCAGCCCGATGTCGGCCTTTCGCCTTGGGCTGGTCACGCAGCTGTCTAACCCCAAACCCGCTGTGATGTTTTCGGCCATTTTCTTGGGTACTGTCCCGCCTACCACTCCCATCTGGGTTTATAGCGCTCTGCTGGCTGTCGTGATGCTGAACGAAACGGTTTGGAACATTCTTGTGGCGCGCATCTTCTCGACATCCATCACGCGGGCGCGGTATATCAGTCTGAAGACCATTATCGACCGCAGCTTTGGCGGGCTACTTGCCGTGCTGGGCGTGCGCGTCGCACTTACCTGAAGGAGCCATTATGATTGACCGTTTGCCGCATGAAAAAGGCTTCCATGTCAGTTGGGATCAAATCCACCGCGATGCCCGCGCGCTGGCGTGGCGGCTGGATGGCAAGGGGCCAGATAATGGCGCATGGAAGGCGGTTGTGGGTATCACGCGTGGCGGGCTTGTGCCTGCGATGATTGTCGCGCGCGAATTGGATGTGCGGGTGGTGGATACGATTTCCGTTATCTCCTATGCCCACCAAGACCGCGGCGATGCGGTGATGACCAAGGCCCCTCAGGCCGATCTTATGGGCGATGGCACTGGGATTTTGATTGTCGATGATCTGGTCGATTCGGGCAAAACGCTGGAATTGGTGCGCAAGATGTATCCAAAGGCGCATTTCGCCACTGTTTACGCCAAACCTTCGGGAAAGCCGCAGGTTGATACCTATATCACCGAGGTTTCCCAAGACACATGGATTTTCTTTCCCTGGGATATGGCGCTGCAATATGTTCAGCCGTTTCGCGGTAAGGATTAATCCATGAACCCCGCCCTGTTGCACACCGATGCCCCCCCCGTGATGGAGGCGCGCCGCTGGCTAGAGGGCGTAATCCACCCCGCAAACCGCCCGCTGATAAACATCAGCCAAGCCGCCCCAGTCGATCTGCCCCCCATGGCGCTGCGCCAAGCGATTGCCGATGCCGCGCTGCACAATCCAGATGCGCATTTATACGGCCCCGTGCTGGGCCTGCCTGCCCTGCGCGCTGAAGTGGCCACCCAGTTTTCCGCCGCCTATGGCGGGGCAATCGCGCCTGCTCAAGTGGCCATAACCCAAGGCTGCAACCAAGCCTTTTGCGCCGCGATCAGCACCTTGGCAGGCGCGGGGGATGAGGTGATCTTACCAACCCCTTGGTATTTCAACCACAAAATGTGGCTGGATATGCAGGGCATTGGGGCCATTCCCCTGCCCTGCGGCGCGGGGATGATCCCATCGGCAGATGATGCCCGCGCGCTGATTACACCGCGCACCCGCGCCATTGTGCTGGTTACGCCAAACAACCCCACGGGCGCGGAATACCCTGCCGAAACCTTAACCGCGTTCCGCGATTTGGCGCGTGCGCATGGCCTTGCGCTGATCGTCGATGAGACCTACCGCGATTTTGATGTAAGGTCAGGCGCGCCGCATGATCTATTCGCCTCAGATTGGGATGATTGCCTGATCCAACTGTATTCGTTTTCCAAGGCCTACCGCCTGACGGGCCACCGCGTAGGGGCGATCATTGCCAGTGAACGCCGCCTGATACAGATCGAAAAGTTTCTAGACACCGTTGCCATTTGCCCCAGCCAACTGGGCCAGATAGCCGCCCTTTGGGGGATGCAAAACCTTGGCCAATGGCTGGCGGGCGAGAGGGCCGAGATTTTGGCCCGCCGCGCCGCGCTGCAAACGGGGTTTGCGCAGGTGGAGGGTTGGCAGCTTTTGGGCTGCGGGGCGTATTTTGCCTATGTCCGCCACCCGTTCGACATCGCCTCGCCCGATTTGGCGCGTGATTTGGTGGGCAAAGCATCGCTGCTGGCCCTGCCTGGCACGATGTTTCGCCCCAAAGACGACGGCCAAGGCGCGCGCGAATTGCGGATTGCTTTTGCCAATGTGGATAGCGCCGCTTTGGGCGAGGTTTGCGCGCGGCTTGCCGCCTATCGCCCCTGATTGGCAATAGGGAAATCTCGCAGCTAACTTACATCAAACCGCGTTACGCCGCGCCGCAGCGCGTCAACAGGCTGGGTCTGGATAGCGGCTTGGTGGGCGCGCTGATCGCAGCTTGCGCGGGGGCAAATACGGCAATTGATGCCGATCTGCGTCATGCGGGCATTGGCCATCGAAAACCCCTCGGCATAGCCAATTTCGGGGGCAAAACGGATCGCGCAGCCCATTGCCACGGCCAGCCTGTTATCTTGCGCATAGCGCTCCCAAGTTGGGCGATCTACTGTGCGGGAAAATACGAAAAACTGGCTGTGATCAGGCATTTCCACAAATTGCGGGATAATACGGCTCGGGGTGCGAAAGCTGGTATGCACATCCAGCCGCGGGCAAGCACCGCCATATTCGGCAAGGTGAAAATCTGTTGCGTTGAACCGTTTGGTGACGTTGCCGCCTTTGTCGATGCGCATGAAAAAGAACGGCACGCCCTGCGCACCTTCGCGTTGCAAAGTCGTGGCGCGGTGGCAGGCCTGTTCAAAACTAACGTCAAAGCGGGTGGCCAAATGGTCAAAGTCATACATCGAGGCCCGCGCCTCGGCCAGAAAGGCATCATAAGGCATCAACACGGCGGCGGCGAAGTAATTGGCCAGTTCCACCCGCAGCCGCGCCATGCCGCGCGGGTCGGTGATGTTGCTGCGCTGAGTGATCGCATCCAGCAATTCGCGCAGTTCCAGCAGCCCTGCCATATGCACCAACTGAAAGGTGCGGTTTTGATGATCCAGCGCCTCGGACAACAAAATTTCGCGCCGCTTTTCATCGTACTGCCGCAGGGCACTGGGCAGATCTTCAACGGGGCACAGGCGGACATTCACGCCCAATTTGTCGCGCAAGCGGTGTTTAAGGGTGACGTAAACTTCGTCCCGTTCCACAGGAATGGGCCAAAAACTTTCGGCCGCGTGTTCCAATTCGCGAAAATGGTTGCGGTTGCGGCGAAACACGTCGTGCACCGCCGCTTCGGGCGTGGTGGTCAACTGCTGTCCGTCGTTTTCAATCAGCGCAAGCAGTTGATCTGACACCACCTGATAGCTGCGGTACAGCGCCAAAAAGCTTTGCACAAGGCTTGGCGAATGGGCAAAGGCGGCGCGCAGTTGCGGCAAATCAGGGCGCGTGGGCGCGAAAAGCGGGTCTTGCATGACCGCGCGAATATCGGCCAGTTGCGCCGTGCTATCTTCTTCGGCGATCTCGCGCCAATCAACACCGTACGCTTCGAACAGGCGCAAAAGCACCTGCACCGACACCGATCTTTCGTTGTTTTCCAGAAGGTTAACGTAAGACAGGCTTATTCCCAGCGCCCGCGCCATCTGGCCTTGGGTCTCGCCGCGTTCCAGCCGAAGCCTGCGCAAATGGGGGCCGATAAAAGTTTTTTGCATACCATCGCACACATTTTTGATTTTGTAGAATTTACAATATTACAATTTCGCAAACTTGTAAATCTTCGCATTTACAGCGTAACCATTTTTCATTTTGCACAAACGTTCAGCAATGCGACAGAGTTTTCAGCAATTTTGGAGAATACTATGCGCACTGGCATTAACCATCTATTTATTCCCGGCCCAACTAACGTTCCCGAACCTGTTCGGATGGCCATGAACGTGACCATGCAAGATCACCGTGCGCATGATTACGGCGCGCCGAACCTTGGCATTTTTCGCGACCTGAAAACGCTGTTCCGCACCACAGATGGCCACATTATGCTGTTTCCCGGGTCGGGCACCGCGGCGTGGGAGGCTGCGATTACCAACACCCTTTCCCCAGGTGATCGCGTGTTGATGGCGCGGCACGGACAGTTTTCGATGCTGTGGGCCCAAATGGCCGAGCGGCTCGGCCTGAAGGTTGATCTGATCGACGTGCCTTGGGGCGCGGCAGCGCCTGTCAGCGAATTTGCGCGCAGATTGGCGGCAGACCCTGCGGGCGAGATTAAGGCGGTTTTCATCACCCATAATGAAACTGCCACGGGCGTGGCCTCCGACGTGGCCGCCCTGCGCCGCGCTTTGGATGAGGCTTTCCATGACGCGCTTTTGTTTTTAGATGGGGTGTCTTCCATCGGCTGTATCCCCTTTGAAATGGACGCTTGGGGCGTTGATTTGGCCGTTACTGGCAGCCAAAAGGGCATGATGATGCCGCCTGGTTTGGGTATTTTGGGCGTCAGCCAAAAGGCTTTAAAGGCCAGTGAAACCGCCACCATGCGCCGCGCGTTTTTTGAATTTTCCGATCAGCTAAAGAACAACGAAACAGGCTATTTCCCCTATACGCCGCCTGTCCAATTGCTGCACGCGCTGCGCGCTGCGCTGGATCAAATGATGGCCGAAGGGCTGGATAACGTCATCGCCCGCCATCGCCGTTTGGGCGCAGGTGTGCGCGCGGCAGTGAAAGCGTGGGGTATGGATCTGTGCGCAGAAAGCCCCGCGCATTATTCCGACACTGTCACCGCCATCCGCACGCCCGAAGGCGTGGATGCGCGTGATGTGATTCGCATTGGCTATGACCGTTATAACGCAAGCTTTGGCTCGGGCCTTGGGCCACTGGCGGGAAAAGCGTTCCGAATCGGGCATATTGGCCATTGCAACGAAGGCATGTGCCTGACCGCAATCGCGCTGGCCGAGTTGTCGATGGCGGCGGCGGGGGCCAAGATCACCTTCGGATCGGGCGTTGCTGCCGCGCAAGAAGTTTACGCATCCCACACCGCAGATGCCGCCCGCATCGCCGCCGATTAATTTCATTCAAAGGACAAGATCATGAGCCATACACTTTTCCCAATGCGCAAACCCCGCCTGCAGCGGTCAGAACTTGCGGTGCCTGCATCCAACCCTACGATGATCGACAAGGCAGCTGATGGGAACGCCGATTATATCTTTCTGGATCTGGAAGATGCCATTGCGCCATCCGAAAAAGAACAGGCCCGCAAGAACGCCATTCAGGCGCTGAATGACATCGACTGGCGCGCCAAGGGCAAAACCGTTTCGGTGCGCATCAACGGCCTTGATACGCATTACATGTACCGCGATGTGGTTGATGTGATGGAACAGGCAGGAAGCCGTGTGGACACGCTGCTGGTGCCCAAAGTCGGCGTTACGGGCGATTTGTATATGGTTGAAGCCATGGTCAACCAGATCGAACAGGCCAAGGGCTATACCACCCGCGTGGGCCTAGAGGCGCTGATTGAAACCGCGCTTGGCATGGCGAATGTCGAGGCGATAGCCCAGTTTGGCGGACGCCTAGAGGCGCTGCATTTCGGTGTGGCCGATTTTGCAGCATCCATGCGCGCGCGCACCACGAACATTGGCGGGCTGAACCCGCATTATCCAGGCGATCAGTGGCACGCCTCGATCAGCCGTATGGTCGTGGCCTGCCGCGCCTATGGCCTGCGGGCCATTGATGGCCCGTTTGGCGATTTTAGCGATCCCGAAGGCTATAAGGACGGCGCGCGCCGTGCGGCGGCGCTGGGATGTGAAGGCAAATGGGCCATCCATCCCTCGCAGATTGACTTGGCCAACGAGGTGTTTTCGCCGCCAGAAAGCGAAGTCACCCGTGCCCGCCGCATCATCGAAGAATTGCGCAAAGCCGAAGCCATGGGCAAGGGCGCAGCCCAGTTGGACGGGCGTATGATTGATGCCGCATCCGAACGCATGGCGATGAATGTGCTGGTTCTGGCAGACGCCATCGCGTCGAAATAACGCAAAATCAAAGCAATAGCGCAGGGTTCTCACTGGGGCCAAAGATGCGCAGACAGGAGAAATTGTGGATATTCATGAATATCAAGCCAAAGAGATCCTAGCCCGTTTCGGCGTACCCGTGCCGCGTGGGGGGCTGGCCTACAGCCCCGAACAGGCAGGCTACCGCGCCCGCGAACTGGGCGGTAACGCTTGGGTCGTCAAGGCGCAGATCCATTCGGGCGGGCGCGGGGCGGCAGGCGGGGTCAAGCTGTGCCGTTCGGCAGACGAGGTGCACGCCTTTGCTGCCACCTTGTTCGGCAAACAGCTTGTCACCAAGCAAACCGATGCTGCTGGCAAGGGTGTTTACCGCGTTTGGGTCGAAAATGCCTCTGACATCGCCCAAGAGCTGTATCTTGGCTTTGTGCTAGATCGCAAATCCGAACGGATTATGATTGTCGCCTCGGCCCATGGCGGGATTGAGATTGAAGATCTGGCCGAATCCGATCCAGACAGCCTGCGCCGCATGACAATCGACCCCGCTGTTGGCCTGTCCGAATTTCAGGCCCGCGAATTGGCCTTTGCGCTGGGGCTGAAGGGCGGCCAGATTGCCCAGATGGTCACCACGCTGCGCGCCTGCTATCGCGCCTACCGCGATTTGGATGCCGTCATGGTCGAGATTAACCCGCTGGTCATCACAGGATCGGGCGATCTGGTGGCACTGGATGCCAAGATGAGCTTCGATACAAACGCAATGTTCCGGCAATCTGGTATTGCCGAATTGCGCGACCGCAGCCAAGAAGACCCGCGCGAAAGCACGGCAGGCGATCATGGCCTGTCTTACGTTGGGCTGGACGGCGATATCGGCTGCATCATCAATGGCGCGGGCCTTGCGATGGCCACGATGGATATGATCAAATTGGCGGGGGGCGAGCCTGCCAATTTTCTGGACATCGGCGGAGGGGCAAGCCCCGAACGCGTTGTGCGCGCCTTTCGCACGGTGTTGACCGATTCCAAAGTTTCCGTCGTTTTGGTAAACATCTTTGCGGGCATCAACCGCTGCGATTGGGTGGCCCAAGGCGTGGTCCAAGCCTATCAAGAAGTGGGGCTGACCATTCCCGTTATCGTGCGCCTTGCGGGCACAAATGTGGAAGAAGGCAAAGCGATTATCGACAATTCAGGCTTGCCGCTGATTTCCGCAGATACGCTGGCCGAAGCCGCCGCCGCCGCGGTCAGCGCCCGCAACGCATCTGTTGCCAACAAAGCCGCATAGGGGGAAAGCCAATGGCCATTCTAATCACTGAAAAAACCCGCGTCATCGTGCAAGGCATGTCGGGGCGTATCGGCAGCTTTCACGCCGCAGATATGATCCGCTATGGCACCAATGTGGTGGGCGGCGTGACCCCCGGCAAAGGCGGCGAGACGCACCTAGAACTCCCTTTGTTCAACACTGTGCGCGAAGCGGTCGAGGCTACGGGCGCCGAAGCCAGCCTTGTGTTCGTGCCACCCCCCTTTGCAGCGGACGCGATTATGGAAGCGGCCGATGCAGGCATCCGCACCGCTGTTTGCGTGACCGATGGTATCCCCAGCCAAGACATGATGCGCCTGAAGCGGTTTTTAAAGCGCTATCCGTCCGAGCGTAAACTGCGCCTGATTGGGCCAAATTGTGCGGGCATCATCTCGCCGGGTAAGGGGTTTATGGGCATCATGCCGCCGCATATTTATATGCAAGGGCGCGTGGGCATTGTGGGGCGTTCGGGCACATTGGGCTACGAGGCGGCCAGCCAAATGCAGGCGCTGGGTATTGGCGTGTCCACCTCGGTGGGGATTGGCGGCGATCCTGTCAATGGATCAAGCTTTCGCGATATTTTGGAATTGTTCGAGTCTGATCCCGAAACAGATGCCGTCATGATGATCGGCGAGATCGGTGGCCCGCAAGAAGCCGAGGCCGCCGCCTATGCGCGCGATCACATGCGCAAACCCGTGGTTGCCTATATTGCGGGTCTGTCTGCCCCCAAAGGGCGCAAAATGGGCCATGCGGGGGCAATCGTGTCGGCCTTTGGCGAAAGCGCGCAAGAAAAGGTGGAAATCTTGGCAGCCGCTGGCATCACCGTGGCCCCGAACCCATCTGCCATGGGCGAGACGATGGCAATGGTTTTGACGCAGCGCAAAGTGGCCTAAAGTCAAAGCGGGCAGCTGCACTTTGTAGCTGCCCGTCAAACGAACAGCTATGGGGGATTAGCCGTTGCCCTTTTGCGCAAACAGCCCTGCATCCAATGCGGCGCGGCGCAGGGCGTTTGATTTATTGACCGTCTCTTGATATTCGGCCTCGGGGTCGCTGTCATAGACAACGCCGCCGCCTGCCTGAATGTAAAGCTGCCCGTCTTTCAGCACTGCCGTGCGCAGGGCGATGCAAAAATCCATCTCGCCATTGGCGGCAAAATACCCCACGCCGCCGCCGTAAACGCCGCGCTTTTCGGGTTCTAATTCGTCGATAATTTCCATCGCGCGCACTTTGGGCGCGCCAGATACGGTGCCCGCAGGCAGGCCCGCCAGCAGGGCAGAAAGCGCGTCCTGCCCATCGGCAATTTCGCCCACCACGTTGGATACGATGTGCATCACATGGCTATAGCGTTCGATAATAAACTGCTCTGTCGGGCGCACAGTGCCAACCTTAGCCACACGGCCCACATCGTTGCGGCCCAAATCCAGCAGCATCAAATGTTCGGCGCGCTCTTTGGGGTCGGCCAGCAAATCGGCCTCTAGGGCGCGATCTTCGGCCTCGTCCGCCCCGCGTTTGCGCGTGCCTGCAATGGGGCGCACGGTAACCTCGCCATCGCGCAGGCGCACCAGAATTTCGGGGCTGGCCCCAATCACCTGATACCCGCCGAAATTAAAGAAAAACATAAACGGCGATGGGTTGGTGCGGCGCAGGCTGCGATACAGGGCAAAGGGCGGCAGCGGAAAGGATTGCGTCCAGCGCTGCGATGGCACGACCTGAAAGATATCGCCTGCGCGAATATATTCCTTGGCCTTTTCCACCGCGTCTTTATAGCCCTGATGGGTAAAGTTCGATTGCGCCGCACCCACCTGTGCGCCCGCATCGCCAAAATCGCGGCTGGTTGCGGGGGCGCGATCCAAATCGCGCAGACAGTCCATCACACGCTCTGCCGCTTGGGCATATGCCGCGCGGGCAGATAGGCCTGATGCCGCCCAAGCAGGCGCAACCAAGGTCACCTCGCCCTTCACCCCGTCCAAAACGGCAATGACAGATGGTCGCAGCAGCACGGCATCGGGCAGGCCCAAGGGATCCGGGTTTACATTCGGCAAATGTTCGACAAGCCGGATCATGTCATAGCCCAGATAGCCAAACAGCCCCGCCGAAATGGCAGGAAGGCCCGCTGGCAAATCAATGCGGCATTCGGCCAGCAACGCGCGCAGGGCATCAAGTGGGGCTGCATCCTGCGGGGCAAAGGCAGCGCCGTCAAAGCGTGCCTCGCGGTTGATAAAGGCGCGCGTGCCTTCGCATTTCCAAATCAGATCAGGCTTTAGCCCCACCACCGAATAGCGCCCGCGCACTTCGCCGCCTGTGACTGATTCCAGCATAAACGTATCGCCGCGCGCCTCGCCAAGTTTCAACATCAAGGATACTGGCGTGTCCAAATCGGCGGCGATACGGGTATAGACAAGCTGATTTTGTCCCGCTTCCCAGCGGGCGGCAAAATCGTCGTATGCTGGAAAAAGGGTCATATCGCGCGACCTTAGTTGCCCATTTGGGTGTGAACCGAGTTGATCACGTTTTGGTCAATCATAATGCCCGCAGCAGATTCCACTTGACCGCCGAACAGATCAAACACATCCGCCCCCAAAGATTGCGATAGCTGAGCCTCCAATGTGGCGCGCAAATCTGCCGAAGCGGGATTGTCAGCAGCAAGGGTAATGGCATCTAGCTGCATCAGGGCAACAAAATCGCCATCGACAACCACTTGCGGCTTGCCCAACGCGGCAGCAAAGGCGGCGGTGACCAGCGCCGTTGGCGCGCCATCAACCGCGCCATCGCGGGCGATTTTATCGGCGGTTTTAACAGTTCCAAGGCTGGCAAAATCAGCCCCACCATTCAGCGCGCTAACTTTGGTTTCGGCCAAGTCCGTAAGGGCAGCGATCAGGGCCTTGGCGCGCCATGCGGCGGTGACCTTGTCCGTGACATCGGCCAAGGGACGCGGTGCAGGGGGCAGGGTTTCCACCAATGTCATGGCAACAACACCGCCATCTTCCAAAATAATTGCTTCGGGAAAATCTCCTTGCGCCAAGGCATCAGCCGCCTTGATAAAGCCGCCGTATGTGGCAATCGGGTCATTGTCATCGGCGCCTTTTGCGTAATCGGTGCTGGCCAAGGTCAGGTTTTCGCTGCCAGCCAAATCTTCCAACGTGGCCCCGCCTGCCAGCGCATCGTCGATGGCGTCAATGCGATCCGCAATCGCGGCGCGGGCGGCTTCGGTCTGCACCTCCAGCGCCAAATCGGCGCGCACCGCGTCCAGCGTGGTTTCTTGCGCGGCCAAAATTGCGTTCATGCGGAACAGGGCAGGGCCAAGATCGCTGTCAATCGGGCCAACCACCCCTGCCTCAGTCAATGCAAACACGGCATCACCGGCCGCGCCAAGTTCGGCCTTGGACACATCGCCAAGGTCAATATCTGCAAGCGTTAGGTTCCGCGCGGTCACCAAATCTTCAAAACTAGTCCCTGCGTCCAACGTGGCGCGGGCCGCTGCTGCATCAGCGGCATTTGGATAAACCAGACGTTCGACAAGGCGCTTTTCGGGAATGACATACTGATTGATGCGATCTTGATACAGCTTTTCCACGGCAGCCGGGTCTGCGGGCATATCTTTGGCCAGTGTTTCAGGCAGCAGGGCAACATATTGAATGCGCTTGGCCTCGGGGCGGGTATAGGCGGCGATATCGGCTTCATATTCAGCCTGCAAATCGCTGTCCGTGGGCGCGGCCATGGGCTGAGGCAAATCTGCCTCGGTCACGGGGATATATAAGATATCCCGTGTCTCTCCCGCATAGGCAAACAGCGTATCGATCAGCGCGGCGGGCGGTTTGGCCCCGCCCGTGATGGCCGTCTGCAACAAACCGCGCGCGATGTCGGCGCGCAGACCTGCTTCAAACTCGGCCTCGGTCATATTGTTGCGGCGCAGCGTATCGCCATAGGCGGCGCGGTCGAACTGGCCATCAATCCCTTGAAATGCCGCTACTTTCACCACTTCGGCGGCAAGGGCGGTATCGCCCACAGAAAGGCTCATCTGAACCATCTCGCCATCCAGCGCCTTTTGGCGGATCAAATCTGCCATAACTTGCCGATCCAGCCCCGCAGGTAGCAAATCGCGCAGCGCCACCGGTTGGCCAACCATTTGCGAGAAACGGTTCACTTCGCCTTGCAAAGCGTTGGCATATTCGGTTGCGGTGATTTCCTGTTCTCCCACAGTGCCGACGCGCACCGTGCCGGCCCCAAAACTGGTCACACCAAAGCCCAGCATCGACAGGGCAATCAACCCCAGCAGCACACTGCCCAACAAGGATACGCCGCGCCGCTTTTTGATGACCAATTCATCGCGGGGCGGGGTGGGGTTAGCGGGTGTTTTGGCCATGATACTGCCTGCGTTCAAAAGGTTTTTGCCTGTCTATGCGCAGAAGGGCATGGGGGCAAGAGGCGACACAGCCTGCGGCCTGCAATCAAAGGGCGGGTAAGGGGCAGGAAAGGAATGGGCTTTGAAGCGTTGCCGCCCGCTATTGCGGGGGCTGCATCAGTGCCGAAATAGGGGCCAAAGCAACATCGCCAGCGCGGCCTTCAAGTGACCATTCGGTCAGCGCTGTTAGGGTGTCTGGCAGGGTCTGGCCCATAACCACAGCCGCGCCATCTTGGGCCGCTTTGAACACTGCGCGGTCCAGATAGCGCCGCATTACAGGCACAGATTCGCCGTCTGCGTCGATCATTTTTGAGATCATCGCATAGGGAATGCCATCGCGCTGCGCGATCTGGGCGGCGCTGTTTAGACCTTTGTCAAACAGTAAAACCCCGCGCCCCTGCGCGCCAACTGCTGGCACAACAAGGGCTGCAAGGTCGCGATCGTCTTGAAAACCAGACACAGGATCGCTCATCACAGCCACGCTTTGCGGCAGCATGGCCTGATATGCAGCTAGGCTGGTTTCTACATCACTGGCCTGCGCCCCTGCGGGCAGGCTAGTTGGCAGGATGATTACCTCTTTGCCAGCCGCGCGGTACAGGGCCATCGCTTCGGCTGCAGTGGGGCTTTCGGGATCAACCGCAAAGGATAAAGGCAGCGGCAGGCTGGCCCAAACCGCGCGGTCGATGTCTGCCGCGCCAGTGTCCAAAAGGACGATGGCAAACAGTGGCTTGCCGCCCGCGCCTGCAAAGGGGGCCGCAAAGGCCTGCAAGGGCGGCGCGCCAAGCGGTGGCACGGCTAGGGCCGTCTCCGGCGCGGGCGCGGCAGTTGCAGGTGCTGGATCTGCGCTGATCGTGGGGGTTTGCAGCGCATCCCCGGGCTGAGGCGGGGTTGCCACCTTTGCACCGGTGTTTTGTTCTGGCGCTGGGTCTAGCAAGGCTTCGCTTGGCGCAGGGGCTGGTTCTAGGTTTGGCGCGTCAAAAGGCTCTGCGGAAGGGTCATCTTTTGGCGGCGCGGTTTGTTCGCTAGCGTCAGGCGCAGTGGCTTCGGGCGTGGCAGTTTCAAGCGTGGCAGTTTCAGGCGCGGCAGTTTCAGGCGCGGCAGTTTCAGGCGCAGCAGTTTCAGGCGCAGCAGTTTCAGGCGAAGCCGGGCTTGGCGGGCTTGGGGCAACAATACGCTCAGGCAGCAGGTAGGATGCTGTACCAAGACCCAATCCCGCAACCAGCAAACCCATGATCCCGCCCATCAGAAAATTGCGCATCTTCACCCCTAGCCTTTGCAGCCATACGAGCGGCCCGATTTAACTATAGCCTGCCTTTGCCGCGCCTTCACCCCCAAATTGCGGCAAAACCGTATGGCCTAAAGTATGGCGGGCAAGATTACCGCTGCCGCACTCTAGAACCTGCCGCAAGCCCGCTGCTGCGCGGTTTACATCGCTGGCCCCTTGGGCAATAAGTGGGGGAAATACCCATGCCCCAAAGGCCCGCCCATGCTGCTGCTGATCGATAATTACGATAGTTTCACCTATAACCTTGTCCATTATCTGGGCGAGTTGGGGGCCGATGTGCGTGTTGTGCGCAACGATGCGCTGTCCGTTCAGGAGGCGATTGCCCTGCGTCCCGAGGCGATTGTGCTGTCCCCTGGCCCGTGTGATCCTGCATCCGCTGGCATCTGCGTGCCGCTGACCAAGGCAGCCGCCAGCGCCGATGTGCCACTGCTGGGGGTCTGCCTTGGTCATCAAACCATTGGCGAAGCATTTGGCGGAAACGTGATCCGCTGCCACGAAATTGTGCATGGCAAAATGGGCGCGATGCACCACGCGGGGGGCGGCATGTTTCGCGGCGTGCCCTCGCCTTTTCAAGCCACCCGCTATCATTCTTTGATTGTCGAGCGCGCAAGCCTGCCTGCTGATCTGGAAGTCACCGCTTGGCTGGAAGACGGAACGATTATGGGCCTTCGGCACAAAACCAAACTGATCGAAGGCGTGCAGTTTCACCCCGAATCCATCGCCAGCGAACACGGCCACCAACTGCTTCGCAACTTTCTGGACAGCGCGCGCGAACGGGTGCCTGCATGAGCGACGTGCTAAAGCCCCTGATCGGGATTGCGGCAACGCGCCCCTTGACCCGCGATGAGGCGACCGCCGCATTTGAGGCCCTGTTTGACGGCATCGGCACCCCTGCCCAAATGGGCGGGTTTCTGATGGCGCTGCGGGTGCGCGGCGAGACGGTGGATGAATATGCCGCCGCCGCGTCGGTTATGCGCGCCAAGTGCAACGCCGTGAACGCGCCTGTGGGGGCGATGGATATTGTCGGCACGGGCGGCGATGGTAAGGGCACGTTGAACATTTCCACCGCGACCGCGTTTGTGGTGGCGGGCGCAGGGGTGGTGGTGGCCAAGCATGGCAACCGCAACCTGTCGTCCAAATCTGGCGCGGCGGATGCGCTGACGGAAATGGGCCTAAATGTGATGGTCGGGCCAGAGGTGGTGGAAAAATGCCTTAATCAGGCGGGCATCGGATTTATGATGGCGCCCATGCACCACCCCGCCATTCGCCACGTCATGCCCGTGCGCGCCGAACTGGGCACGCGGACGATTTTCAACATCCTTGGCCCCCTGACCAACCCTGCGGGGGTAAAAATGCAACTAACGGGGGCGTTTTCCCCCGCGCTGATCCGCCCGATGGCCGAAACACTGCTGGCGCTTGGCACTACATCCGCTTGGCTCGTGCATGGCGGCGATGGCACGGACGAGATTTCTATTGCTGAACCCACAGCCGTGGCGGCGATTGAAGGTGGCGCGGTGCGCGAATTTACGATCAGCCCCGAAGATGCGGGTCTGCCGCGCCATCCGTTTTCGGCCATTGCAGGCGGAACACCTGCGCAAAATGCCGTTGCCTTTCGTGCGCTTTTGGGTGGAGCCAAGGGCGCGTTCCGCGATGCGGTGCTGCTTAATTCCGCAGCCGCCTTATTGGTGGCGGGGCGTGTGACATCGCTACCCGATGGGGTCGCACTTGCGGCGCAGTCGATTGATACGGGCGCGGCCCACGCGAAAATCGCGCAACTTGCGCAAATGACCAACGCATAGGGCGCAGACACATGACCACCATCTTGGATAAGATCAAAGCCTATAAATTGGAAGAAGTGGCGGCGCGCAAAGCTGCCCGCCCCCTGCCCGATTTAGACGAGGTTATTGCCGCAGCCCCGCCCCCGCGCGGATTTGCCCGCGCCCTGCAAACGGCGGCAAAAACGGGCTATGCCCTGATTGCCGAGGTTAAAAAGGCCAGCCCCTCCAAGGGCCTGATCCGCGCCGATTTTGATCCTCCAGCACTTGCGCGCGCCTATGCGGCAGGTGGGGCCACCTGCCTTTCTGTACTAACCGACGCGCCATCTTTTCAGGGCGATGATGCCTATCTTCTGGCCGCCTCAGCGGCCTGCACCCTGCCGGCCTTGCGCAAAGATTTTCTTTATGATCCCTATCAGGTTTACGAATCGCGCGCGCTGAATGCCGATTGTATTCTTATTATCATGGCCTTTGTGTCAGATGCCCAAGCGAGCGAGCTGGAAGATGTCGCTATGGGTCTGGGCATGGACGTTCTGATCGAGGTGCATGACCGCGCGGAACTTGACCGCGCAAGCGCGCTGAAATCGCCCCTGATCGGGATCAACAACCGCAATCTGCATACGTTCGAAGTCACCTTGCAAACCACGCGCGATCTTGCCCGCTTTGTTCCCGAAGGGCGGATGATCGTGTCTGAAAGCGGGCTGTTCACGCCCGCCGATCTGGCAGATGTGGCGGCCTATGGCGCGCGGGCATTCCTGATTGGCGAAAGTCTGATGCGGCAAGAAGATGTCGCCGCCGCCACCCGCGCGCTGCTGGCAAACCCCGTTTTGGCGGATGGAGAATGACGGGCAAGCTGACCCATTTCAACGATGCAGGGGCGGCGCATATGGTGGATGTGTCGGGCAAAGACATGACTGCCCGTATCGCCGTGGCGCAGGGATTTGTGCGCATGAACGCAGCCACCTTGGAATTGGTGCGCCAAGGCACGGCGAAAAAGGGCGATGTTTTGGGCACCGCGCGGCTGGCCGGCATTATGGCCGCCAAGAAATGCGCCGATCTGATCCCGCTGTGCCACCCGCTGCCGCTGTCCCATGTCTCCTTAGATTTGCACGCACAGGATGGCGGTGTTGCCGTGCAGGCCACCTGCAAAACCACGGGCCAAACTGGGGTTGAGATGGAGGCGCTGACCGCCGTTTCAGTGGCCTGCCTGACAGTTTATGACATGCTGAAAGCCGTGCAAAAAGATATGGTCATCGAAGGCATTCAAGTGGCGCTGAAAGAGGGCGGCAAATCGGGCCGCTACGCGCTATGAGCATGATTTCTGTGGCCGAGGCGCTGGCGCGCTGCCTTGCCCTTGCCCCGAAATTGCCCGTTGACGATGTGCCTTTGCGCGCCGCCTCTGGCCGTATGATGGCGCAGGCGGCCACAGCGCGCCTGACCCAGCCGCCTTTTGATGCATCGGCGATGGACGGTTATGCGCTGGCCGCCGCTGGCGCGGTCGGGAATCGGTTTCAAGTGGTCGGCGAGGCCGCTGCGGGGCACGGGTTTTCGGGCGCGCTGACCGCTGGCCAAGCGGTGCGTATTTTCACAGGCGCGCCTGTGCCTGCGGGTGCGGCCAGTATTGCGATACAGGAAGATGTGGTTCGCGATGGGAACACGATTACCCTAACCGCCCCCACCGCCCCGCGCGCCCATATCCGCCCACGCGGGCAGGATTTTGCGGCAGGCGATACACTTGCCCCGCGCGTCTTGCGCCCTGCCGATCTCGCGCTGCTGGCGGCGATGAATATTCCTGAAATTTCAGTATATCGACGCCCCGTCGTGGCGATCATGGCCACGGGCGATGAACTTGTCCCCGTGGGGGGCAATCCTAATCAAGGCCAAATCATCGCCTCAAACGGCTATGCCATTGCAGCCATTGCCGAAAGCGCCGGGGCCACCGCGCGCCTGATGCCCATTGCGCCTGATGACCGCGAGGGGCTGGCCCACGTATTTGGCCTTGCGCGCGGCGCGGATGTCATCGTCACCATCGGCGGCGCTTCGGTGGGAGATCATGATTTGGTGGGCGAGGTTGCCGCCAGTTTGGGGATGGAGCGCGCCTTTTGGCGCATTGCCATGCGGCCAGGCAAGCCGCTTATGGCGGGGCGGCTTTTGAATGCGGCCATGCTGGGATTGCCAGGCAATCCTGTTTCAGCCATCACTTGCGCGCATTTGTTTCTGGTGCCCATGCTGCGTGCGATGCAGGGGCAAAGCCCTGAAATCGCCGTTAAAACAGCAATTTTGGGTGCAGATATTGCCGCTAACGGGCCGCGCGCCCATTACATGCGGGCCAGTCTGCAAAATGGTATTATCACGCCGTTTGCCAGCCAAGACAGCGCGCGCCTCGCGCTTTTGGCCAATGCCGATGCCCTATTGATCCACCCCGAAGGTGCCCCTGCCCTGCCCAAAGGCACGCAAGTTTCGTATATTCCACTATAGAGCAAATTTAATTCTGACTGCGCCCGGTTCTGACTGCGCCCAATTCAAACTGCGCCCAATTCAAACTGCGCCCGAATTGGTAGGTTTTGGTTAACCTCTCACCCTGTAAGGTTAATGAACAGAAAATAACTTGACACAAATCCAGAACAGGGGCAGAACATTGCATAAACACCCCCGAATGGAAAGGGTAGAGGCCAATGCTGACGCGCAAACAAATCGAGTTGTTGGAATTTATATATGTGCGGTTGGAACGCGATGGGGTTCCGCCTTCGTTCGATGAAATGAAAGAGGCGCTGGATCTGCGGTCAAAATCGGGGATCCACCGCCTTGTCACCGCACTCGAGGAGCGGGGATTTATCGAACGCATGGCGCACCGCGCCCGCGCGATGGCCGTGATAAAACTACCCGAATCGCTAGAGCGTAAGCTGAAAGCAAAGTCGCTAGAGCCTGCGATGGACGCCAAGCCAGATACCCCAGCCTATACCGCCCCCGCCTTTACTGCCCCAGCCTTTACCGCCCCCGCCTTTACCCCGCGCGTGATTACAGGCGATCGGCCCACAGCCCGCCCGCCACGCGGCGCGCTCCCGATTGAAAGTGGATTTTCTATCGAACTGCCCGTGATGGGGCGCATCGCGGCAGGCGTGCCGATTGAAGCGATCCAGCAAATTTCGCACCATGTCACTGTACCCAGCACCATGCTCGCCGGCACGGGCGAGCATTATGCGCTGGAAGTCAAAGGCGATTCGATGATTGAGGCAGGCATCAACGACGGCGATATCGTTGTGATCCGCGAACAGTCTGGGGCCGAGAATGGCGATATCGTGGTCGCTTTGGTCGAAGATCACGAGGCCACGTTGAAGCGGTTCCGCCGCAAGGGCAATATGATTGCGCTAGAGGCGGCAAACCCCGCCTATGAAACCCGCGTCTTCCCAGACCATCTGGTCAAGGTACAGGGCAAATTGGTGGGCCTGATCCGCAGCTACTAATCGGCTGCGGCTGGCCCTTGCCGCATGTTAAAATTGGCTCATGGTGCAAGGGCAACCTGCGCCATTTTTGCAGGTTTTGGCGTATTCAGGATAAGCGGCGGCAGGATTGGGCGCGGGCTGCTCCATATCCGCGCGCGGTCGCGGGTGGGGTGCAAGATCAAAAGGTCGCCCTCTATCCGCGCTGCCAGCGCGCCCGTGTTATCAAAGATTTGCCGATCCAAAACAGTGCAGGGCGGATCTGACAGCACCAATTCGGCAGGGTCAAAGGCCGCAGGCAAGATCACCAGATCATGGGCGGCGCAGGCCTGCGCAAATTCGCTGACCAAGCCCTTGCCAGACAGCAGCACTGCGGCATAAGCGCCAATGGCAAAACGGCGCGCGGTCTTAGGCCCAGCAAAACCCGCCCGCGCCGCGCCATCTGCTTGGGCGGCCAAATCGCCATCATCCTCTAGCCATGTTTTTGCGGCAAAACCTGCGCCCTTTTCATGGCTCAGCGCGCGGCCATCTGCCCCCATCAGCCCCGCCAGCCGCCCATCAGCGCTGATAATCAACTCAGGGCGCGGCGCAAGCGTCCAAAGCCCCAGCGCCAGCGCCAGAACGGGCACGCCCAGCATGCGCCGCCGCCCCTGCCACACCAGCAGCCATATTCCCCCCAATGTGATCAGCGGCAGCACCGCCGAGGGCGGGGCGACGATGGCGGTCACCGCGCCCTCCAGCCCCGCCACCCAATGCGCCACCGCCAAAATCCATGCGCCCGACTTCTCCATCACCCACAGCGCGGGGGCGGCCGCGCCAAAGGGGGCGAGCAGTGCCGCCATCACCCCCGCCGCCATCAAAAGCGACATCACAGGCACGGTGAGCAGGTTAGCCAACAGCCCATAATCAGTAAATCGGTTGAAATGCGCCGCCGCATAGGGCGCCGTCGCCGCCCCCGCCAGAACCGAGGTTAGCACCAGCGCGAACAGCGGCATCACCCAGCGCGGTACCCGCCCGCGCATAATCTCGCGGTCAAGCGCGCCGTAAGCCCCCACCAGCACGACTGTGGCCGAAAATGACAGCTGAAATCCGGGGTCAAGCAGTGATTCGGGCGTGATCGTCAGCAAAACAATGGCCGCAATCACGACCGAGCGCATGGAAATCGCCCGCCGATCCAGCAGCACCGCCCCCAGCATCACCGCAATCATCACCATCGCCCGCGTGGTCGAAACATTGGCCCCCGACAAAGCCCAGTAAAACAGCGCCACCGCCAAGCAGACCACAGCCGCAATCTTCTTGGCATTGACCCGCAGCGCAACGAATGGGGCCAGCGCCACGCCATAACGGATCAGCATGAACACAAAGCCAGAAATAAAGGCTAGGTTCATCCCCGAAATTGCCAGCAAATGCGCAAGGTTACTGTCTCGCAATGCCTGCACCGTATCTTGCGTGATCGCCGCGCGATCCCCCGTCATTGCCCCCGTGGCAAAAGCCCCTGCCTGGCTGGGCATATAGGCCAGCATGGACGCGGTTAGATAGGCGCGCAGGCGCGGGATAACTTGGGCCTGCGCGTCCGCTTCGGCCCACAGCAAAACTGGGCTGCGTGTATATCCCACAGCGCCCAGCACATTGAAAAAGGCCATACGGCGAAAGTCAAAGGCATCTGGCGCGCTTGCGCCTTCGGGGGCGGAAAGATGCGCGGTTAGTATCACCACTTGGCCAATTTGCGGGGCAACTTCGGCCGCTTGCAGGGAAATGCGCACTGTTTTCGGGGTTCTTTTTGGCGCAACATCGCCCAAAATTACCCCGTCCAACGTGATGCGCAGTGCGTCTGATTGGTTGCGATCCACTTCGATCACGCGGCCCTGAACGGGGCCGTAATACCGAAATTCCAGCATCGGCGCGGCCACTGTATGTGCGCGCAAGCCCGCCGCGCCAAAACCCGCACAGGCGCAAAGTGCAGCAACAAAAATGGGCCGGCCAAGGTCTGGCCCGCGCAGCATCAGCCCAAGCATAGCCAAGGCAAGCCCGCCCATGATGGCATAATCCCAGCCGCGCGGCTCATACCCCAGCGCGAACCATGCGCCCACGCCGCAGCCGATAAAAACCGGAACCCAAGCAAACAATTGGCCGCGCGCCGCCAGCAACCAATGCAGCGGCCACAAAAGAATGTGCCGCACCCCTCCAAGGCCCCTTTGCACCGCCTGCGCGCCCACCTTGCCGCCACCCCAACATTTGCCTATTGCTGGGCCAAGCCTAGCCGCACAATGGTTTATGAAAGGTTAACTATGAACGAGCCAACCCGCCAAATCGTGACCCGCTTTGCCCCGTCTCCAACGGGATATTTGCACATCGGCGGGGGGCGCACCGCGCTGTTTAATTGGCTTTTCGCGCGGGGTCGGGGTGGAAAATTCTTGCTTCGAATCGAAGATACCGACCGCGATCGCTCAACCCCAGAAGCAACCGCTGCCATTCTGCGCGGCCTTGCGTGGTTGGGACTTGATTGGGATGGCGAACCTGTCAGCCAGTTTGCCCAAAAAGACCGCCATGCCGAAGTCGCCCATGAAATGCTGTCCCGAGGCACGGCCTATAAATGTTTTTCGAACACCGATGAAATCGCCGACTTTCGCGCACGCGCCGAGGCGGACGGTGCTTCTTACGCCGTGTTCCAAAGCCCTTGGCGCGGTGCTGCCCCCGAAACCTACCCAGATGCTCCCTATGCCATTCGCATGAAGGCCCCGCGCACAGGGCAGACGCAAATTGTCGATCAGGTTCAAGGAATCGTAACAATTAACAACGATACTTTGGACGATATGATTGTTCTGCGGTCTGACGGCACGCCAACCTATATGCTGGCCGTTGTGGTGGACGATCACGATATGGGCGTAACGCATGTGATTAGGGGGGATGACCATTTGAACAATGCCGCCCGTCAGCAAATGGTCTATACCGCTATGGGCTGGGATGTGCCAATTTGGGCGCATATCCCGTTGATCCACGGGCCAGATGGCAAGAAACTGTCCAAACGCCACGGCGCAACCGGGGTCGAGGAATATCAGGTTATGGGCTATCCTGCTGCTGGAATGCGCAACTATCTGACGCGCCTTGGCTGGGCCAAAGGGGATGCCGAAATTTTCACTACCGACCAAGCGATGGAGATGTTCGATCTGGCGGGAATCGGTCGCGCCCCTGCGCGGCTAGATTTCAAAAAACTGGAAAACACCTGCGGCCATCATATCGGCATGATGGACGATGGCGCGTTGATGGCCGAACTGACTGCCTATTTGGCCGCAGCAGGCAAACCCGCCCTTTCGCCCGCGCAGGCTGCATTGTTGCAAAAGGCGCTGTATTGCGTGAAAGACCGCGCGAAAACCTTTCCAGATTTGCTGGAAAAGGCAGAATTTGCGTTGGCTGCGCGCCCGATCCAACCAGATGAGGCATCTGCCAAATCGCTGGATTCGGTATCCCGTGGTATACTGAAAACATTGACGCTGCATCTGCAAAATGTTAGCTGGACAAAAGAAAGTTTAGAGCCGATCCTTAATGATGCAGCCGCAGCAAATGGCATCGGTTTTGGTAAACTTGCAGCGCCCCTGCGCGCCGCACTCGCAGGGCGCAGCGTCACGCCCAGCGTTTACGATATGATGCTGGTGCTTGGCATGGGCGAGACGCGCGCGCGGCTGGCCGACTGCGCCGAATAAGGGAACACCGCCCCTTGGCTGGGACGGATCAAAACTGGGGAACCAAACATGACCGAACCAAACCGCACCGCTACGCTGACCCTTGACGGGGTGTCCTATGACCTGCCCGTCATGTCGCCCGTTTTGGGGCCAGATGTGATTGACATCCGCAAGTTGTATGACGCGGCGGATGTGTTTACCTTTGATCCTGGGTTTACTTCGACTGCCGCTTGCGAAAGCGAGATCACCTTTATCGATGGCGATAAGGGCGAACTTTTGCATCGCGGGTATCCGATTGACCAACTGGCCAATCAATCCACCCATTTAGAACTGTGCTATTTGCTGCTGTATGGGGAACTGCCGACTGCAACGGAGTTGGCCGATTTCCGCACCCGCGTCACGCGGCACACGATGGTGCATGAACAGATGCACAATTTCTTCCGTGGTTTCCGCCGTGATGCGCATCCTATGGCCACGATGGTGGGCGTGGTCGGGGCAATGTCGGCCTTTTACCACGACAGTCTAGACATCAATGACGATTGGCAACGCGAAGTGGCATCCATCCGCATGATCGCGAAATTGCCCACCATTGCGGCGATGGCCTATAAATATTCGGTCGGCCAACCCTTTGTTTACCCGAAAAACTCTTTGTCTTTTGCGGGCAATTTCCTGCATATGTGCTTTGCGGTCCCTGCCGAAGACTATGTGGTCAACCCCATCATCGAAAAGGCGATGGACCGTATCATGATGCTGCACGCTGATCACGAGCAGAACGCATCAACCAGCACAGTGCGCCTTGCGGGATCGTCGGGGGCAAACCCCTTTGCCTGTATCGCCGCTGGCATCGCCTGCCTGTGGGGGCCCGCACATGGCGGCGCAAACCAAGCCTGCCTTGAAATGCTGCGCGAAATTGGCACGGTTGACCGCATTCCTGAATACATCGCCCGCGCCAAAGACAAAACCTCTGGCTTTCGTCTGATGGGCTTTGGCCACCGCGTCTACAAAAACTTTGACCCGCGCGCGACAGTGATGAAAGAATCGGCAGACGAAGTGCTGGAGCTTTTGGGCATTCACAACAACCCGCTTTTGCAAGTGGCCAAGGAACTGGAACGCATCGCGCTGACGGATGAGTATTTCATTTCCAAAAAGCTGTACCCCAATGTCGATTTCTATTCGGGCATCATTTTGGAAGCAATGAGCTTCCCCACATCGATGTTCACGCCTATCTTTGCAATTTCCCGCACCGTGGGCTGGATTTCGCAATGGAAAGAAATGATCGGCGAGAAAAACCAAAGAATCGGCCGCCCGCGCCAACTGTATGTCGGCGCGCCCAAGCGCGACTATGTGCCCGTCGATAAACGCTAATCGTGGCACCTCGGCACAGCCCCAAAGGCGGCGCACCCCTGCGCCGCCTTTTTGCTTTGCAAAGGCAGGCCTGCCTCCTATAAAGCGGCCATATTCAAAGGGGGCCACATGCGCAGCGCCGAGATCACCCGCAAAACTAATGAAACTGCGATTACCGTGGCCATCAATCTGGACGGCACGGGCAAATGCACCGCGCAAACGGGCGTTGGGTTTTTTGACCATATGATCGACCAGCTTGCCCGCCATGCGCTGATTGACATCACCCTTACAGCATCGGGCGATCTACACATTGACGATCACCACACAGTCGAAGATTGCGGCATTGCACTGGGCCAAGCCCTGACCGCCGCTTTGGGGGGTAAACTGGGCATCCGCCGCTATGGCCATTTCAACCTTGCGATGGATGACGCACAAGTAGCCACAGCGCTGGATCTGTCCGCGCGCCCGTTTTTGGTGTGGAACGTCGCTTTCCCCACGCCCAAAATCGGAACCTTTGACACCGAACTTGTGCGCGAGTTTTTCCAAGCCCTGTCCACGCATGGCGGCATCACCCTTCATGTCGATAAAATCCACGGCCTCAACAGCCACCATATCGCCGAGGCCGCGTTCAAATCGGCCGCCCGCGCCCTGCGCATGGCGGTCGAGGTTGACCCGCGCACGACAGGCGCGTTGCCTTCGACCAAGGGCGCGCTTTAACGCTTTCATACTGATAAAAATACCTAAATCCAAAGGCCGCCGATGCTGACCGCCCTAGTAGATTACGATTCAGGCAACCTTCATTCCGCGCATAAGGCCTTTGTCCGAATGGCAAATGAGGTCGGCGGCGGTGAGATTATCGTCACATCAAATCCCCGCGATGTGGCCCGCGCAGATCGTATCGTGCTGCCAGGGGATGGCGCATTTCCCGCCTGCCGCGCAGCCTTGGGCGGCTACGATGGGCTGTTTGACGCGATTTCAGAATCCGTTATCACCCACGCCCGCCCTTTCCTTGGCATTTGCGTGGGGATGCAAATGCTGGCCACTTGGGGGCGCGAGTATGAAAATACGCGCGGCTTCGATTGGATTGGCGGCGAAGTCACCCGCATCACGCCCAGCGATCCCGCGCTAAAAGTGCCGCATATGGGCTGGAACGATTTGGTCATCGAAGGCGAGCATCCCGTATTGGACGGGTTGGCTACGGGCGATCACGCCTATTTCGTCCACTCCTATGCGATGCAGGTCACCAACCCCGCCCAACGCCTTGCCTATGCCGACTATGGCGGGCAAATCACCGCCATTGTCGGGCAGGGTAATATCATCGGCACGCAGTTTCACCCCGAAAAATCCCAAAGCCTTGGCCTGCGCCTGATTGGCAATTTCCTGCGCTGGCTGCCCTAAACTGATTGCACAGCCTCACTGCTGCACCCCAAACTACTGCCGCTCCCAAGCGCCGCCATCACGGCAAATCCCAAAAACACAGCCCGACACCGCCAGACGATCTCCCATCAACTGCATCTTGGAATTATAAGTCTTGTCCCGATCAGGCGCCCAGATTTTGCCGCCGTCGTACAGCCCATCGCCCTGCGGGCTCATATCCCAAATAATCTGCTTGCCAATATCGCCGCCTTCTGTGGCCACCTCGCCCGCGCCATTAACACCCTTAATCAGTGTCCCACAAAAGGCAGGCCCACAGGGCGCTATTTGAATAAACCCATAACCGCCATCATCTTGCGGTGCGGTTCTCCAGACCCCTTCCACGGGGTCAGCGGCCCAAGCCGCGCTGGCCATCACGCCATAAAGTGCCGCTGTCAAAACACCCTTTTGCATTGCGTCCCTCCAAAAGCTGCGCCACCCCATAATTACGGCGCAAATCGCCCCACCGCGCAAGACATAAGCTTGCATCCCGCCCGCCTGTGCCGTAAAGGGGCGTGCAAAATGGAGTGCGCCCATGATCCTTTACCCAGCGATTGATCTGAAAGACGGGGCCTGCGTGCGCCTTTTGCGGGGCGATATGAACGCAGCCACAGTATTTGGAACAGACCCCGCCGCCCAAGCCCGCGCCTTTCAGGATGCGGGCTGCGATTGGCTGCATTTGGTCGATCTGAACGGCGCATTTGCAGGCCAGCCTGTGAACGGCGCAGCAGTCGAGGCGATCCTTGCCGCGACCTCCATCCCCGCGCAACTGGGCGGCGGCATCCGTGATATGGCGACAATCGAGATGTGGCTGTCGCGCGGCATCAAACGGATAATCCTTGGCACTGTGGCTGTAGAAAACCCCGATCTGGTGCGCCGTGCCGCCCGCGCCTTCCCCACCCAAATCGCCGTGGGTATCGACGCGCGAAAAGGCATGGTTGCCACCAAAGGCTGGGCGCATGAGACGAATGTTCAGGCCACCGATCTGGCCAACTCCTTTGAAGATGCGGGCGTTGCAGCCATCATCTACACCGATATCGACCGCGACGGCGCGATGCAGGGGCCTAATATTGCTGCAACCGAAGCTTTGGCGCGGGCTGTCTCCATTCCTGTTATCGCGTCGGGCGGGGTGTCCAGCATGACCGATCTTTCCGCCCTACGCGCCACGGGCGTGATTGCCGGGGCCATATCTGGCCGCGCGCTATACGATGGGGCCTTAAACCTTGCCGCAGCGCTGGATATGCTGCGCAGATGAAACGCATCGCCCTTTACCTCTGCCTCGCTGCCCTGCTGATCGGGCTGGCCCCTATCATTTCGGCGCTCTCATCGGGCATGATCGCGGCCGCGCTGAACTGTGATCTGGACGAGGGCAGCATCCATGCCTGCATAGCATTGGGCGCAGATATCGGCCCCACGCTTTACACCATGTTCGTGCTGGGCTGGCTGGTGCTATTGACCTTGCCAATCGCGGCCCTTGGCCTGCTTGGACTTGGCATCTTGGGGCTGATCTCACTCATCCAAAAACTGCGCCGCTAGCCCCTTCCTAACTCTAGAAATATCCTGGGGTGAGCGCAGCGAGGGGCAAAGCCCCTTTCCGACCCGCCGCCAGCGGGCTATACCACCTTTATGCTAAAAACCCGCATCATCCCCTGTCTTGATGTCGCCGATGGCCGCGTGGTCAAGGGCGTGAATTTCAGCAACCTTATCGATGCGGGCGATCCTGTCGAAGCCGCCCGCGCGTATGACGCGGCTGGCGCGGACGAATTGTGCTTTTTAGACATTCACGCCACGCATGAAAATCGCGGCACGATGTTTGATCTGGTCACCCGCACTGCCGAGGCGTGCTTTATGCCGCTGACAGTGGGCGGCGGAGTTAGAACCCCCGAAGATGTGCGCGCGCTGCTGCTTGCTGGCGCTGATAAAGTCTCGTTCAATTCCGCCGCCGTGGCCGAGCCCAATGTTGTCGCCCGCGCGGCAGACCGTTTCGGCAGCCAATGCATCGTTGTAGCGATTGACGCCAAAACCGTGGCCGCTGGGCGCTGGGAAATTTTCACCCATGGCGGGCGGCAGCCCACGGGGATTGACGCAGTTGAATTTGCCAAGCTTGTTGCCGCCAAGGGCGCAGGCGAGATTTTGCTGACATCTATGGATCGTGACGGCACCAAGGACGGCTACAACCTGCCCCTTACCCGCGCCATTGCAGATGCCGTGTCCATTCCCGTTATCGCATCGGGCGGGGTTGGCACGCTGGATCATCTGGTCGAAGGCGTAACCCTTGGCCATGCCAGCGCAGTTCTGGCTGCATCCATCTTTCACTTTGGCACTTTTACCATCGCGCAGGCCAAGGCGCATATGGCAAGCGCTGGCATAGCGATGAGGATGACATGAGCGAGATTGCAAAACTGGCCGCCACCATTGCAGCCCGCGCAGGCAGCGATCCCGAAACGTCATGGACAGCGAAACTTTTGTCCAAAGGCCCCGAAAAATGCGCCGAAAAATTTGGCGAAGAGGCGATTGAGGCCATTATCGAGGCCGTGAAAGGCGACAGCGCTGCTCTGACGCGCGAGGCGGCAGATGTGATCTATCACCTTTTGGTCATGCTGGCGGCACGCGGCGTGACACTCGCCGATGTCGAAGCAGAGCTATCCCGCCGCGCCAGCCAATCAGGGATTGACGAAAAAGCCGCGCGCTAAACAAAGAAGAAATCTTGAAAGGTCAGCGTGACCCCCGCCTGCAAATCGGCCAGCATAGTCAGCCCGCCCGCCGCCCTGCCATTGCCGTCAAACCAAACAGTATTGTCGGTGGTGCGCACAATGATGCGGTCTTCAGCCCCTGGGGCGATATTTGTGCGCCCCACATGGAATTCATTAGCGAACAGCGCACGAGGGCCTAGAATCCCAAAAATAGCCAACTCGTCGGCACTAATAGTAATGCGGTCATTGTTGCCTGCTCTGTTGGAGAAATCGGTGATCACATCGCCGCCGTCCGTCAAAAAGCTAAACCTGAACTCATCATCGCCCAAACCGCCCGTAATGATATCTTTACCTCCACCACCCAGCAGAAGATCGGCACCGTCGCCGCCATTGATTCGGTCAACCCCGTTGCCGCCAAACAGCGAATCTAAACCTGCCCCGCCGATGAGGGTATCGTTCCCGCCGGCGCCATCAAAAGAATTGTCTTCCACGCCTCCCACAATAAAATCAGCCCGCCTTGAGCCATAGACACCTTCAATGAACACAAAGGTATCGCCCGCAGCTAGACCCGTATTGTCAAAACTGTCATCTAGGGTAAATCGCACGCCGTTCGATTGGCGAAAATCCACATAATCCGTGCCTTCACCGCCATTAATCGTTTCCGCGCCAGCACCCAGAATGAACGTATCTGTGCCCGCGCCGCCAAAAATGGTGCCGTTCACCACGCCAGCGCCGCGATTGGTAAAGGTATCGCTGCCGCCGCCCAAAACAACATCGCCCTGCATTGTGCCGAAATTGACAAAAGTATCGTTTTGCAGGTCAAAGTCGCTTTTGAAAGACGCGTTTAGGCCAACGATCGTGCCATAGTTGGTAAAAACTCCACCATTTCCGCCGCTGGCTGTATCCACATATACCCCCACACCCGAAGATGAGATCGTGCCGTAATTCTGAAATACGTTGCCTAAGCCGGGCCCAAAAATGGATACACCGCTAGAGGTTCCAAAAATTGATCCATGGTTGATCACAGTATTGCCAGATCCATTCATAGCAAGACCTTGGAACACTGCCGCCGCTATGACAGCGGTGTTACCGACGACAACTGTGTTATTGATCGACACAGACGTGCCCAAAAATACCCCCGTGTGCTCTGCTGCGACTGATCCATAAACAATGACCTGTTGGTTACTGCCATCTGCAGACAGACCAGCGCCACTGACGGCTGAGTTCGTTATGCGAACGCCGTCGATGACAATGGCATCATCGACAGCACCCAAATTTAGGCCGAACGTAAGGTTTGTGTTAACGATCTGCGTTGCCATAGGGTGTCCAATCATTCAAAGGGATGAATTCAGTCTGGCCACGCACAACCTGCGGAGCATATCCAAAAGGATATAAGATTAATCCAAAAGAGTCTCGAAAAGAGTCTCGAATTTTCGAAAAATGGGGGTATGCCAAAGCGTAGCTACCGCTTTGCGCCCAAAAGCGCGGCGGTTTGCGACAGCAGGGAAGAGGTTAGTCTTGCGCCGCCAGCAGCACGCGTGCCGCCTCGCGCGCGGCGTCGGTCACCTGTTCGCCCGCAAGCATCCGCGCGATTTCTTCCACCCGCTCGGCGGGCGGCAAATACAGCACGTTGGACAGGGTTTGCTCGCCCACCACGCGCTTTTCTACCCGCCAGTGATGCGCGCCAAGCGCGGCCACTTGGGGCGAATGAGTAACAACCAGCACCTGCGCCTCGTCGGCCAGTGCGGCCAGCCTGCGCCCTACGGCATCGGCGGTAGCACCGCCTACGCCGCGGTCAATCTCGTCAAAAATCATGGTCACGCCGCGCGCCTGCGCGGTTAGGCATACCTTCAGCGCCAGCAAAAAGCGTGAAAGCTCCCCGCCTGAGGCGATTTTGTTCAGCGGGCCAGCGGGTGCACCAAGGTTGGTCGCCACAGTGAACTGGACATGATCCATACCTTCTGGGCCAGGATCGCTGGGCGCAACTGCAGTGGCGAAAACAGCGCGCTCCATTTTCAGTGGCGCCAGTTCCCCCGCCATGGCCGCATCAAGTGCCGTGGCCGCACTGCGGCGCTGCACGCTGATTTGTGCCGCCAGACTTTGATAGACGCTATCGGCCCGCGCCATCTCTGCCTCGATCCGCGCAAGGCCCGCCGCGCCGCCATCAATCGCGGCCAGTTTCAGCGCCAGCGTTTCGGCATGGCCTGCCAAATGATCGGGCAAAACGTTGTGCTTGCGCGCCAGCGCGCGAATGGCAAACAGGCGCTCTTCCAGCATTTCCAAATCGGCAGGGTTAAAATCCAGCGCGGTCAGCGTGGCATCCACGCCTGCCTGCGCCTCGCCCAGTTCGATCAGCGCGCGGTTTAGGGCGGCCATGGGCAGATCAAGCCGCCCTTCGCTGCTGTCTGCCGCCCCGTCCAGCCAACGCAGCGCATCGCGCATCGCGCCTTCGGCCCCTTCATTGGACAGGGCGGTGGCCGCGCGGGTGATATCGGCGCGCACTTTTACTGCCCCCTGCATCAGGCGGCGGCGGCTGTCCAGTTCAGCATCCTCGCCCTGTTTTGGGGCCAGCTTTTCCAATTCTGCCACGGAATGGCGCAGGAAATCTTCGTCAGATTGCGCGCGCGCCAGCACTTCGCGCGCGGCATTCAGCGCTGCGGCGGCATGGGCCCGCGCCTCCCATGCGGCGCGGATTGGGGACAGATCGATCCGCGCGAATTGATCCAATACCGCGCGATGCCCGCGCGGGTTAAGCAGGCCGCGATCATCGTGCTGGCCGTGCAATTCCACCAAAGTGTCGGACAATTCGCGCAGCACATCGGCAGTAACGCGCCGATCATTCACCCAAGAGGTTTTGCGCCCATCGACCGTGTTTATACGGCGCAAAAACAACTCGTCATCTACCGCAATGCCCGCTTCTTGCAAAATCGCACGCGCGGGGTGCTCGGCGGGCAGATCGAAAATCGCCACCACCTCGCCCTGCGTGGCCCCAGCACGCACAATCTCCGCGCGCCCGCGCCACCCCAGCACAAAACCCAAAGCATCCAGCAAAATCGATTTGCCTGCCCCCGTCTCGCCAGTCAGCACATTTAGACCGCCCGAAAACTCCAGCGTCAACCGATCGATGATAAGCACATCGCGAATATCAAGAACGCGCAGCATGACCCGACCCTATAACCATTCGCCCTTAATCATTTGCCGGTATATCGACGCAAGCCAATTGTTCCCTTTTGATTCCGGCGAAAGTCCGTTATTTTTCAACAAGTTAAAGCTATCTTGGTAGAACGGGCTAGATTGGTAATTGTGGCCCAAAATCGCCGCCGCTGTCTGCGCCTCGTCATTCAGGCCCAAGGCAAGATAGCCCTCGACAAGGCGGTGCAACGCCTCGGGCGTATGGGATGTGGTTTGAAAATCGGCCACCACAGTGCGAAAACGGTTGATCGAAGCCGCGTAATTCTTGCGCTTTAGATAATAGCGGCCAATTTCCATTTCCTTGGCGGCCAAATGATCGAACGCCAGATCAAATTTAAGAATCGCCGATTTGGTGTATTCGCTGTCGGGATACTGTTCGATCACAACGCGCAGGGCTTGCAGCGCCTGATAGGTCAGGCCCTGATCGCGCCCAACCTCGTCGATTTGGTCGTAATAAGACAGGGCCAGCAAATATTGCGCATAGGCTGCATCCTCTTCACCCGGATAGAAATCCAAATATCGCTGTGCGGCGATGCGGGCTTCTTCGTATTTTTTGGTTTTGTGTAGGGTATAGGCCTGCATAATCAGGCCCCGCTTGGCCCATTCAGTATAGGGATACAGGCGTTCGACCTCGGTGAAATACAACAGGGAATCTTTGGGCTTGCCCGCCCCTTCCAGAATCAGCTCGCCGCGCGTGTAGATTTCTTCTGCGGTGTAGGTATCGAGCGCGCGCTCCTCGGGCGGCGCGGCGCAGGCCCCCAATACAGCGACAAGCGCAAATGCACCCATAAAACAAAGGCTGCGCGCCGCTGTGCCGAAACGATTGATCGTCATACCCCAAGCCCCATTATGCCCAACCCGCCAAAACCAAAGGCGCGGGCCGCGCCACCTGCCCTTAGCTAACACATAAAATTGCAGTGCGCAAAACGGCTTTGTCACACAAATCGGCATAAAAGCGCGGAAAGTGATTATTGCGCAGCCAGCGCGCGCGGGATATCGCCGTGATGCACACCGACCCCCGGCAATTTTCCGAAAATCTGCTGCTCGACCTCGGCCCATTCCCACGCGGTCCCGTCAGCAAACAGCGCGCGCAAAATGGCGTTGGTCATGGCATGGCCCGCGCGATAGCCAGTGTAGCGGCCCAAAATCGGCGCCCCTACCAGTGCCAAATCACCCAAAGCATCCAGCATTTTGTGGCGCACAGGTTCGTTATTGTGGCGCAAACCGCCTGGGGACAGCACACGGTCGCCGTCAAACACCACAGCGTTTTCCAGCGTGCCGCCCAGCGCCAGCCCGCGCGCTCGCATGGCAATCACATCAGAGTTGCGGCAAAACGTGCGGCTGTCGGACAATTCGCGCACAAAGGTGCCATTGGCCATATTCAGCGCCAACGCCTGGCGCCCAATGGCCGCATCGGCAAAATCAATTTCAAAGTGAATTTCCAGCATATCAGCAGGCGATAGGCGCACGAACGCGTCGCCTTCGCGCAGTTCAATCTCTTTTTTTACCAAAATCGCGCGCAGAGCCGCATCTTGTTGGGCAATGCCTGCATCCAAAATAGCCGCCACAAAAGGCGCAGCCGAGCCGTCCAAAATTGGCACTTCAGGCCCATCAATTTCGATGATGGCGTTTTGAATGGCGCAGCCTGCCAGCGCAGCCATGATGTGTTCAATGGTCGAAACGGAAACGCCATCGCCATTGGCGACCAAAGTGCACAGCCGCGACGGAACAACATTATACCACGTCGCAGGGACGATTTGATCGGCCCCCATCACATCGGTGCGAATAAATTGTATGCCCGCATTGGCCTTGGCGGGAAGCAACGCCATCCGCACAGGCGCGCCCGAATGCAGGCCAAAGCCCGTGAATTCGATCTGCTGTGCCAAGGTTTGTTGCCATGCCATAAACGCAAGTAACTCCGGTTGCGATTCGCTGCCGCAGCGCAGCAATCCGTCGTTGCTGTTTTAGGCTCTGGTCGTTCGCATCACAATTCACAGATTGTGACCAAATGTAACATGGGGCCAAACGTAACATTGGTTCAAACGGAACAAGCAGCCAAGCAAAAAACCCCCACCATGCGTGAGGGCTTTTTATCAGTATATCTTAATCGGTTAGTTTGCTTGACGGCGCAAGAAGGCTGGAATTGCAATCTTCTCATGGTCGGAAGATAGGTCTTGCTCATCGTCATAGCCCAGCGGCACCGAAGGGCGCGTCGCAGGCGCGCGCTCATTGCTATCACTGCTGCCCGACATACGGCCAATCAAATTGCCAATAGCAAAGCGCGGTTTTTCTGCGGGCTTTTCAACGCTGGGGCGCGGCACTGGCGTGGCAGGGCGCGCTATTGGGGCCGATTGCCCACCCAAACTGGGCCGAGGGGCCGCCGCTGGGCTGGGGGATTTGGCCACAGCAGCCTGCAAGCGCGCCAATGCTTCGGGTGAGGGCGCGCCTGGCTTGCGCGCTGTCGGGATGACGAAATTCTGGCTGTCATCTTCATCGTACATTTGCGCTTCGGGCGCACGAAGCGTGTAGCGGTCCGTTGCCCGCGGCATAGGCGGCAAATCAGCGTTCAGAAAATCTTCAGGTTCGCGCCGCGGGGGCGCATAAATGGGCTGAAACACGGGCGCAGATGCTGCGGTGGCAGCAAAAAGATCTTCCGCCGGCGCTGGCGCTGGCGCAGGCGCGGGGGCAGGCATTATCGGTGCGGCCATACTACGGCGCGGCGCAGGCGTATCCATGCGGCCTTGCTGCACATCAATGCCCGTGGCCACAACCGATACCCGCATAACACCTTCCATGCTGGGATCAAGCGTGCTGCCAATAATGATATTTGCGTTCTCATCCACCTTTTCGCGGATCAGATTGGCGGCCTCGTCCAATTCAAACAAAGTCAGGTCAGGCCCGCCCGTGACATTTATCAAAACACCCTTCGCGCCATGCAGCGAAATTTCATCCAGCAACGGGTTGGCAATGGCCTTTTCGGCGGCTTGGCGCGCGCGGTCATCACCCGATGCCTCGCCCGTGCCCATCATCGCTTTGCCCATCTCGTCCATCACGGCGCGCACATCGGCAAAATCTAAGTTAATCAAGCCAGGGCGCACCATCAAATCGGTCACGCCCTTAACGCCCTGATACAGCACGTCGTCCGCCATGCCGAACGCTTCGGTAAATGTGGTGCGTTCGTTGGCCAACCGGAATAAGTTTTGGTTGGGGATGATAATCAGCGTATCGACGACCTTTTGCAGGGCGGCGATGCCATCTTCGGCCTGCTTCATCCGCTTATTGCCTTCAAACTGGAAAGGTTTGGTAACAACCCCCACCGTCAAAATACCCATTTCGCGCGCTGCTGCTGCGATGATGGGGGCCGCGCCTGTGCCCGTGCCGCCGCCCATCCCCGCAGTGATAAAGCACATATGCGCACCTGCCAATTGATGAACGATTTCTTCGATCGTTTCTTCTGCTGCTGCTGCGCCAACCGAAGGGCGCGCGCCTGCGCCCAGCCCTTCGGTGACTTTGGCCCCCATTTGAATTTTCATCGGGGCGCGAGAATTCTGAAGGGCCTGCGCGTCGGTGTTCGCAACCACGAACTCGACCCCTTCAAGTTGCTGCTCGATCATATTGTTGACGGCATTTCCACCCGCGCCACCAACGCCAAACACCGTGATGCGCGGCTTTAGGTCTGCCCGTTCAGG
>CAMAXX010000014.1 GCA_945862435.1 Pseudorhodobacter antarcticus
GGTTGAAGTTGCCCTATTCGAATATATCAACGGCTTCTACAACCCGCGCCGCAGACACTCAGCCTTGGGCTGGAAAAGCCCCATGGCCTTCGAACGGAAGGCAGCGTAACGTGAGCACCTGATCGGTACAGAACCGTGACAGGTCCATGGTAACCAATGATGGGCACAGTCATGGCATCCGCCAGAAGGCGCGGCAGAAGTCGAGGGATGATGATTTCGCAAGTCATGCAACAGCTAATTGGCCCAGTTTTACAGGGGGCTACTGGCGATTCTGATAGCCAATTGGGCGGCGATCAGGGCGATGAATTCGCAGGCCTTATGGCCGAGGGCGATGATTCGCTTATTATGGCAGAGGGCGCGACAAAGGGCGCGACTGACAACCTACTGGCCCCAATCGCAATGCCAGAACCTGCTGCAACCATACCTGCTGCACCCATACCCGCAGTGATCGCGGTGCAGTTCAATTTGCCCGCAGCAGCGGAAGTAGCGGCTAACTTTCAAAGCTATGAAATGCTTCGTCCAATTTACGTGCAAAATACGGTGGGCGAAAACCCGATCCCTGCCAATCCCAACGCTGGCATGATTGTGCCAAACGCCCGGATACCGCTGGCGGCTGATTCTAAGCTTGATCTGGCGGCAAGTACTGCCTTGGGAAAGGTTGAGGGGGGCAATGGGCGCGGGCTCTTTGGGCAAAGCGCTGTCGTGATCGCTCCATCCCTTGAAGGCGGCAGTTCAGTCCACGGCTTGCCCGATTTGGCTGATGGGGCGGGAAGGTTGATGCCCCCTGATGCGCCAGTCCGCGCGCAAACATCTGCAACGGTTTTGGACGCTATTCAAACCCCGATAACTGAGGCTGCCAAAGTTGCTCCAGATAATCCCGCCTCAGTTTCTGCAAATTCCAGCACTACGCTGGATAGGCCAAGCGGCAGCATACCGCAGCCTGGCATATCCATTACGTCCAGCGCGGCCCCCAATATTGTTCCGCAAAATGTTCATCCATTGGCCACGCAATCCCTTGTCGCAGGACTTGGGGCTAAGGCTGGCGCGCCGGATCTGCCCTTGCGGGAACAGCTCGCCCGCACAGCCGATGGCCCCGCGCCACTGGTTACGCTGCGGCGCTTTTCATCCACGGCGAACGCGGCTTTAGCTGCGCTGCAAGGTATTTCGCAAATTGCAGATAGCCAGACAAAGATTGATGGCACAATCGCAGCCAATAGTGCGCGTATGGGCGAACATTTATTCTCGCAAACCCCCAATGCCCAGATGACTATAGTGGTTCCTGCAACAGGGGCTGGGCCTGCTGTGGGGCAAACCCCTGCGCAGATAACAGCCGCGCTTTTTGCGTCTGTTGCAGGTGATACATCGGATTTTCTGGGCACTGCATTTGAAGAAAGCGCAGGCAATTCTCTTTTGGGGATCGATGCGCGCCATGGTTTTGCATCGTCATTTGGCGCAAGCGCCGCAGGAACGGTCAGCACTGGTTTCGCGGGCGCGCCCACCACGGCCGCGCAACTGAGTGCGCAGCTTTTGCCGCTGGCCCAATCGGCCCAATCAGGGCCAGTCGAACTGGTGCTTAGTCCTGCTGAACTGGGTCAACTGCGTTTTGAAATTCATCATCGCGGCGATCAGGTGCAAATTATTTTGTCAGCCGAGCGGCCCGAAACCCTAGACCTATTGCGCCGCAACAGCGAACAGTTGTTGGCCGATTTTCGCAATGCAGGTTTTGCAGGGGCGTCGCTGGCCTTTGGCGGTTGGGGCGCTGGGCAGAACGCAGGGGCAAACCCGCAGGAATTTGACCGCGAAGGCCAACCAGATGGCGGCAGCGGCGCTGCTCAAATTCCATCCAGCCCGCCCAGTCAAAACGCCGCCTTCGCGCGCGCGCAATCCTACCTTGACCCGTCCCGCAGCCTTAATCTGCGCCTGTGACCTGTAACGGAGTTTAACATGCAAACCACGCCCCTAACGTCTGGCGTTCAGAACACGACACCCAGCCCCGCCGCTGCAAAGAAATCGATGATCAATTCGGATTTCAATACGTTCTTGCGGATGCTGACGACGCAAATCAAAAACCAAGATCCGACGAACCCGATGGAATCGGCTGATTTTGCGGTGCAGCTTGCCACGTTTTCGGGGGTAGAGCAGCAGGTGAAAACCAATGATATGCTGTCCCAGTTATCTAGCCAGTTTGGTGTGATGGGCATGTCGCAATTGGCCGCATGGGTTGGGCAAGAGGCGCGCGCGCCAAGCCCTGTCTATTTGGGTAACAGCGATGTCACCATCACCTATGCGTCCGTGGCAGGCGCGGATCGCGCGGTGCTGTCTGTGCGTGATGCCAAAGGAAATGTTGTCGGCCGCGAGGATGTCCCCTTGGGCAATGGCCCGCACCAATGGTCGGGATTTGACCTGAAGGGCGAGCCTTTGCCCAACGGAAAATATACCCTCACCCTAGAAAGCTATCAGGGCGAGCGTAAACTGGGCGAGGCCACGCCAGTTGAGGCATATTCCCGCATTCAAGAGGCGCGGTCTGGCCCCAATGGAACCGTTTTGGTACTGGAAGGCGGGATTGAAGTGCCCGCAACATCTGTCACCGCCTTGCGTGTTGCGGGGTCTGCGGCTTCGGAAACGGGCAATGGCACATCTAATGGGTCTTCCACTGTGCCTAATTCTGGCACGACCACACCGCCGCAAACAGAAATCGTGGATCCGCCGCAATCGGATGAAACTGCGGATTTGGGGGGCGCGGATACGGACGAAGGCTATGATGTGCCCAGCGAAAACCCGCCCAACACATTAGATGAATATGGCCAGCCCATACCCGAGACTTACACCCCCAATTAAGGCCAAGGCGGTCCAAGCATAGGCGCGGGTGTGGCGCGGTTCGGGGGCATTGGTTTTATCTCCAGATGCGATCAGCGCGTTTTCGATCAGGCGGGGCAGGCGGGGGCCAAAGCGCGCCATCACTTGCGCTGCTTGGGCGATGTCGCGCAGCAGGGCTGCAGGCCCCACATTCTTGCGCACGTAATCTTCCACAACGGGGCGGGCGACGTGCCAAATATTGATAGAAGGATCAAGGCTGCGCGCCACGCCTTCAACCACAACCATTGTGCGCTGCAGCAAAATCAGCTCGGTGCGGGTTTCCATGCCAAAGCGTTCGGTCACCTCGAACAAATGGCCAAGTAGGCGCGACATGGACAGTCGGGTTGCGTCCATCCCGAAAATCGGCTCTCCCACCGCGCGCAGGGCCAGCGCGAATTCGTCGATATCGCGGTCGGCGGGCACATAGCCCGCTTCGAAATGCACCTCGGCCACGCGGCGATAATTGCGCTGCATGAAGCCCATCAGTATCTCGGCATAAACACGGCGGGTATAGGCATCGATCCGCCCCATAATCCCGAAATCCAGCGCGATGATATCGCCGTTCGCGGCCACTTTCAGATTTCCTTGGTGCATATCGCCGTGAAAAAGCCCGTCGCGCAGCGCATGCGACAAGAACAATTGCAACACCCGCGCACCCAATTCAGTGCGGTCAACAGCGCCCGCGTCAAGTAACGCTTCAATCGCACCGCTATCGGACATCGACGGGCTGTTCACCCAAGCGAGCGTCATCACCCGCCGCCCCGAATAATCCCACACGGGCAGAGGCACAGAAAAGCCCGCGTCATTTTTGGTATTTTCGGCAAATTCGCTGGCCGCGGCTGCTTCAAGCCGCAGGTCAAGCTCTGCCATCACCAAGCTTTCAAAATGCGCAATCACTTCGGTGGGGCGCAGGCGGCGGGCAAAGGGGGCCAAAACCTCGATCGTTCGGGCGGCAAAGTAAAACGCATCCACATCGCGGCGAAAGGCGCGTTCAATGCCTGGGCGCAGCACTTTTACCGCCACATCGACCCCCGTTGCGCGCAAGCGGGCACGGTGGACTTGCGCAATTGACGCCGCTGCAACAGGTTCGGAAAACTCGTCAAACATATCCGTCAAAGGCCGGCCCAAATCCGCCTCAATCGCCGCGCGCGCCTCGGCCAGGCCAAACGGGGGCAGTTTATCTTGCAGGTATTTTAGCTGTCCTGCCAACTCTTCGCCCACGATATCGGGGCGGGTGGCAAGGGTTTGACCGAATTTGATATAGGCAGGCCCCAGCGCCGAAAGGGCGCGTGTCACAGGCGGCAAAGTAGGGTCGCCGCGCAGGCCCAGCCATTTAAACGGCCAACCCAGAAGCTTGGCCGCCAGCCGCAATTGGGGCGGGGCATCCAGCGCCAGCAAAACTGCCCCCATCGCGCCCGAGCGTTCAAAGGTGGCACCCGTGCGGATCAGCCGCCAAATATTATGCGGCCCACGCACCTAAATCTTCCATCCCGAATGCAGCGCGGCAATGCCCATCGATAGGTTGCGGTAAGATACCAGATCAAACCCCGCGGTACGGATCATGGCCGCGAAGCTTTCTTGATTTGGGAATTTGCGAATAGATTCAACCAAATACTGGTAGCTATCGCGATCATTCGCCACGATCTGCCCCATTACGGGAATCACGTTAAAGCTGTACCTGTCATAGATCCATTGCGCCAAATCATTGGGAATCTGGCTGAATTCCAGCACCACCAACCGCCCACCGGGGCGTAGTACACGGTACGCTTCGCGCAGCGCGTCGGGAATACGGGTAACATTTCGTATGCCAAAAGAAATTGTGTAAACATCGAACGAATTATCTGCAAAAGGCAGGGCCATGGCATCGCCGACGATCCAGTCGAGGCGCGCGGCCAACGCCTCGGCATCTGCGCGCTGCCGCCCTGCGATCAACATAGATTCCGTCATATCCAAAACGGTCGCGGTCGATCCTGCCGCGCGGCCTAAAAAGCGGAAGGCCACATCGCCCGTGCCGCCCGCCACATCCAGCAGCCTTTGGCCCGCGCGCGGTGCCAGCCAATCCATCATTGCGTCTTTCCACAGCCGGTGCATCCCTGCCGACATCAGATCATTCATAATGTCGTATTTGCTGGCCACGCGGGTGAAAACGCCATGCACCATCCCCGCCTTGTCGCCCTCGGGCACGGTCTGAAATCCGAAATGGGTGGTGCCAAGATGAGAGGATGTATCGTTCATTTGCTCTTGCCGATTACTGCGCATCTGCCACTTATAGGGGTTAAGTTGCCGCGCCTCAATGCGCCCTAATGTCCAAAGGCCGAAATGCCCGAATTACCCGAAGTGGAAACAGTGCGCGCTGGGCTTTTGCCCGCGATGGAAGGGCATATAATTGCGCGGGCCGAAGTAAATCGCGCAGATTTGCGCTGGCCTTTTCCGCCGGATATGGCGCAGCGGTTGAGTGGCGCGCGGGTTTTGGCGTTGCGACGGCGGTCGAAATACATTCTGGCCGATATGGATACGGGCGAGACACTGCTGATCCATCTGGGCATGTCGGGGCGGATGTTGGTGTCGGGTGTAATGCTGGGCGAGTATGTCCACGCCCACCCCGCGCCGCAAAAGCATGACCATGTCGTGCTGCATATGGAGGGCGGGGCAAAGGTGACATTTAACGACCCGCGCAGATTTGGCGCGATGGATTTGATGACTACCGCTGGGGCAGATGGCCACCCTCTGCTGGCGGGCCTTGGGCCAGAACCTTTGGGCAATGGTTTTGACGGCCCCTATTTGGCCGCGCGCCTTGCGGGGCGCAAAACACCGATCAAGTCTGCATTGCTGGATCAGCGGATCGTGGCGGGGCTGGGAAACATCTATGTCTGCGAGGTGCTGCACCGCGCCCGCATCGCGCCAGATCGCCTTGCAGGGGAAGTTAAGGATGCGGCTGCCCTTGTGCCGATTGTCCGCGATGTGCTGAGCGAGGCGATTGCCGCTGGCGGGTCATCCCTGCGCGATTATCGGCAGGCAGATGGCGAATTGGGGTACTTTCAGCACACTTTTCATGTCTATGGTCGCGAAGGGCAGCCTTGCCTAAGCCCCGCCTGCGGGGCAGAAATTATGCGTATCGTGCAATCGGGGCGGTCTAGTTTTTATTGCCCGCGCTGCCAAAGCTAGCGGCATCATAAAAGGAAACGACATGGCCTATGACACGCTGATTGTGCAGATCAAAGACAAAATCGCCCTCATCACCCTGAACCGCCCCGAGGCGTTGAACGCCCTGAACACCAAAATGATGCAAGAATTGGCGCAGGCATTGGGCGCGGCAGACAAGGACGCCGCGGTGCGCTGCATCGTTATAACGGGGTCTGACCGTGCCTTTGCCGCAGGCGCAGACGTGCGCGAAATGGCGGGCAAGGGGTTTGCCGAAGTTTTCTTTGACGATCTGTTTGGGCCAGAGGCCGAGGCGATTGCCCGCATCCGAAAGCCCATCATTGCCGCCGTGGCAGGCTTTTGCCTTGGCGGGGGGTGCGAGTTGGCCCTGATGTGCGATTTCATTATTGCCGCTGATACGGCCAAGTTTGGGCAGCCAGAGATTAACCTTGGCATCGTGGCGGGCATGGGCGGCACGCAGCGCCTGACCCGCGCCGTGGGAAAGGCCAAGTCGATGGACATGCACCTGACGGGCAGGTTTATGGATGCAGAAGAAGCCGAGCGCGCGGGGCTAGTATCGCGCGTTGTCAAAGCCGCAGCACTGCTGGAAGAGGCGCTTGCCGCAGCAACCCGCATTGCCGAGAAATCGCAGCTCGCTGCAATGGCGGTTAAGGAGTCGGTGAACCGCGCCCAAGAAACCAGCCTGCGCGAAGGGCTGATGTTCGAGCGGCGGCTGTTTCACGCCCTTTTCTCGACCCTCGATCAAAAAGAAGGCATGGCTGCTTTTTTGGACAAGCGCCCCGCGCAGTTTCAAGACCGCTAAAAATCCAGCGCAGCCGCGCAGCCTTTCGGGGATTTCGCGGTTGACAGCGTGCAGCCAGCCGTCTATTTGGCTGGCTTCAAGTTGAACTACAGATCCGGAATTATTCGCATGGCAAATACCGCCCAGTCCAAAAAACGCGCCCGTCAATCCGAAGCACGTCAAGACATTAACAAGGCGCGCCGTTCGCGTATCCGTACTTTTCTGCGCAAAGTGGAAGAGGCGCTGGCTTCTGGTCAGCAAACCGTCGCCGCAGAAGCTTTGAAAAACGCCCAGCCAGAATTGGCGCGCGGTGTGACAAAGGGTGTGATGCACAAAAACACTGTGGCACGCAAAATGTCCCGCCTCGCTTCGCGCGTCAAGGCCTTGGGTGCTGCCGTTTCCGCCTAATAGGTTGAACAATTTAGACAAAAGCGCGGCTGAAAACGGCTGCGCTTTTTTCATTTTTATTGACATTTTTTTGGCAGTTTTTACCCCAGCGTGGCGCATTTGCACCCCTTGAAAAAGCTTTGACGATTCGGCCCAAACAAAGCCCTGTCAAGTTAGAAGTTCGGTTGCGCTTTGCTTTGCGGTCTTGTTATCATGCGGTAAGCGAGTCGCATCGCGTGAGGGGACGTGCCGAAACTAAAGCTAAGGTTGCATCAAGGGTCGCTGCCAAGATAACAGACCCAAGGCGTTAAAACCTTTCTTTATCATAGGCTTGTATCATAGTTGGGCATGTTGCCCGCAGTTGTTTTTCGGCTTTTGCCCGTGTTTGGGACAAGGGCAGGGATGCTGTGTTCAAAATGGAATTCGATTATGGCGTGCTGCCATGGCGAACCTTTCCGACGATGCGGACGAGTAGGGGTTGTGTATAAAGTAATGAAAGACGCAATCACATGCGTTTGATATGGGACGGGACAAGTAATGCCTTCTGCGGTTTGGCTACGCTCGCGTGAAGCTTTAATAAAGCGAATCGGCAAGAACAATTACGTCAGCTGGATCGAGCCTTTGGTTTTGCAGGGGCTTGTTGATGGCGTGGCATCTTTTGCTGTTCCAACAAGTTTTTTCGGTGATTGGGTCAAACGCAACTTTGGCGATCAGATCCTGGCTCTGCTACAGGCAGAAGGCCAATCTGTAGCGCGGCTAGAGTTTGTTTTGGGGCAAGAAATGTCCGTCGGCGTCTTGGCGCCAGCCAGCGCGCCGCGCGTGGCGGCAAAGCGCGATCTTCGCGCCGAATCACCTTTGCCCGGCGCAACGCTGGATGCTCGCTTTACTTTTGACAGTTTCGTTGTGGGCAAACCGAATGAACTTGCCCATGCTGCCGCGCGCCGTGTGGCCGAAGGTGGGCCGGTCAGCTTTAACCCGCTGTTTCTGTATGGCGGTGTCGGCTTGGGCAAAACTCATCTGATGCACGCGATTGCGCATGAATTGCAGGCCCGCCAGCCTGAATTGCGTGTTTTGTATCTGTCGGCCGAGCAGTTCATGTATCGGTTTGTCCAAGCCCTGCGCGAAAAACAGATCATGGATTTCAAATCGATTTTCCGCAGCGTTGATGTGCTGATGGTGGATGATGTGCAGTTCATCGCGGGCAAGGATTCGACGCAAGAGGAATTCTTTCATACATTCAATGCTTTGGTGGATCAGAACAAACAGATCATCATTTCGGCAGATCGTGCGCCTGGCGAGATCAAAGACCTGGAAGACCGCATAAAAAGCCGCATGCAATGCGGTTTGGTGGTGGATTTGCACCCAACCGACTATGAATTACGGCTTGGCATCTTGCAGACCAAGGCCGATTATTATGCTGCACAGTATAAGGGTTTGGTGATTAACCAAGGCGTCTTGGAATTTTTGGCCCATCGCATTACGTCAAATGTGCGCGTTTTAGAGGGCGCGTTGACGCGTCTGTTCGCATTTGCATCGCTTGTCGGGCGTGAGATTAATCTGGAATTGGTGCAAGATTGCCTTTCAGACATTCTGCGTGCGTCTGATCGAAAGCTAACCATCGAAGAAATTCAACGCAAAGTGGCCGAACATTACAATATTCGCCTGTCTGATATGATCGGGCCGAAGCGACTGCGCGTAATTGCGCGCCCGCGCCAAGTGGCGATGTATTTGGCCAAGCAGCTCACCCCGCGCAGCCTGCCTGAAATTGGCCGGCGCTTTGGCGGGCGCGATCATACAACGATCATGCATGGCGTGCGCAAGATTGAAGATTTGATGTCAACCGACAGCCAGCTTTCGGATGATTTACTGCGTTTGCGCCGCGCACTTCAGGGCTAGCGTTTTGCCTTGCGATACGGCAGAAATCGGCTAGTTTAGCCTTCCCAAGTGCATGATGTGCCTTTGGGATTGTGCAGGAGATGGATTGATGAAGCTAAGCATTGAACGCGCTGTTTTGCTGAAAGCCTTGGCGCAGGCGCAATCAGTTGTGGAACGGCGCAACACCATCCCGATTCTGGCCAATGTGCTGATCGAGGCAGAGGGCAGCGCGGTCGCCTTCCGCGCTACCGATTTGGATATTGAAGTGCAAGATCGCGCGGGCGCTATGGTTGAGCGCGCGGGGGCAACAACGGTTTCGGCGGTGATGCTGCACGAGATTGTGCGCAAACTGCCCGATGGCGCGCTGGTGGCTTTGACCGATGATGCCGCATCGGGCCGCCTGACAATTGCCGCAGGGCGCAGCACCTTTAGCCTTGCCACCCTGCCGCGTGAAGATTTCCCGGTAATGGCGTCTAGCGAATATACGAGCAATTTTTCGGCTCCAGCGCCCGTGCTGCGCCGCCTGTTCGACAAAGCCAAATTTGCGATTTCTACCGAAGAAACCCGCTATTATCTGAACGGCGTTTATATGCATGTCGCCATGGGTGACGGCGGGCAAAAGCTGCGCTGCGTGGCCACAGATGGCCATCGCCTTGCCCGCATTGACGCCGATTTGCCAAGTGGCGCGGCAGGGATGCCCGGCGTGATCGTGCCGCGCAAAACGGTGAACGAGTTGAAAAAGCTGCTGGACAATGACGAAGCCATTATTGCGGTGTCGGTGTCTGAAACCAAAGTCCGCTTTGCCACGCCAGAAATTACCCTGACATCCAAAGTGATTGACGGCACGTTCCCTGATTACACGCGCGTCATCCCCACGGGTAATACCAAGCGGCTGGAAGTGGACGCTGCCGAATTTGCCCGCGCTGTTGATCGCGTGGCCACGGTATCGTCCGAACGCTCGCGCGCGGTGAAGCTGTCGCTGGACGAAGACCGATTGATCCTGTCGGTCAATGCCCCGGATTCGGGCGCGGCAGAGGAAGAACTCGCCGTAGCTTATGGCGATGAGCATTTGGAAATTGGATTTAACGCCAAATACCTGTTGGAAATTGCCAGCCAAGTTGACCGCGAAAATGCTGTGTTTATGTTCAACTCGTCGGGCGATCCAACCCTGATGCGCGAGGGCAATGACACGTCGGCGGTTTATGTTGTGATGCCGATGCGCGTTTAGGCGTTCAATTGCGGATAGGGAAAAGCGGGGGTTACACACCCCCGCGCCCCCGTGAGGTATTTTCGCCAATGTGAAAGGAAACAGCGTGAGCGGGCTTGCTATTAAGGCCTTGCAGTTGACGCAGTTTCGCAGCCATGCGTCAGCGAAATTGATGTTCGACGGGCGGCCCGTTGCGATTTCGGGGCCCAATGGTGCGGGAAAAACCAATATACTCGAGGCGGTGTCGCTGCTGTCGCCAGGGCGCGGTTTGCGGCGGGCAGGTGCCGAGGATTTGGCGCGTATGCAGGCTGGTGTGGGTTGGAAGGTGACTGCCGATGTGGCGGGGCTTGGCGCGGATCACCAAATTGAAACATGGGCCGAGGCGGGCGCGGCGCGGGCGGTGCGCATCGATGGCAAGGCCGCCCCGCAGACGGCGCTGGGGCGAATTTTGCGGGTGCTTTGGCTGGTGCCAGCCATGGACAGGCTTTGGCTGGACGCTGCCGAGGCGCGGCGGCGGTTTTTAGACCGCATGGCGCTGTCATTTCTACCCGATCATGCCGAGGCAGTGCTGGCCTTTGAAAAGGCGATGCGCGAGCGTAATCGGTTGCTGAAGGATCAGGTGCAAGATGCCCATTGGTACGGTGCGCTAGAGGCGCAGATGGCCGTGGCAGGTGCGCAGATCAGCGCCAATCGTGCGCATGCCTTGGCACGGATTGCACTGGCGCAGGCAGAAGGTGGCGCGTTTCCCGTGGCCGAACTGGCCATTGTGGGCGAGGATGCACCAGATCTGGCGCAGGCCTTGGCCGCAGGGCGCGGGCGCGATATGGCAGCAGGGCGCAGCTTGATCGGCCCGCACCGCGCCGATTTGCAGGCTGTCTATGCAGCTAAGGGCGCGCGCGCGGATCAATGCTCGACGGGCGAGCAAAAGGCGCTGCTGATCAGTTTGATTTTGGCCAACGCACGCGCCTTGGCGCAGGATTTGGGGGCTGCGCCGATTTTGCTGCTAGACGAGGTCGCGGCGCATTTAGACCCAGCGCGCCGCGCCGCGCTGTATGATGAGATTTGCGCGCTGGGGGCGCAGGCACTGATGACAGGTACCGAGCCGGGGCTGTTTGACAGCCTTGGCGCGCGTGGACAAAGCTTTGCTGTAGAAGAAGGGCAGGTGAGGGCGCTAGGATTGAAATGATCGCCGATTGGGATGAAACGGCGGTGGAACAGGCGTAGATTGTGAGGCTTTTGGCGCGTTGTTTTTCAACCGACTTTGGCGGCGCACCTATTTCCGGCAGCGCCCACATTTCAAGCTGTTCTGGCGCGAGGGTGGGCAGATCATCGGTCATATGGCAGTGATGATGCGGGCCATACGTTTGGGCGGGGCGCTGGTGGATGTGGCGAGTTTGGCCGATGTGACCACGGATCCAGATCATCGCGGCAAGGGAATTGCGGCGGATATGTTGCACGCGCGTATTGCGCAGGTGCGCCGCACGCGGGCTGACTATTTCTTGCTTTTCGGAACGGCGGCCGTTTATGCCGCACATGGTTTTGCCCCGGCGCTGAATGTGATCACCGATACCGATTTGCGCGGTGCGGTGACAGGGGCGGTGAAGATGGAAAAGGCGAAAGAGCTGCGGGCGTTGCCGCTGCGGGGCCAGGTTTGGCCGTTGATGCCCCCGTAGACTTGCTGGGCCATTTGTTCTAGGGCTGCGGCAAAAGGAAATCACATGCATACCACACTTTACGAACTGGGCCTTTACGCGCTGGGGATGCTGGGGCTTTGGGCGGTGCCCGGCCCTGTTTGGGTGGCGCTGACAGCGCGGGCGCTGTCGGGTGGGTTTCGTGCGGCTTGGCCATTGGCCGTTGGCGTGGCGCTGGGTGATTTGCTGTGGCCGCTGGCGGCGATTTTGGGTCTGTCGTGGATTCACACAGTTTATGGCGATATTCTAAGCCTGCTGCGCTGGGTGGCGGCGGGGGTGTTCATTGTGATGGGCGTCATGCTGCTGCGCGCGCCCGCAGGCAGTTTGACGGGCGATAATCGCATGACCAAGCCCGGCCTTTGGGCGGGGTTTACAGTGGGGGTGGCGGCTGTGATCGGCAATCCAAAGGCGATTTTGTTTTATATGGGCGCGCTGCCGGGGTTCTTTGATTTGGCCGTGCTGACCAAATGGGACATTGCCGCCATTATCGGCATTTCGGCAGGGGTCACATTGGGCGGCAATCTGCTGCTGGCGCTGTTTTTAGACCGCGCGCGCGCACTGCTTTCCAGCCCGACCGCACTGCGGCGGATGAACGTAGGCTCAGGCGTTTTGCTGGTGCTGGTGGGGATGATTATTCCCTTTCTTTAAACGCTAAATCTTGTGGCAAAGGCGTGACAACCCCCCGCAGAATCGCTATAAATTGCGAGTGTTAAAGGGGAATATTTTCAATGTCCGACCAGCCGAAACAAACCGACGCGTATGATGCGGATTCTATCAAGGTTCTTAAGGGCTTAGAAGCCGTTCGCAAGCGTCCCGGCATGTACATTGGCGATACTGACGATGGGTCGGGCCTGCACCATATGGTTTACGAAGTTGTGGACAATGGCATAGACGAGGCGCTGGCAGGCCATGCCACTGCGGTGACCGTGGTCATCCATGCTGACAGCTCGGTTTCGGTGCGCGACAATGGCCGTGGCATCCCCGTGGATATCCACCAAGAGGAAGGTGTTTCAGCAGCCGAAGTGATTATGACCCAGTTGCATGCGGGCGGGAAATTCAACAACACCGACGAGTCTGGCAATGCCTACAAGGTCTCGGGCGGGTTGCACGGGGTGGGTGTTTCGGTGGTGAATGCGCTGTCAGAATGGCTGGAACTGACGGTATGGCGCAACGATAAAGAATATCGCGCGCGGTTTGAACATGGCGACTGCACTGTGCATGTGCACGAGGTAGGGCCAGCGCCTGGGCAAAAAGGCACGCAAGTGCGGTTTTTGGCATCGGCAAAAACCAATATTCCCGAAGGCACCTTTTCCAACCTAGAATATAGCTTCAAAACGCTGGAAAACCGCCTGCGCGAACTGGCGTTTTTGAATTCAGGAGTGCGGATTATTGTCCGCGACGAGCGCCCTGCAGAAGCCTTGCAAACCGAATTGTTCTATGAAGGAGGTGTGCGGGAATATGTGAAATATCTTGACCGGTCCAAAACATCTATCATGCCCGACCCTATCTATATGATTGGCGAGCGGGGGGGCATCACGGTTGAAGTCGCAATGTGGTGGAACGACAGCTACAATGAAATGGTGCTGCCCTTTACCAATAACATTCCTCAGCGCGATGGCGGCACGCATATGGCAGGCTTTCGTGGCGCGCTTACCCGCTGCGTGGGGGCCTATGCGCAAAGTTCTGGCATTGCGAAACGCGAAAAGGTCGATTTTACAGGCGATGACGCGCGTGAAGGTTTGACCTGTGTTTTGTCGGTGAAGGCGCCCGATCCGAAATTTTCCAGCCAGACCAAGGATAAGCTTGTCTCATCCGAAGTGCGGCCTGCAGTCGAAAATCTGGTCAACGAAAAGCTGTCTGAATGGTTCGAAGAAAACCCCGCCAATGCGAAAATCATTGTGGGCAAAATAATTGAGGCGGCACTTGCGCGCGAGGCGGCGCGCAAGGCGCGGGAACTGACCCGCCGCAAAACGGCTCTGGATGTGGCAAGCCTACCCGGCAAACTGGCCGATTGTCAGGAACGCGATCCATCTAAATCTGAACTGTTTCTGGTCGAGGGTGATTCAGCAGGCGGTAGCGCCAAGCAGGGCCGTTCGCGCGCCAATCAGGCGGTGCTGCCGCTGAAAGGTAAAATTCTAAACGTGGAACGCGCGCGGTTTGATCGGATGCTGGCCAGCCAGGAAATTGGCACGCTGATCACCGCGCTTGGCACGGGCATTGGGCGCGACGAGTTCAATATCGGCAAGCTGCGCTATCATAAGGTTGTCATTATGACCGACGCCGATGTGGACGGCGCGCATATTCGCACACTGCTGCTGACCTTTTTTTTCCGCCAAATGCCGCAGCTTATTGAAGGCGGATATTTGTATATCGCGCAGCCGCCGCTGTACAAAGTGGCGCGTGGCAAGTCCGAGGTTTATCTAAAGGATCAATCTGCGCTGGAAGATTACCTGATTGAAATGGGGATAGAGGGGGCAGTGCTGCGCCTGAAATCGGGCGAGGAAATTGCGGGGGCTGACCTTGCCCGCGTGATCGAGGCCGCGCGCCAATTCCGCCGTATTCTGGATGCCTTCCCCACCCATTATCCGCGCGCCATTTTGGAACAGGCCGCGCTGGCAGGGGCCTTTGACGCAGGCCGCGCTGATGGCGATTTGCAGGGGCTGGCAGATAGCGTGGCCGCACGGCTAAACCTTGTCGCTGCCGAATATGAAAAGGGCTGGACGGGGCGGATTACCCAAGACAGTGGCATTCGCCTATCGCGCATTTTGCGCGGGGTAGAAGAGTTGCGCACACTGGACGGCGCTGTTCTGCGGTCTGGCGAGGGGCGGCGTTTGGCGACCACCTCAAAAGACAGCCGCGATGTGTACCGCGATGTTGCAAGGCTTGTGCGCAAAGACCGCGAGCAGATGGTTTTCGGCCCGATTGACCTGCTGAAAACCATTCTGGCCGAGGGCGAAAAAGGTCTGACCCTGCAACGCTATAAAGGTCTGGGCGAGATGAACCCAGAACAACTTTGGGAAACCACCCTAGACCCGGAAGCGCGCACGTTGCTGCAAGTGAAGGTCGATGATCTGGCCGAGGCGGATGACATCTTTACCAAACTTATGGGCGATGTGGTCGAGCCGAGGCGCGAGTTTATTCAGGCAAATGCGTTGAATGTAGAACATCTGGACGCCTAAAAAAGGCCCCCGATTGGGGGCCTTTTTTATTTAGGCGGTCTTTTCGTCCCGCGTTTTCCAAAGGGAGAAAAGAATTCCTGCCGCCAAAATTCCCAAGGTTAGGGTCAGCGAAATGGCGGTCGGTACTTTGATACCTAGCGGCACCAAGAAAATCTTGATCCCCACCAGAACCAGAATAATCGCCAGCGAATATTTCAGATAACTAAAGCGGTGCATTGCGGCGGCAAGTGCAAAGAACAAACTGCGCAGCCCCAAAATAGCGAAAATATTCGACGTGTAGACGATGAACGTATCTTGCGTGACCGCAAAAATTGCCGGTACAGAATCAACTGCGAAAATCAAATCCACAAATTCTACTAAAATCAGCGCGACTGCCAAAGGTGTTAGCCAAGTGACCATTTTGCCCGTTTTCGGATCGGGTTGCTTTACAGTAAAGTCATGGCTTTTGAATTCATTGGTGACGCGGAAATGCTTTTTGACGAACTTCAAAACCGCGTTGTTTTCCAGATCGTTGTTTTCGTCACTGGATGAAAACATCTTCACGCCCGAAAAGACCAAGAACGCGCCGAAAAGATATAAAATCCACTGATATTGGCTGACCAGCGCCGCGCCCAAGCCAATCATAATCGCCCGCATGACAATCGCACCGATAATGCCCCAGAACAGAACGCGATGCTGATATTTGCGCGGCACTGCGAAGTAAGTAAAGATCGTGGCGATCACAAAAATATTGTCCATCGCAAGGGATTGTTCAATCACGTAGCCCGTAAAAAACTCTAGCCCCGATTGCATGCCACGCGTGTACCAGACCCACAGGCCGAACAGAAACGCGATAAACACGTATCCGCCATACAGCACAAAACTTTCCTTGGCGGAAATTTCTTTATCCTCCTTGTGCAGAATCCCAAGGTCAAAGACCAAAAGCGCGATCACAAGACCGATAAAAATCAGCCAGAAATAAGTAGGAGTCCCAAGGAAGGGTGACACCAGAAACGGCATAAGAAAGTCCATTCAATCCCTCGTCATTTTATTTAGGTATGTTGCGCCCGAGGGCGAACATTCCGAACTTTGCACTCAAAGTGGTGTGCGGTAGTTAAGAACAAAGCTATTCTGTTCAACCCCAAGGCTGCTATAAATTTTGAAATTTCCTATGGTGACCCCGGATGGATTCGAACCATCGACCTGCCGCTTAGGAGGCGGCCGCTCTATCCCCTGAGCTACGGGGCCCCAAATAGCAGTAACGTATGTGCCTTATTGCGCGAAAGGCGCGTGGCGTGCAACTGCTTATCGAAAAAAGGTAAGGGGGAGTGAATTTGGCCCACCACTCCCCCTTGGTTTCCGTTGTGTCTGGGTTGAGAGCTTGCAGGACGCGCAGGATATCGTTCAGTTTTGCCACTGTTATCGCTAACATATGGTATATTCTGCGCTTGGACAAGGGGGCAAATGGCGCTAGACAGGGGTAATTGCTCTAGCACCCGGTAATCTTGTGACCAAGTCAGACCCCCAACGCGCCCTCACGCTGCGCGATGTTTCAGAAGCATCGGGCGTTAGCGAAATGACGGTCAGCCGTGTTCTGCGCAATCGCGGAGATGTGTCGGGTGCCACGCGAGAGCGCGTTTTAGAAGCCGCGCGCCGCCTTGGCTATGTGCCCAATAAGATTGCAGGTGCGCTGGCCAGCCAGCGGGTGAATTTGGTGGGTGTTATCATTCCATCCCTGTCGAACATGGTTTTCCCTGAAGTCTTGAGCGGTATTTCCGAAACGCTGGAAGATACGGGCCTGCAACCCGTTGTGGGTGTTACAAATTATTCGCCCGAACGCGAGGAAGCCGTGCTGTATGAAATGCTGTCTTGGCGCCCATCGGGGGTTATTCTGGCAGGGCTAGAACACACCGATGCGGCAGGGGCCATGTTGGCCCGCGCAGGCATTCCCGTGGTCGAGATTATGGATATAGACGGGCCTGCAATTGATAGCGCCGTTGGTATATCGCACCGGCGTGCAGGCCGCCAAATGGCCGACGCGATCTTGGACGCAGGCTATCGCAACATCGCCTTTCTGGGCACGATGATGCCTTATGACCACCGCGCGCGCAAACGGCTGGAAGGCTTTGAAGAGGCACTGGCAAACGCAGGTGTGCCGCTGATTGACCGCGAGTTTTATTCAGGCGGATCGGCCCTGCTGAAAGGGCGCGAGATGACCGAAGCCGTTCTGCGTCGTAGCCCAAATGTAGATTTTTTGTATTATTCCAATGATATGATCGGCGCGGGTGGCCTGCTTTACTGCCTAGACGCTGGCATTGACGTGCCAAATCGCGTGGGTCTTGCGGGCTTTAACGGCGTAGAACTGCTGGATGGCTTGCCGCGAAGACTGGCCACTATGGATGCCTGTCGCCGCGAAATTGGCAGCAAGGCCGCGGAAATAGTGGTGGGCAAACCGCACCACGATGGTGCGCTGATATCGGGCGGTAAGGTGATTGAATTGCTGCCCGTTTTGCAATTGGGCGACACGATCCGAAAATAGGGGGCGTATGCCGCCCCCTCGGGCCTTTGGCCCTCACCCCCTCAGGATATTTCCAGAGTTAGGAAGTCCAAGCTTCATAGATCTTCCTAACTCCCTAAATATGCTGCGGGGGGGGGAGGATCGAGGGGGCGGCATCCGCCCCCTAACTGCGCAAGCTATCCATCCAGGCTGGGCGCGGCAGGCCCAAATCTTCCGGGTTGTTTAGGTAAATCGCGCCCAAGATCAGGGCGGCAACTATCAGAACGGCAAAACCGATTTTCCATGCGGAATAGGGACGCTCGCCCTGCACCTCGCCCGTTTGGCCGTTCACCAAAAACCGATAGCTTTTGCCGCGATATTTATAGGCCGCCGCCCAAACAGGCAGCAAAACGTGTTTAAAAGTTTCATCCGCATAACGGGTTTGGACACTATCAATCCGCTGCACGTCCCCGCCAATATCGCGGCGGATGTCCATTTCAATCACGCGGGCCATGATGCTTTGGGCATCAATCCAGCCATCGGCAAGGCTGATCGTATAGCCTTCGGCCTGAAACCCCGCCAGATAATCGGGGTTATACGCCTGAGCCTCCGATAAATCCCAAGGGGTCAATTCATTTCCCAAACGCTGCGGCAAACTTTTGGACGCAAGGGTGATGACATCGTCAAAATCGCGCGAAACAGTGCCAGAGGCTGGATACCAACGCGTGCGCTGCACCTGCTCGGTGCGCCGCTGGGATTTGCCATTCACATTTACTGTGACCGTGCGCGTTTCATAATAATGCTCGCCGCGCGCCCCTGTGTAGCGGGTCGATGTGGCGGCATCAAATGTCCAAAACGGGGCATAGATCCCTGCCATAGCGCGGCCTTTACGGGTGTACTCCAGCAGGCCGTTTGGTGCAAACCATAGGCTGCCCAGCCATTTAGATAGCGCATCGCGGGCCTGATTTTCGGTCCAGGCAAAGGGCAGCAGCGATTGCGGTTTAATAGACCTGCGCGCGCCCGTATCCACCACAACGGGCGTTGCACAATAGGGACAATTGGCGGCATGGTTGGCCTGCGAAAATTCAACCACCGCGCCGCAACTGGGGCAACTGGTGGATCGCACATCTTCGCTGGCTGCATCGGGCAGATCGTTTGCCAGGCCTTGCTTTAGGTTAAGCTCTTGAAAAGCATTCCCTTCGGCGCGAGCGTCTGGTTTGGACAGGTCTTGCACATGGCCGCAATGCGCGCATTCAAGTTGCCCTTTATCAGGCGCAAAGCGCAGGTCAGACCCGCACTTCTCGCAAGGCCAGCGGTGGGCCTCGATCACATCGCCTTGCATATCAGGTCTTTGGCAGCGGCGGTGGGGCAGATTTCAACAGCTTGGCCAGCGCGGTTTCTGCCGCGGATTTCCAGCCGTCTTGCCCTTCGCACCACACCAAAGTGGTCGCAGTTAGCGTGCCTACGGCGGCCATCGTGGCCAAATCTGCCTCGCTATACGGGCCTTTGGTTTGCCCATCTATGCCCACATGCCATGCCGCGCCAGCCTGCGGCAAAGGTGGCGGTGCGGCCGGCGCTGGTGCTGCGCCCCATGGCCCCGCTTGGCCCGCGCCCATCGCAGCCCCTATACCTACGCCCATAGCTGCCCCCATCGTGGCCCCCATGGCCGAATTTGGCTGTGCGAGCCCTTCGGCGGCATTAAACTGCATATACTTGTGCAAATCACCGATCACTCCCATCGAGGTGCGCTTATCAAGCGCCTTTTCCACCTCGGCGGGTAGGCTGATGTTTTCAATATAAAATTCGGGAATGCTTAGACCATATTCGGCGACTTTGGGGCCAATTGCCGTGGTCACCAGCCCGCCCAAATCGGCTGTGTTGCCCGCCATGTCCAGCACGGGAATGCCCGATTTGGCCAAAATCTGGCTGATTTCTTGCACGATAATGTTGCGGATCTGTTCGCTGATCTCATCTGCGGTAAATTCGCCATCTGTGCCGACAATCTCGGTTAGGAATTTGGCAGGGTCACCCACCCGCATGGAATAGCTGCCAAAGGCGCGCAGGCGCACGGGGCCAAATTCGGGATCGCGCGCGATAATGGGGTTCTTTGTGCCCCATTTCTGATCATTAAACCGCGTGGTGTTGATGAAATAAATTTCCGATTTGAAGGGGCTGTCAAAACCATGATCCCAGTGCTGCAGCGTGGTCATAATCGGCATGTTATTGGTTTCCAGCACATACATGCCAGGTGCAAACACATCTGCCAACTGGCCCTCGTGCACGAACACGGCGGCTTGGCCTTCGCGCACTGTCAGCTTTGCGCCGTATTTGATCGCATTGCCGTGGCGTTCAAACCGCCAAACCATTGTGTCGCGCGTCTCGTCCAGCCACGTGATGACATCAACAAATTCGCCGCCTAAAAATCCAAAAACCATAATTTCCTCCTTGCCCAATGGGCCGTTAAGTATTGCCACCCAAAAGGTCGCGCGCCAAACTTTCGATAATGGGGTGTGCCTCGGCCTCGGTCATACCGTTTTGCAGGGCAGGATTGTAAAGCATACGCAGCATCAACTCGTCCTGACGCGTCAGCAGCGCAAATTGTTCATCATCATTGAAAATCGATGGCCGTGCCAAGCCCGAATCATTAGGCAGGCCAAGCGCTTGGGCGATTTCTTCGTGCATACAGGCCAGCCGCATCAAATCTGGATGCTCGGCAGGGATAAAAACAAACGCCCGCTCATAGCTGTTGGTCGCGGCGTTGCTTTGTGTCCAGACAAGGCAATAGGTGCTGCGATCCATGCCCGTGACGCCCTCCACTTGGGCCGCGTTAATCTGCGGCAGGGCGGCGGTGATTATCGGGCCCAGCGCGCGGCGCTCGTCTGTCGAGGTGATGGCAATTGTGAAGTTGGCGTTTTGCGACACCAGCCCAATAGACAGCCCCGTCAACTGCGACAGCCGCGCCAGATAGGACGCGATCCGCGCGCGGTCGGTGGCCTGCAACGCAGCGGGAACCGACGGGCCAAAGTTCAGGGCCACCCGCACAGGCCCCGACCAGCGTGTGAGCAGAAGTGGCGTCTCTCCACGCGCGAATTTGCCGTGTTCTTCATACATGGCAATGCGCAAAAAATTGTTGGCTAGCATTACAGCGGTCAGCGGTGTATCCGGCCCCCCGCCATCCGTGCGCAGCAGGCCTTGGGACAAAAGCGATTGCTGCACCCCCGCGTAATAGGCCGCAAGCACGGTACTTTCGCTGCTTGGGGCGCTTGGCGGCGGTGCAAATTGGGGCTTGGGCGTTGGCGCGCAGGCAGCAAGGCCAACGGCGGCTGCGGCCATTGCCGCCCGCCCCATGCCCTGCATCTGCGCGCTAAATCCCATACCTAAACAGACCCACCAATATTCGCGCCCGATGCCGTGCCGCGTGATTTTGCCGCAACCAACGCATCGCGCAAGTCCGCCTCCATCTTGACCAGTTCTTCCTCGGCGCTGGCGCGTTTGGCTTTGCCTTCGTCGGCGATCTTTAGGCTTTCTTCAATCGTGGCCACGAGGGTGGCATTCGCCTTGCGCACGGCCTCAATGTCAAACACCCCGCGCTCCATTTCGGTGCGCACGATGCGATTGGTTTCCTTTAGATTTTCCGCGTTCGAGGTGAGCAGTTCGTTGGTCAAATCATTGGCCGCGCGCACCGCCTCTCCCGCCTCGCGTGAGCGTTGGATCGTAACCGCCTGCGCCAATTGTGTTTCCCACAAAGGTACGGTGTTGACTAAGGTTGAATTGATTTTGGTGACCAAGGATTTGTCATTTTCCTGCACCAAGCGGATGGAGGGCAGCGATTGCATCGTCACCTGCCGCGTCAGTTTCAGATCATGCACGCGGCGTTCTAGATCGTCGCGGGCAGCGCGCAAATCGCGCAGTTCTTGCGCGGTAATCACTTGGTCAGCCTCTGGGGCTGCGGCCACTTTTGCCTCGGCTGCGGGAATGTTGACCTTGTCTAGATCGGCCAGTTTCGCCTCGCCCGCAGCAATATAAAGCGCCAATTCGTGGTAGAAATCTAACGTCTTTTCATACAGCAAATCCAAAGACTTAATGTCTTTTAGCAGCGTATGCTCGTGGCGCAAAAGATCGTTCGTGACCATATCAATCTGGCCCTGAACCTTTTCAAATTTCGCCACAAAATTGGCAAAGGGCGCAGCGCGGCCTAGCAGCTTTTCCCACCAAACCCGCTCGCGGCGCACGTCCAGTTCCGATACGGTAAAACCGCGCAGCGTTGTGACCATGCTGCGCAGACTATCCCCCGCAGGGCCGACATCTTTGTTCTTGACCCCTGCCAGCATTTCTTGGCTGATGGCCTGCAATTCAGCCTGCGCGCGCGATCCGAACGAAATGATCGATTGGGTGTTGCCCATATCGATCTCGTCCATCCGCTTGCGAATTTCGCCGGCTTCTTTGGCGGGGGCGTCATCCAGCGTAATCAGCGCCGTACTGGGCGCAGGCAGGATATTTGCGGTAATCTTTTCCGCTTCGGCAAGGGCGGTGGCGGCGGCAGTGCGGGTGTCGGTGCTCATCATTGCGTCCTGTGTCAAATGCGCCGTGGCGCGGGGTTTCGTTTGCGCCTTTGGCGCGGGGATTAGTTTGCGCCTTTGGCGCGGGGATTAGTTTTCCAGTTTCAGCCGATCACGTAGAACGGATATTTCTACATCTAGCCCCGTACGGCCTTGGCCAATCAGCGCTTTGGTGCGGCTGGCGAAGGTTGTTTCCAAATCGCGCAGCAGCACTTCGTAATCATGGCGGGCGGCGGCATCGCGGGTTTTGGCATAGTGGTCGGCAAATTTGGCTGTCGCGTCGCGTGCGCCCATCAAATAAACGGTCAGATATTTGCGCGCAGCGGTCAAATCGCCGGGGTCATCTTCGATGTTGCGAAACAGGCTTCGCGCGGTATGGGCAAAGGTTTCCACCCGCAAAGCCAAAGCGCGGTCTTTGGTGCGGGCAATCGCCTCGGCCATCGCGGACAGCATCGCCTCGGCCTCTTCCACAGCGCGGGCCACGCGGTCGTTTTGAAAATCATAGGCCCCGTCCAACCCCTTGGCGCGCAGCGGGTCGGCCCCAAAGGCCAGCCCATGCAAAACAACGCCCGTTGCCGCGAACAGGGCGACATACAGCATCGGCTGTCCCGCAAGCACAGCGCCCAGGCCAAGCCCAGCCGCCATCAGAACATTTCCCAGCAGTTTGCGCGGCAATTTGGGCGGGCGCGCGATGCTGCGGGCATCAAATTCAGCCTGCGCGCGCAGCCCTTCGCGGGTGACCCACGCCGAAGCTGTCAGCACTGCAAAGGTGCCCAGCCCCAGAAACAACTGATTTGGCCCACCCCCCAAAAAGGCGCTGGCCAAAAACAGATAGGGCAGTAAGAACATCAGCCGCAGGCGCTGAATGGGGGTAACAGCAACAGGCGCGGTTTCATTTGCCGCAGGGCTTGGGCTGTATTTCCCGCTGTATCGCTGCGCCATAAAGTCAGCCCCCCAAGACCGAGACATAAATAATCAGCCCCATCAGAAGGTAATAAGACAGGCTTTGAAGACGCTTTGGTGTCATTTTGGCAAGCCGCCTCCAGCGGCCAAAAGCGCGGAGATTGTTTCCGCTGGAGTAACTATAAGCATTCTGCCCCCGTGCGGCTAGGGGGCAAGGGGGGAAAAGCGGGCGATTTGCGGCACATGGACAGGGGTCAGCCGCGGTTTGGGCCGCCCCTTGGCGCGCTGGGGCGCGGTTTTGCGCCCGCAGCAGGGCGGGCCGCGCTGGTTGGGCGCGGCTTGCGGGTAAATTCGCGCTCGCTTGCGCCGGCTTGTATTGCCGCGCTGCGTTCGGCGGCCATTTTCGCATCGCGCTGCAAAGACCTTGTGGGCCGCGCACGGGCCGGGGCATCGCCCGCGTCTTTGCCGCCGCTTTCGCCAAGTTGTTCGCGCAGCACGCGGGGTTTGACCTCTTCCACCATACCGGGCGTCATTTCACCCAATCGGAATGGGCCGTAGGAGATGCGGATCAGGCGGTTGACGGTTAGGTTAATCGCCGCCATCGCACGGCGGATTTCGCGGTTTTTCCCCTCGCGCAGGCCAACCGTTAGCCAAGCATTCGCGCCTTGGATACGGTCGATGACCACTTGCATTGGCTGAAACCGCTCTCCCTCTACCTCGATCCCTTTGCGCAGGGGTTCCAGATCGGGATCCATCGGGTTGCCGTTCACCCGCACGCGGTATTTGCGCAGCCAACCCGTTGAGGGCAGTTCTAGCCGCCGCTTTAGACCGCCGTCATTGGTCAACAAAAGCAGACCTTCTGAATTCAAATCCAGCCGCCCAATTGACATAACGCGCGGCAGTTCGGGGGGTAAATTGTCGAAAACCGTCTCGCGGCCCTTTTCATCGGACGCGGATGTAACCAGCCCTTCGGGTTTGTAATACAGCCACAGGCGCGCGGGTTCGGGTTCGCTAATCGCTTTGCCGCGCACAAGGATTTTGTCGGCAGGCGTGACATTGAGGGCGGGGGAGGTGATGACCGCGCCGTTTACCGAAACCTCGCCCAGTTCGATCATTCGTTCTGCCTCGCGCCGCGATGCGACGCCCGCGCGCGACAGAACTTTGGCGATACGCTCGCCTGCGGGGGCGGAAGCGGATTTGGGGGGGGCAGATTTGGGGGGGCTTGTCTTTTCGGTCATTGCGGGCATCCTGTTCTTGGCGCATCTCTGCGCGAGGTTTGGCGGATAGCGCTGGGGCCTCAGCCCCAGACCCCGAAGGTATTTGAATCAGTATGAAAGAGCAACGCGCCTTTAGATCCTTTATGGAGGCCGCCCTGAGCGAGGCGCGGGCGGCGGGCGCGCGGGGCGAGGTGCCAGTGGGCGCGGTTTTGGTGCTGGGCGGCGAAGTTTTGGCGCAGGCAGGCAATCGCACGCGCGAATTGAACGACCCCACTGCCCATGCTGAAATTTTAGTGATCCGCGAGGCTTGCGCGCGGCTGGGGGCCCAGCGGCTGACGGGCGCAGATTTGTATGTAACGCTAGAGCCTTGCCCGATGTGCGCGGCAGCTATTGCGGCGGCGCGCATAGAGCGGCTGTATTTTGGCGCGAATGATCCCAAATCGGGCGGGGTGCTGGTGGGAGCAAAAGTGTTTTCGCACCCGCAGTGCCACCATGCGCCGCAGGTATATGATGGGATTGGGGCGCAGGAATCCGAAGCCCTGTTAAAAACGTTTTTCGCCGCGAGGCGCGCGCCCTAGCGCCCCTTGCGGCAAACTGCCCGCGCGGGTAAACGGGGGGGCATTTGAAACGGAGCATCCCATGTCCATCGACATTGATACCGCGCGCAAAGTTGCGAAACTGGCCCGCATTCGGGTAGAGACGGGCGAATTGCCCGCCTTGGCCCAAAAGCTTTCGGACATTTTGGGCCTGATGGAGCAACTGGACGAGGTGGGTGTGACGGGCATTGAACCCATGACATCCGTCACACCGCAGCGGCTGAAACGGCGCGCCGATGTGGTCAATGTCGGCGATCAGCAAGCCGCAGTTTTGGCCAATGCGCCTGACGCGCGCGAGGGGTTTTTTGCAGTGCCGAAGGTGGTGGAATGAGCGCGACTTGGACTATTTCTGCCGCCCGCGATGCCCTGCGCAAGGGCGAGGTATCGGCGACCGATCTGACAATGTCTTGCCTAACTGCCATTGATGCAGCCGACGGGCTGAATGCCTTTGTGCATAAAACCCCCGAACTTGCGCTGGCGCAGGCGCGGGCTGCTGACGCGCGCCTGAAGGGTGGCGATTCCCCCAGCTTGTGCGGCATCCCTTTGGGGATAAAGGATTTGTTTTGCATCAAAGACGTGCCTACGCAGGCGGCATCGAACATTTTGCGCGGGTTTTTGCCGCAGTATGACAGCACGGTTACGACTAAGCTGTTTGATGCAGGCGCGGTGTGCCTTGGCAAGTTGAACATGGACGAATTTGCGATGGGCTCGTCTAACGAGTCCTCTTGCTACGGCCCAGCGGTCAACCCTTGGAAGATAGACGTTCGCAAACTGACCCCAGGCGGATCTTCGGGCGGTTCGGCTGCTGCTGTGGCGGCGGATTTGTGCCTTGGTGCGACTGGCACGGATACGGGCGGATCAATTCGCCAGCCTGCGGCGTTTACTGGCATCACGGGGATCAAGCCAACCTATGGGCGCGTGTCGCGCTACGGGATTATTGCCTATGCGTCTAGCCTTGACCAAGCGGGCCCGATGACCAAATCGGTGCGCGATGCGGCAATTATGTTGCAGGCGATGGCGGGGCATGACCCAAAGGATTCGACATCTGCCGACATCCCCTTGCCTGATTTTGAGGCGGCGTTGACAGGCGATATTCGAGGCAAAAAGATCGGCATCCCGCGCGAATATCGCATGGATGGGCTTTCGGCCGAAATTGCGGCGATGTGGGACAACGGCGCAGATATGCTGCGCGCGGCGGGGGCCGAGGTCGTGGATATTTCTCTGCCGCACACGAAATACGCCCTGCCCACCTATTACATCATCGCACCTGCCGAAGCCTCCAGTAACCTTGCCCGCTATGATGGGGTGCGCTATGGCCACCGCGCCGCGCTGGCTGCAGGCGATGGCATTACCGAAATGTATGAAAAGACGCGGGCCGAGGGGTTTGGCCCCGAGGTGCAGCGCCGTATAATGGTGGGCACCTTTGTGCTGTCGGCGGGATTTTATGATGCCTATTACAACCGCGCGCGCCGCGTGCGCGCCTTGATCAAGCGTGATTTTGAACTGGCTTTTGCGGCTGGCGTGGATTGCATCTTGGCCCCTGCCACGCCCACGGCTGCCTTTGGTCTGGGCGAGCAAGGTACGAGCGACCCCGTGGAAATGTATCTGAACGATGTGTTCACCATCACGCTAAACCTTGCAGGATTGCCAGGTATATCCGTGCCGATGGGGTTGGATTCCAAGGGCTTGCCGCTGGGCCTGCAACTGATTGGCCGCGCTTGGGGTGAGGCCGATTTGCTGAATCACGCCTATGTTTTAGAGAAATCAGCAGGATTTGTGGCCAAAGCCGAAAAATGGTGGTAGAAGGTCGTCAAAATAATAAACGACCGAGGCAAAAATGCGTGCATATCATTTGGTTTTCGCCGCCCTAGGGCTGGCGGCTTGTTCGCCTGCTGTTCCAGATTCGGGTCTGGGCGTGGGATTTCAAGATTACGATAGCTATATCGCCAACCGCCAAGCGGTCTTGGCCCAGCCGCTTTCGGCGGGTGCTGGTATATTGCCCGCTGCGGGCGGTTTTAGTGCGGCAGGCGCAGCAGCGGCCATTGTAACTGCACAAGGCGGCGCGGCAACGGGCGGCGTCAATCCTAACCCGCTTGCGCCACGATCTTTGCAGGAACAAGCTGCCCTTTTGGGCGGCGCGCAGCCTGCCCCAGTCTCTAGCATAGCAGTGCCATTGGCCCCTGTGGTACCTTTGGATCCGAACGCAGGGCGGGTGATTGGGGCTGCTCCCCTTGCCCCCGCAGCAAATGGTGAATTGGCTGCCGTACGCCCGCGCGGCAATGCGCCTGCAGGCATAACCGAAACGGTGTCAGAAATGGCGGCAGTGGGCGGCGTGTCGGATGAACAAGATTTTGATGCTGTGGCTGCCCGCGAAACCATCGAAAGCGATAGGGCCCGCATCGAGCGTAATCGCGCCCAATACCAAATTGACCAACCTGGTGCTTTGCCGCAGCGCACAGGTCACGTCGGCCCCAGCATCGTGGAATATGCTTTGGCCACGCAGCACCCAGTGGGGGTGAAATTGTTCCGCCGATCGCCATTTAAGTTTAAAAAGGTTGAAGTGGCCTGCGCGCCATATGCCAACGCCGACCTGGCGCAAGAGGGGTTTTTGGCCGCAGGCGGGCCAGATCGCGACCGCTTGGGCGTGGATCCTGACGGCGATGGGTATGCTTGCGGCTGGGATCCATCCCCTTACCGCGCGGTTGTGCCATAAGCGGGGACTTTCCTTCGCCCAACTTTGGGACGCGCAAAGATCATGCGCGCCCCAGCCTGATTGTGCTGCATTACACTGCTATGGCCACTGCCGCCGAGGCGCGGGCGCGGCTTTGCGACCCCGCCCATGAAGTATCTGCCCATTGGCTGATAGATGAAGCAGGCCATGCCGAGGCTTTGGTGGGCGAGGCGCAGCGCGCATGGCACGCGGGCGCAGGGTGTTGGGCTGACATTGCGGATATCAACAGCCATTCCATTGGGATCGAGATGGCTAATAGGGGCGATCACCCCTTTGCCGCCGCCCAAATGGACGGGCTGGAAACCTTGCTGCGCGGCGTTATAGCGCGTTGGGGTATCCCGCCCGCAAATGTGATTGCCCATTCCGACATGGCCCCCACGCGTAAAGGCGATCCGGGCGCGCGGTTTGATTGGCAGCGTTTGGCCCGCGCGGGCCTGTCAGTTTGGCCGCAGGCAGATGTCCCCGCAGATCCAGCGGCGTTCCTTCCAGCCGCGCGCGCTTTTGGCTACCCCGATGCGCCCGTGGGTGCGCTGCTGGCATCCTTTCGTCTGCGCTTTCGCCCATGGGCGCGGGGTGCTTTGGATGGCTGGGACGCGGCTCTCGCCAGCGACTTGGCCCGCCGCTTTGCCCCAAATTCTTAGCCGTTGACCCAAGGCCCGCCTTGGCCTAAAGCGCCCCTTGCGCGGATGGCTGGATGATCGCGGGGGCGTGCCTTCGAGGAAAGTCCGGACTCCATGAAGAAAGGGTGCTGGGTAACGCCCAGCGAGGGCAACCTCAGGGAAAGCGCCACAGAGAAAAGTCTGCCGCTGTGCGGGGCGTAAGCCCTGCGGATCAGCGGTGATGGTGAAAAGGTGGGGTAAGAGCCCACCGCAGGCTTGGCAACAAGACTGGCATGGCAAGCCCCACCCGGAGCAATGCCGAATAGGGGCCTTGCGTGGAAAGGTCTGCCCATGTGCCCCCGAGTCTTACTCGGGGGCGGGCGGAGACCTCCACAGGGAACTTCAGCCCGAAGGCCCGGGTTGGCAGCTTGACCGCCGTGGCAACACGGTTGGCAGAGGAATGATCATCCAAAGGGGTGACCCTTGGACAGAATCCGGCTTATAGGCCATCCGCGCAAAACTTCCGCTTAGCTTTGCCCCAAGGGCGGACGCTTCGCGGAAGGTATTTGTATCAGTGCGAAAACCAAAGGCGTTTTTCTTTCATACTGATACAAATACCTGCGCCGCAGGCATCCAACCTTTCAACTTTTGCAGCGTTTCTCTGTTGACTCTGCTTGTGCCTTGGCTAAAAGGCAGGCTTAAACATTCCACCAAGGCGTAGCTTTGGGCTGAAGGGGACTTACCATGGCCAAACCGGCGACGATCAAGATCCGTCTGAACTCGACGGCAGGCACGGGGCACTTTTATGTGACCAAGAAAAATGCGCGCACCATGACGGACAAAATGGTTGTCAAGAAATACGACCCCGTCAAGCGTGAGCATGTCGAATACAAAGAAGGCAAGATCAAGTAAGATCGATTGCCAGTCTATCAGTTTGAAACCGCGCCAGAAATGGCGCGGTTTTTTCATGGGCATCGGCGGCAGCGCTTGGCACAATAGAAAAGGCCACGGTTTCCCGTGGCCTTTTCTTCTATTGCGATCATGCGCTGCTTATTCGCGGTTACCCAAGAATTGCAGCAGGAACATGAACATGTTGATAAAGTCCATATACAGGCGTAGCGCGCCCATGATGGCCGATTTACCCATCCAAGCCTCATCACCGTGTTCTGCGTGGGCGATGTATTCGTTCTTGATCGACTGCGTGTCGTAGGCAGTCAGACCTGCGAAAATCAGCACGCCGATCACCGAAACAGCAAAGGCCAGCGCCGAAGACGCAAGGAAGATGTTCACGATCGAAGCCACGATAAGGCCAATCAAGCCCATCATGAGGAACGTGCCCATGCCCGACAAATCGCGCTTGGTGGTATAGCCGTACAGGCTAAGCCCCGCAAAGGCGATGGCGGTCACCAAGAACGTGGTCGCAATCGATGTGCCCGTGTAAACGGCGAAGATGAACGAAAGCGACAGGCCCATTAGCGATGCATAGGCGTAGAAGAACAGCTGAGCTGCAGCCACCGACATCCGGTTGATCAGCGCGCCAAAGGCGAAAACCATCGCCAGCGGCGCGAACATCACCACCCACTTCAAAGGCGTTGCGAAAATCGCGTTTAGCAGTGTCTCATTGGTACCAACGCCCCATGCAACAGCCGCAGTGAGCAACATGCCCACGGACATCAGCCCGTATACTTTGTTCATGTGGGCGCGCAGCCCAACATCAATCTCGGCGGTCCGGGCGCCCGCGCCGATTGTCCGGATCGTCTGATAGTCAGCCATAAAAGCCTCCGCTAGGGTGGGCGGCGCGGAAATGCACCGTATGGCGCTAATATTGCCATCTGAAACCTATATTTCAAGTGCCAATATTCAGAAAAATTGAGTGCGCCTGCGCGCCTGCGCTCACGCGCGCCAGTTGGCGGGAACGTCCCAAATGGGTCGGGCAGCCTCGGCGCGGGCTTGGCCGCGAGACAGGCCAATATCGGCAAGCATGGCGTCGTCCATATCAGCAAGGCGCGCACGCGATGCGGCAACCGAAGGAGCGACGCGCAGATAGGGCAACGCGCCCAAGAGCGAGGACAGGATCGAGGGGCGGGTGGCGCTGTGGCCAATTGCGGCAAACATAGTGTTTCCTTAATGGTACATTTTATTAGTTTGCGTGATGCAAGCGGCTGCCCGCATCACCGAACTTGATCTTTCTAACACACCCGTGCATATTCCGAAAACGAATGTTCTTGAAACTTAACATCAAGGTTTGTGATATATGCGCAATCTCGATCTGGTATCCCTGCGGTCTTTCGTGGCGATTATTGACGCCGGCGGTGTCACCCGCGCGGCGGGTTTTTTGAACCTAACACAGTCGGCAGTTTCGATGCAGATCAAGCGGTTAGAGGATTTTCTGGGCTTGCCGCTGTTAGATCGAAGCACGCGCAAATTGGCCCCCACAGCGGCGGGGGAGCAGTTGATTGGCTATGCCCGCAAGATGCTGGCCCTGAATGACGAGGTGTTCACAAGGCTAACCACGCCCGAGGCAGAAGGCGAAATTATCCTCGGTGTGCCGCACGATATTGTCTACCCCGCGATTCCCCCCGTGCTAAAGGCGTTCAACGCTGAGTATCCTAAAATGCGGGTGCGGCTGAATTCGTCCTTTACTAAAACACTAAAGGAACAATTTGCCCAAGGGGAATGCGATTTGATCCTGACCACCGAGGCGCGTGCCGATGCGGGCGGCGAGACAGTAGCGGAACTACCACTGGTGTGGATTGGGGCTGTTGGCGGCAGCGCATGGAAGGCGCGGCCCTTGCGGCTTGCGTTCGAGCAGCGCTGTTATTTCCGCGCGGGCGTGCAGGCCGCGCTGGACACGCGCGGTATCCCATGGGAAATGGCCGTCGATGGTGGCAGTACGCGGGCGGTCGAGGCTTCGGTTTCGGCCGATTTGGCAGTGCATACAGTGCTGGCAGGGTCAGAACCCCAAGCGGTTGAGCGGATTAACCACGGCGGAGCTTTGCCCCATTTGGGGGCGGTCAAGATCAATCTTTATGTGGCAGATCCTGTGCATTCCCATGCGATAACCGCGCTGGCGGGGATGATACGGCAGGCGTATCGGCTGCGCGCCGCGCAAAAATCCACCGCTACGGCCGCGTGATTACCACTTTGCCTGTGGCGGTGCGGCTTCGCAGCAGTTCTAACCCTTCGGGTGCGCGCTCGAACGGGATTTGGTGCGAGATGTGCGGGCGCACTTCGCCCGCCGCGATCCAATCTAAAACCTGCGTCAGGCTTTGCGTCAGCACTTGGGGGGCAAATTTCAAATAGCCGCCCCAATACAGACCCATGGCCGATAGGTTTTTCACCAGCAGCAGATTGGCAGGGATTTGGGGCACTTCGCCCCCCGCAAATCCAATAGTCAGCAGCCGCCCTTCGGGGCGCGTGGCAGATAGCGCGGCCATAAAGGCAGGCCCACCCACAGCATCGTAAACCACATCGAACCCGCCCGCCGCACGCAAAGCGCCCTTTAAGTCGGGGGTATCGCTGTCAATCAGAACATCGGCCCCAGCAGACTGCGCCACGGCCAGCCGATCTGCGCCGCGCGCCACGGCAATCACCCGTGCGCCCATGCGTTTGCCAATTTCAACCGCCGTTAGACCCACCCCGCCCGCCGCGCCCAGCACCAGCAGGGTTTCCCCTGCCTGCAAGCGCGCCTTATGATCCAGCGCCAAATGCGAAGTGCCATAGGCAATTTGAAATGCCGCGCCCACGCTATTATCTACGCTGTCTGGCAGTGCGATCAATTGATTGACAGGGGCAATCGCCGCCTCGGCCAATCCGCCACTGCCAATAAATGCCGCAACCCGCGCGCCAATGGCGGGGCCGATTGTGCGCGGGCCAAGCGCCAACACTGTGCCTGCCACTTCCATTCCCAGCGTCATTGGCAAGGCGGGGCGTTCTTGATAGCGCCCCGATTGCATCAGCAAATCGGCGTGGTTCAACCCGCACGCGCGTATGGCGATAAGAGCTTCGCCTTTTGCAGGCTGCGGTATTGGCGTTTCGGCCATCGTTAGCGCTGCGCCCAACTCTTGGACTTGCCATGCTTTCATCGCGATCAACCCCAATATGATCTAAGTTTAGTCGGCCGTAGTGGCAATTTCAGCGAATCATGCGGGATGCGCAACACGGACTTGTGCCCCTTTGGTTTTGGAATTTCCGTGCTTGTAGTAAAATTTCCTAGAATCGTTCGCATTATGCGCAAACTTGCGGCAGACAGCGCCTTTTGCGCGTAAACTTTTGGCGCAGACCTAGGTGAGGTAGGTTAACACCCTTAGGTAGATTGATCGACCGGCCAAGGCAACCCAACCATAACTGCGCGAGTTAACGCATTTTCTGCCTGTATCAACCATAAGTAATATACTAAAGTATATATAAAAAAGACTTTAGATTAGTTTTGCAATGCGTAAGTGGGTATGGAAAAAATCTTTACCACAGGCGAATGATATCCAACTTAGCAATGAAATCGGACAAATCTATGAAGCACCCAGTTGATATACATGTGGGCAAACGTATTCGCCATCGTCGGTGGATGATAGGTATGACCCAACAGCAATTGGCTGACAAAGTTGGTATCAAATTCCAGCAGATTCAGAAATATGAAACGGGCATGAACCGTGTTTCCGCGTCGCGTCTTTGGGACATCGCAGAAACCCTGGGCGTTGAGATTTCCTTTTTCTTTGAAGGTCTAAGTGAAGGCAGCGCACCTACCCCTGCGCAGGCCGACATAATGGCTGACAAAGAAGCTTTGGATTTGGTGCGTTCGTATTACTTGATCCCCGAGGCGCAACGTCGCCGTCTGTTTGATCTGGCGCGCGTTTTGTCCGAAGCAGCTTAACCTCGCCTTCAGCTTGACCAAATTGCCCCTGTCTCCTATGCGAGCAGGGGTATTTGTTTTGGGGTATGCCATGCTGTCACAGTCCACGCGCGAAGACATTTTCGCAACCGCCCATGCCTTGGCAGATGCCGCCCGCGTGGCGACTTTGCAGCATTTCCGCAGCGAAGGCTTGGCGGCTGATAATAAAGAGATTGGGCGGTTCGATCCTGTCACAGTGGCAGATCGGCTGTCAGAACAGCGGATGCGCGCCATACTGGCAACCCGCCGCCCTGATGATGCAATTTTGGGCGAAGAGTTTGGGCCAAAGGCGGGCACATCGGGCCTGACTTGGGTGCTTGATCCAATTGATGGCACGCGCAGTTATCTTGCAGGCGCCCCGACATGGGGCGTGTTGATTTCTGTGCGCGATGTGGAGGGGCCGATTTACGGAATTATCGACCAACCCTTTATCGGCGAGCGGTTTGAAGGCGGCCTTGGACGCGCCACCACAAATGGCCCGTTAGGGGTGCGCGCCCTAAAGACGCGCCCACCGCGCACCCTGACCGATGCGATCTTGTTTTCTACCTTCCCCGAAGTTGGCACGCAGGCCGAAGGTGACGCTTTTCGGCGTGTTTCTGCTTGCGCAAAACTGACCCGCTATGGCACAGATTGCTATGCCTATGCCCTTATCGCTGCGGGCCAGATTGATCTGGTGATCGAGGCTGGTCTGCAACCCTATGACGTGCAGGCACCCATTGCAGTGATTACGGCGGCAGGCGGCGTGGTGACCAACTGGCAAGGCGGCCCCGCCCATGACGGCGGGCAGATACTGGCCGCTGCAAATACCGCTGTTCATGCGCAGGCGATGGCTCTGCTGAACGGATAAGGGGGCCAGCCGCCTTGCCCGTGACGCGTGGCGTCACAGGCTTACCCCCGAGGTATTTATGTCAATGTGAAAGGGCTTTAAGGCGCGAATAGTTTTGCTATGCTGTCCGCGCACCTGAGCCCTTGGCCCGATTCTGTCAGGTGAATGTCATCCTCCGAACGGGCAGGGCGGAGGCGATATGCAGGAAACTCTAATCAAAGGCGCGGATGTGGTTGTGACCATGGACGGAGCGCGGCGCGAGATTGCAGGCGGCGATGTGCTGATCCGTGGCGGGGTGATTGCGGGCGTGGGGCAGGGGCTGGCGACGCAGGGCGAAGTGATTTCGGCCCGCGGCTGTGTTGTAACTCCGGGGCTCGTGAACACACATCACCATCTTTACCAAACCCTAACCCGCGCAGTGCCTGCGGGCCAAGACGCGCTGCTGTTCGGCTGGCTGAAAGCGCTGTATCCTATTTGGGCGCGGTTTGGGCCAGAGGAGATGTTTATCTCGGCCCAAGTAGGCCTTGCCGAACTGGCGCTGTCGGGCTGCGCGCTGACATCAGATCATTTATACCTGTTTCCCAATGGTGCGCGGCTGGATGATACCATCGCGGCGGCGGGCGCGGTTGGCCTGCGCTTTCACCCAACGCGCGGGGCTATGAGCATTGGGACAAGTGCGGGCGGTCTGCCCCCCGACAGTTTGGTGGAAAACGAGGCCGCAATTTTGAACGACTGCATCCGCGTTATTGATGCCTTTCATGACAGAGCTGATGGCGCGATGGTGCGGGTGGGGATTGCACCTTGCTCGCCCTTTTCCGTTTCGCGCAATTTGATGCGCGATGCGGCGCTGCTTGCGCGCGATAAGGGCGTCATGCTGCATACCCATTTGGCCGAAAATGATGAAGATATTGCCTATTCCCTGGCGCAGTTTGGCTGCCGTCCAGGCCAATATGCCGAAGATCTGGGCTGGACAGGCGCGGATGTTTGGCACGCGCATTGCGTGAAATTGGACGCCAGCGAGATTGACCTTTTCGCGCGCACGGGCACGGGTGTGGCGCATTGTCCCTGTTCCAACTGCCGTCTTGGGTCGGGCGTGGCGCCCGTGCGTGCGCTGCGCAATGCTGGCGTGAAGGTTGGCCTTGGTGTGGACGGATCTGCCAGCAATGACGCAGGCAATCTGATTGCCGAGGCACGCCAAGCGATGCTTTTGCAACGCGTCATGTTTGGGGCAGATGCCTTTTCCGCCCGCGCTGCGCTGGAACTGGCCACCATTGGCGGCGCGCAGGTGCTGGGGCGCAGTGATTGCGGGTCGATCGAAGTGGGCAAACGCGCCGATATCGCAATTTGGGATGTGTCCGGAGTTGAGGCTGCTGGCACATGGGATGCGGTCGCCGCCCTAATCCTGTGCGGCCCTACCCGCGTGCGCGATTTAATCGTAGAAGGGCGGCGGGTTGTGCGGGCCGGGCAGATGGTCACGATTGACCTTGCGGGCGTGGTGGAGCGGCAAAACCAACTCGCCGCGCGGTTGACGGGCTAGACAGGTGGCAAAGCTTTGGATATTTGTGCCGCATTACAAACCAATGCGCCCCCTTTTCGCCGCCGCCAGATCTGACGCTTTCTCTTTGCGCGCCCCTGCGTCACCCACCGCGCGCCTTTCCCCGTTGACCAATTCCACCGTCTTGGCTAGGCCTAGGCTTTGTTTGCGAAAGATACCGCTATGATCCCCCCCGTTCTACCGACCTACAACCGCGCCCCGCTAGAGTTTACCTTTGGCGCAGGCTCTTGGCTGACGGCCTTGGACGGCGCGCGATACCTTGACCTTGGCGCTGGTATTGCGGTGAATGCGCTGGGCCATGCACATCCGGCGCTGGTGGCGGCACTCACGGCGCAGGCGGGGCAGCTTTGGCATGTCTCGAACCTGTACCGCATCCCGCAGCAAGAACAGCTTGCGCAAATGCTGGTCGATCAAACCTTTGCCGATACGGTGTTTTTCACCAATTCAGGCACCGAAGCGGCCGAACTTGCCATTAAAATGGCGCGCAAATATCACTATGACAAAGGCCAGCCTGACCGCACCGAAATCGTCACATTTGAAGGCGGGTTTCATGGCCGCTCGACAGCGGCCATTGCCGCCGCTGGGTCAGAAAAAATGACCAAAGGCTTTGGCCCGTTAATGCCGGGCTTTACCCAAATCAAATGGGCAGACCATGACGCCATTCGCGCCGCCATTACGGAAAAAACTTGCGCCGTGATGATTGAGCCCGTGCAGGGCGAAGGGGGCATTCGGACTGTTCCCGATCAATGTCTTAAGGGCCTGCGCGATATCTGCGATGCAACGGGGACATTGCTGATATTTGACGAGGTGCAATGCGGCATGGGCCGCACGGGCCGCCTGTTTGCACATGAATGGGCAGGGATCACCCCCGATATCATGATGGTGGCCAAGGGGATCGGCGGCGGTTTCCCGCTTGGCGCAGTTTTGTCCACCGAAAACGCCGCATGCGGCATGACGGCTGGCACCCATGGCTCGACCTATGGCGGCAACCCTTTGGGCTGCGCCGTCGGGGCCGCTGTTTTGGGCATTGTCGGGCAAGACAGTTTTCTTGCCGAGGTTGCCCGCAAAGGTGCGCTGTTTGCTCAAGGGCTGGAAAGCCTTTGCGCGCGCCACCCGAAAGTCTTTGAAGCGGTTCGCGGCCAAGGTCTGATTATGGGCCTTAAATGCGTGGCCCCCAATACCGATGTGGTCAAAGCGGCCTACGCGCAGAACCTGCTGACTGTACCCGCCGCCGACAACGTATTGCGCCTTTTGCCTGCGCTGAACATCGAAGACGCAGATATAACCGAGGCCCTTACCCGCCTAGACCGCGCCGCAATCGCTTTGGAAGCTTCAACTTGACTGCCTGCTTCCTTGCTCTGTAAGTATCCTCGGGGTCTGGGGGCGGATAGTCCCCAGCTCTTGTCAATTAGGCCAAACCCATGAAGCATTTCCTAGATATCCACCAAAGCGAAGCCGCCGAATTGCGCGCGATGATCAATTCGGCCCACGCGATGAAGGCCGCTCGGGGTGGTCTGCCCAAGGGCGCGCCTGATGATGATCAGCCGCTGGCAGGCCGCATGGTGGCGCTGATCTTTGAGAAACCCTCCACCCGCACCCGCGTGTCGTTCGATGTGGGCGTGCGGCAAATGGGCGGGCAGACCATGGTGCTGTCTGGCAAAGAAATGCAGCTTGGCCATGGCGAAACAATTGCAGATACGGCCCGCGTTCTGTCGCGCTATGTTGATCTGATTATGATCCGCACCTTTGAAGAGGCAACGCTGCTGGAAATGGCCGAACATGCCACAGTGCCTGTGATAAACGGGCTGACCAACCGCACGCATCCCTGCCAGATCATGGCCGATGTGATGACATACGAAGAACATCGCGGCCCTATAGCCGGCAAAAAGGTGGTCTGGGCAGGCGACGGCAACAACGTCTGCGCCAGCTTCCTGCATGCGGCTGGCCAGTTCGGTTTTGATTTTACCTTCACGGGGCCTCAGCCATTAGACCCTGAAGCCGCCTTCATCGACTTTGCGCGCAAAAAGGGCAGCACAGTGCTGATCGAACGCGACCCTGCAGTGGCCGTGCAGGGCGCTGATTTGGTGGTGACAGATACTTGGGTATCCATGCACGACCCCGAATCCGCTAAGGAACGCCGCCACAACCAACTGCGCGGTTATCAAGTGAACGAGGCGCTGATGGCCCGCGCCCGCCCTGATGCGCTGTTCATGCACTGCCTGCCTGCCCATCGCAACGACGAAGTGACATCGGCAGTGATGGACGGCCCCCATTCGGTGGTGTTCGACGAGGCCGAAAACCGTCTGCACGCGCAAAAGGCGGTAATGCGGTGGTGTTTGGGGATCTAGGAACTAATCGCCAGGCTGCTTCAACACCACGGGCAGCACAGGGTCGTCTTCATCGCCTAGATGCTGTCCCAGCGGCCTTTCAAACCGCCCCAAAACGGTGTCAAAACCTGTAACCAGTTCGTGCTGGGCGGTATCATTCCGTGCTCGCAACACGGCATTTGCGCCTGACGCAAAGGTATCGATCATCTTATGCAGGGCGTGATGGTCTGCGTCCAGCACCTTAAATCCGCGCGCGATGCGCGGTTCCAACTGCGCCAGTTGCGGGAAATAAGCGGAATCTTCTATTCCAGTCAAAACGCCGCTTGCCCGCTGAAATGGGGATGCGCGGCCCACCTCTCGCGCGGGCAATCTGCCAAGATGATGCGAAATTCATCGCGCAGGGCGCTGCGATGATACAGGGCCAAGTTTCGGGGCCAAGTTTTGGCGCCAATGGGTCATCGATCATCCGCCGCACCTTATCAATATTTGTTGAACCCTATTCCCGGGCCAATGCGGTAGCAACCCTTGCGCGCGCCTTCATTCTGCTCTTCTATGCGGCGATCTCAACCGCAAAGGTACTAAATGCAAAACCCAGTTCCCTTTTTCATCCATTCGCTGACGGCCCTATCAAACTGCATAGCCAAGGCCGAAGCCTTTGCCGACGCCAAGCGCCTAAAACCCGAAGTGCTGCCTAACTTGCGCCTTGTGGCCGATATGTTGCCCTTTGCGCGCCAAGTTATGATTGCCACCGATCACGCCAAGGGTGCCCCTGCGCGGTTGGCGGGGATGGAAGCGCCCAGTTTTGCCGATACCGAAACCACGTTGGAAGAGTTGCGCGCGCGCATCCAGAAAACCATCGATTTTCTGAAAACCATTCCCGAAGATGCGTTCGAGGGGGCCGAGGCGCGCACCATCACCATTAAGGCAGGCCCGCGTGAATTGACCTTTCCCGCCGCGCAATATTACAGTGGTTATGCGACCCCGAATTTCTTTTTCCACATGACCACAGCCTACAATATTCTGCGCAGCAATGGCGTTGAAATTGGCAAGGTTGATTTCTTGGGCGCTTAATGCCCTATTGCAGCGGGGCTAACCCCGCTGCTAATCATCAGCAGCCGCCGCGCGGGCCGCAATCATCCCCACAAGTCCCAGCACCATCGCCAGTGTCAGATATGTCGCGCGATAGCCCACATGTTCGGCGACAAAGCCAATGCTCGCAGGGGCCACCAGAATCCCCGTATAGCCGACCATTGTTACAGTCGAAATACCCACGCCAGCGGGCAGCCCCGGCCTATTTCCAGCGGCAGAAAACAAAATCGGCACCATGTTGGCTACGCCAAGCCCTGCTATGGCAAAGCCTAAAATCGCCATCGGGGCAGTGGGGGATAACGCGCCCATTGCCAGCCCCAGCGTCCCTAGCGCTGCAGAGAAGCGCAGTGTTTTGACCGCGCCATAGCGGTTGCGCACAAAATCCCCTGTAAAGCGCATTACAGCCATTGTCCCCGCGAAAAACGCAAAGCCAAGGCCCGACGCAAACACCCCTGCGCCCAATTCGCTTGATAGATAAATCGCCGCCCAATCCAGCACCGCGCCTTCGGGTACCATAGAAAACAGCGCCATTGCCCCCAAAATCCATAACCCCATATCGCGGGTAATCAGCCGTGACTTGGGCTTTGCCGCACCAGTGTCTTGGCTGGGTTGAGGCGCGTCTTGCATCACAAAACGCATCGCGCCCACGACCAGCAACAAAGATACCCCTGCAACGATCAGTGCCTGCCGCTCGGCCCCGATATGGGCGATCATCCATGCGCCGCCCGCGCCGCCGACAAATCCGCCAAGGCTCCAGAACCCGTGGCTGGATGACATAATCGCGCGACCAAGGCGGCGCTCGACCACCACGGCATTGGCATTCATCGCCACGTCCATACAGCCAATCACTGCCCCCATCAGCGCCATAAGCGGGGCCAGCAGCCACAGGTTTTGCGCAAAAACCACAGCCGCCAACATGGGCGTTGCAGCTAACGCAAAGCCCGTGGCCACCTGCGCCGATCCATAGGCCGCAATCAGCCGACCTGCATACAGCATCGCCCCCACAGCCCCCAGCCCAAGGCACAGGATCAGCAGGCCCAGCACGCTTTCGCTGATTGAATGACGCGTCAACAGCAGCGGAATCTGTGGTGCCCAAGCCCCCATGATAAAGCCGTTCACCGTGAAAAACGCCGCAATGGCCCAGCGATTTGTTTGTCCCGAATATTCTTGCGCCATGATCTATTCCTTCGAAAAATGCCATACTGTTGACTGGGTTCGGCTTTGCCCCGCGCCAAGTTCGATACTGGGAAATCCTGCTTTATTTGGCGCATCGGGCCAATTTTGCGCCTCAATTGCAACGGCGGCAAAGGCGTCGTGGCGACAATCATACAGTTGCACGGCCGCTTCGGTGGTCGATAGCCGCAGTGTGACACCGCTTGTCCCGCGCAGCATAAGCACCTCGCGCAGCGGTTCTTGCGCACTGCCAAGGCAAAAGCTGTTGTCAAGCGGGGGCTGTTGCGGCGCAATGCTGCGCAGCGCGCGAAAATCAAAATCCGTGCCCGTGACATTTGCAATCGCGCCCGTGGGGATAAACTCGCTGTCCGTGGGCAGATAATGATCCGCTGCCACCTGTATGCCGTGGCCCGCATAATCTGGGCTGCCGTCAAGGTTCCAGTAGCTGTGGTTGGCCACATTCCACAGGGTTGCCGCATCGGTTGTCACAGTTACATCCATCTGCAACTGCGCCCCGTTCAGGTTAAAGCGCGCAGTCACATCGCGGTTGCCAGAAAAGCCGCCCATACCATCAGGCAAATGTAAGGCAAGGGTCAGCGCGCTGTCACTGACATCGACAATATCCCAAACCTGATGCTGCGCCCCCGATAGCCCCGAATGCAGCACATGCTTGCCCAAAAAGTTCTTTTCAAACTGCGCTGTCTGCCCGCCAACTTGCGCCGCAGCGCCCGTCAATCGGTTGACCACGGGCGCAATCAAGCTGCCATAATAGCACATCGCGCCTTCGGCATCGGCCACGTTTTGCGCGGCTACGGTCAGATCATAGGGCACGCCATCCAGCCGAACTGATTGCAGCGTAGCCCCTAGGGTCAGCACCGCCACGTGCATCTCTTCGCTGCGCAGCATAACCCTCTGAACTAACCCGCCATTAGCCGTTCTACCAAACTTTGTAATCTGCGCCATCTATGCCTCTAAAACGATTTTGGGGCAACGTGACGAGCTATTCCCAAAAGGTCAAGCGCCCGAAAGACATCCCTTCAGCGCGGCCGTCAAATTGCGCAGCACATCGCCAAAGCTGGCGGGCGAGGGGTTTAGCATCGTGCCAACGGGGTCTAATGCTGCGCCTGCTTTGGCCGCAGTCCCGTCTGTTAATTGCAGCAACAAATCGGCATCATGTTGCACCTCGGGAAAGACGCAAACCACGCCATCTGCGATTGTGCCTTGCACCTCGCGCAGGTGCGCCGCACCTGCCGTGCTGGCATCGCCCATCGCGACTGCGCCCCGATAGTTCAGGCCGTAGTGCAGGACGAAATACTGATAGGCATCGTGATATGCGACAAAACCCTTGTCTTTGACGGGGGCGAGTGCAGCAAAAATCTCGGTGTCCAGTGCTGCAATCTCGGCCTTGGCGGCTGCAGCATTCGCGGCATAAGTTGCAGCATTACCGTTGTCCTTGGCCGACAAAACCGCAGCAATTGCATCCAGCCACGGCGCTGCATTTTCGGGGTTCAACCACGCATGCTGGTCTGTGCCGTTGTGATCGTGGTCGCGATTATGGCCTTGATGCTCAGCCGGATCATCCATGGCCCCAAATTCCAATAACTTGGTGCCCTTCACAGCCAATAGGGGCAGCGAGACCATATTGCCCGTTGCCCCCTTTAGTGCCCTTTCCATCCACGGGGTCAGCTCTGGCCCAATCCATACGGCCACATCGGCGCTGGCAATATCGCTCATCTGGCTGGGGCGGAGCTGAAAATCATGCTCGTCCGCGCCTTTTTCCAGCAGCAAAACAGGCGTGCCCAAATCGCCCATCACTTGCGCAACAAGCCCGTAAACAGGCGGGATATCAGTCATCACGCGCGGCACTTCGGCCAGTGCAGAAAGAGGCAGCATGGACAGAATAGATGATATGATATAACGCATGGTATGCGGCCCTTTTTTATTTGTGTTGGTCGCTGTATACATGTTATATTATAACATTTCAAGAGGCGCGAGCAAAACATGTCCCACGACCATTGCCGCAACTGTGCGGCCCCAGATTTGGCATTTGCAGCCCACGATCACGCCCCTTGCGCCAGTGAAGCGCTGGCGCGGGCGATCGGTATTTTGGCTGCGAAAGGCCAGCGCCTGACGCCGGTGCGCCGCCGCACGTTGGAAATTCTGCTAGAAGGTCACCGCGCATTGGGCGCGTATGAAGTGCTTTCGCGTCTTGCGACAGAGGGGTTTGGAGCGCAGCCGCCTGTGGCCTACCGCGCGCTGGATTTTCTAGAAGAACACGGCCTTGCCCATCGCATCCGCCGCCTAAACGCCTTTACCGCCTGCATGCACATGGGCGAAAATCATACAGCCGCCTTCCTGATTTGCTGCGTCTGTCATGCGATATCCGAAGCACCCGCCCCTCCCGCGCGCGCCGCCTTGGACAGCGCCGCATCGGCGCAGGGGTTCACCATCGAATCCGCCACGATCGAAGCGCTGGGCCGATGCCCTACCTGCCAAAACGCACCACAATTGGTCCCGAACAAGGCCGCAGCATGAGCCTGATTTCTGCGCAGCATATTTCTGTAACCTTTGGCGCGGCAAACGTGCTTACCGATGTGTCCCTAGCTATCCACCAAGGCGAAATTGTCACCTTGATTGGGCCGAACGGGTCGGGAAAATCCACACTTTTGCGCGCTATGCTGGGCATTGTGCCCCTCGCAAGCGGGCAGGTGCATCGCGCGCCAGATTTGTGCCTTGGATATGTGCCGCAAAAACTCGCTATAGACCGCGCTATGCCAATGACAGTGCGCAGATTCTTGTCCCTACCGCAGCGCGTATCCGACAAACAGGCTCGCGCCGCACTGGCCCGCGTTGGGCTTGGCGCGATGGAGGGCGCGCAAATGGCGCAGCTTTCGGGCGGGCAAATGCAGCGCGCAATGCTGGCCCGCGCGCTGCTGACTGATCCGCAGATTTTGGTGTTGGATGAGCCGACCCAAGGTCTGGATCAACAGGGCGAGGCCGCCTTTTACCGCCTGATCGAAGAATTGCGGCTAGAAACAGGCGCGGCGGTGCTGATGGTATCGCACGATCTGCACGTTGTTATGGCAGCATCGGACCGCGTGATTTGCCTCAACGGCCATATCTGCTGCCAAGGCGCGCCGCATGTGGTCTCATCCGCCCCTGAATACCGCGCGCTGTTTGGCCTTGGCACCCAAGGCGCGCTGGCCCTTTATCAACACGCGCACGACCACGTGCATGATGGTGGCCCTGCGCCTGCTGGCCCCACCAAAGATGCCTTTGGTCGCACCCCCACCGATCCGCACTATGGCCATAACCATGCTTGATGATTTCCTTACTCGCGCCGCTTTGGCGGGCATTGGACTGGCGCTGGCAACTGGGCCTTTGGGCAGTTTCGTGGTTTGGCGGCGCATGGCCTATTTCGGGGATGCAACATCCCATGCGGCCATTCTGGGCGTAGCACTGGCGTTGGCGCTGCACCTTCCCATTGGGGTGGGCACGCTGATCGTCGCCCTTGCGATGGCAGGAACAGTGTCAACCCTTGCCGCCAAGGGCTGGGCGATGGACACGGCCTTGGGCGTTCTGGCCCATTCGGCGCTGGCTTTTGGTCTTGTCGCCATTTCCTATGTGCCCAATGTGCGGGCGGATCTGTCAAGCTACCTGTTCGGCGATATCTTGGCGGTGTCGCGCGCTGATTTGGTCTTTATCTGGGGCGGCGCGGCGCTGGTTTTGGCGCTCTTGATCTGGCGCTGGCAGCGCTTGCTGACAGCGACTCTATCCGAAGATTTGGCCCATGCCAGCGGCATCAACCCATCGGTCGAGCGATTGGCCCTTACCATTGCGCTGGCCTTAGTCGTCGCCGTGGCGTTGAAAATCGTCGGCGCCCTGCTGATCGCCGCCATGCTGATTATTCCCGCCGCCGCCGCCCGCGCCCTATCGCGCACGCCCGAGGCGATGGCCACTATTGCCGCCTTTATCGGTGCGCAGGCCTGCCTTGGTGGTTTGGCCCTGTCCCTATGGCAAGACACGCCCGCAGGCCCGTCAATCATCACTGTGGCCGCCGTGATCTTTGCGATCAGCGCAGCATTCGGCCGTGTAACGCAAAAGTAATTGCGCCCCTCCTAACTCTAAAAATAACCTGGGGTGCGCGAAGCAATACGTGCGAAATTCCTTCGCACGCTTGGGCAAAGCCCCTCTCAGCCATGCCGCAAACAAACCATATGTCGTTTTTCGCCGTCAAAGGTCGGCCCCCCCTTGCCCCCTTGCCCCCGCTTGCGGCAAAACGGGGCAACGCCTGCTAGCGCCCCATTTTTCGGAGAGTTCCCATGAAAACGCATGTCAAAGCATTGGTCGTCGGTGGCGGCGCTGTAGGCACAGGGATTGCCTATCATCTGGCCCGCGCGGGCTGGGATACAATGCTGGTCGAACGCGACGAATTGACAGCGGGTTCTACATGGCACGCCGCTGGCCTGCTGCCATTGTTCAACATGGGCTATGCCACAACCCATATTCACAAATATTCGGTCGATTTTTACAAGGGGCTCGAGGCGGAAACGGGTCTGAACCCTGGGTTTTACGTTGTGGGCAACCTGCGCATGGCGCAGCGCCAAGAACGAATGGACGAATATATGTTGTATTCCTCCGTCGCCGAAACGGCTGATGTTTATCACGAATTTCTGACCCCTGCGCAGATCAAAGATCGCTGGCCACTGGTGCGCACCGAAGATTTGGTCGGCGCACTGTTTCATCCGCAAGACGGCTATATCAACCCCGCTGACGTGACCCAAGCCATGGCCAAAGGCGCGCGGCAGTTGGGGGCCACGTTTGAGCGTAAAATCCAAGTCGATGCCTACCGCTGGACGGGCAGCGAATGGATCGTGTCCTGCACCCGTATGATTGAGCAGGGCGGCAATTTGCTGCCTGCGGAAGAGAAATTCGAAATCCACGCCGAACATGTTGTGACTGCCACGGGCAACCACGCCCAGCGCACCGCGCGGCTGCTGGGTATCAAAACCCCCGCAATTCCTGTCGAACATCAGTATATCGTGACCGAGCCAGACCCCGCGCTGGTCGAATGGCGCAAGACCAACGATCAGCACCCTGTTTTGCGCGATGCTGATGCGAAATGGTATGTGCGCGAAGAACGCGGCGGCTGGATTCTTGGGCCATATGAGAAAAACGCCCCCGCGCGATTCCTATATGATGTGCCGCCATCCTTCCGCGCCGATCTGTTCCCGCTGGATCTGGAACGCATTGAGGCGGAATACATGTCGATGATCCACCGCATTCCGTCATCGGAAACTGTGGGCCTAAAGGATGATTTCAACGGCCCCATCTGCTATACCCCCGATGGTAACCCGCTGGTCGGCCCAGCCCCCGGCCTGCGCAATATGTGGCTGGCCGAGGGTTTTAGCTTTGGCATCACCGCCGCGGGCGGCACGGGACACTACCTTGCGCAATTGATGACAGCAGGGGAAGCGGAAATTGACATGGCATCCCTAGACCCGCGCCGATTTGGCGGCTGGATGACCACTGAATATGCCGCGCGCAAGAACGAAGAATGCTACGACCACGTCTTTATTCTGCACCACCCCGATGAAGAACGCGAAGCCGCCCGCCCCCTGCGCACCGCCCCAGCGTATGATCGCCAAAAGGCGCTAGGCGCACAGTTTGGTCAGGTCAACGGGTGGGAGCGTCCAATCTATTACGGCCCCCTGAACGCCCCCGAAGATTTCGATCATCACACACGCAGCTTCCGCCGTGGCGGTTGGTGGCAATATGCAGTGGACGAGGCAAAGGCCATCCGCGAAACGGCGGGGCTGATCGATGCCACCGCCTTTACCAAACACGCCGTGCGCGGGCCGGGTGCCACGGCATTTCTTGATTGGTTCACCTGCAACACCTTGCCAAAAGTAGGCCGCATCAACCTGACCTATGCGCTGACCCCCACAGGCACCACGCGCACCGAATACACCATCGTCCGCCATGCCGAAAACGAATATTACCTTGTATCTGCAGGGGCTTGGACAGATTACGATGGCGATTACCTGCGCAAATGCGCCGAAGACATGGCCCCCAAGTTTGGCTATATCGAAATTCAAAATGTCACCACGCAATACGGCGTTTTAGCCCTTGCTGGCCCAAACAGCCGCAAGATTCTGGCTGAATTGATCAAAGATGCCGATCCTGAAACAGCCCTGTCAAACAAGCGGTTCCCGTGGCTATCGGCGCGGCGGATCGAGTTGGGCATGGTGCCTGTAAATGCCATTCGCGTGGCTTATACGGGCGAACTTGGCTGGGAGCTTCATCACCCTATCGAGATGCAGCGCCACCTTTGGGATCAGTTGCTTGCGGCGGGCGAAAAGCACGGAATGAAACTGGTCGGCGCGCGGGCGCAAAACTGGCTGCGGCAGGAAAAATCCTACCGCGCCTTTGGCAACGAACTGGGCCGAGATGCTACCCCGCTAGAGGCGGCCTTGGACAGGTTTGTGGATTTGAACAAAGATTTCCAAGGCAAGGCTGCGATGCTGTCGCACGGCATCCGTTCCAAATGTTGCACCCTGCTGATTGATGGCCCCGCAGATACCGACCCTTGGGGCAAAGAGGCGCTTCTGCTGGACGGCGAGAAAATTGGCCGTCTGACATCGGGCGGCTATTCGGTGGCCTTTGGCAAGCAAATCGGCATGGGCTATGTCCGCCCGAACTTGGCCGAGGTGGGAACCAAACTGAAAGTGCGCATGAACCGCGAACTTTGGGATGCGGTCGTCGTCGAAGACAGCCCGTTTGATCCGACGAACGCCCGCATTCGGGTGGATGGCTAATGCAAAAACACCCGAGATTTGCGCCTTAATCCGCGCAAGGCTTCGGTGTCTTATGCAAACCGCGCAGGCGTAAGGGCCTTGACCAACTCTTGTTCAAATTCAGGCGCGTGGCCCAGCACCAAACCCGCCAGCAATCTGCTGGCCGCATCCGCCGTTTGAAAACCGTAGCCGCCAAGTCCCGCCGCCCAGAAAAAGCTAGGCTCTTGCCCGTCCGCACCAATTACAGGCACCCGGTCGGGCGCAAAACTGCGCAGCCCCGCCCACGATGCAATCAGCCGGGTCACGGGCGCAGTCACCATTGCCTCATATCGCGCCAGCCCTTCGGCCAGAACCATATCATCGGCAAAGGCATCTTGCGGCGGCATAGGGTGTTCTTCGGCGGGCGATACGATCAGCGCCCCCGCATCGGGCTTCATGTACCACGCCTCGCCCGCGCCAAACACCATCGGCCAGCGCGCCACGTCCATTCTCGTAGGTGCGGGAATACGCGCCATCGAACGGCGCATCGGCGTTATTCCCTTGGCGGCAATCCCCGCCATATGCGCCACGTCATCCGCCCAAGGGCCAGCCGCATTGACAATAATCTCACCCGAAAAACGCCCCTGCGCGGTCTCAAGCTGCCACTTGCGCCCAGCGCGGCGCAGCTCTGTAACACGCGCTTTTGCAACAATCTGCGCCCCATGCGCGCGCGCCGTCTTGGCGAAATCTGCGATCAGCAAATCCGTGTCGATATCCCACGCATGTGCGCCATACCCCGCATGGGCGACTGTTTCGGGGTTCAAAATTGGCACCATGGCGCGGGCCGCATCTATACCTATCTGTGCAAGGTTCATATCCGCACAGTCATGGTCAAACTGCGCGCGGTCGTCCAGCCCCGCTACAATCATCAACCCGCGCGGGGTAAGAAGGTTCGGCAAAGCGCGAAAGAAATCGCCCGAAGCCAGCGACAGTGCCACGACAGGCGGCAGCCCATAATGTGGCTCATACAGCGCCGCAGATCGGCCAGAGGCGTGATAGGCAAGGCTATCTTCACCTTCTAGCAGCGTGACCTTTGCATGGGGGGCAAGGCGGGCCGCGGCAGAAATTCCCGCAATACCGCCGCCAATAATCAGAACATCGCTCATGCTTCTTCGCTGCGGTCCGTGGCAGGGGGCGGGGCGGCGGACAGCGCCGTGATACGCTCCAGCAGGCCAGGCGTCAGCACCAAATTCTGCGCGTCCAGCGACGGTGCAAGCTGCCCCGCATCGCGGGCTGAAACAATCGGGCAAACCCCACGCGCCATGACCCAGGCCACCGCCAGCGTGGCGGCATCAATCCCCACTTCGCGTGCTAAACGCGCCAACCCTGCCGCCGTTTCATGGGCGGCAGCGGCACTATAACGTGCATTATAGCGCGAATCCTCTGCCAATCTGCCACCACCTGCACCGCCCGCATATTTCCCCGTCAGCAGCCCGCCCCCCAGCGGCGAATAGCTGTAAACCGCGATGCCCTGATCGGTGGCCATTGGCAAAATCTCAACCTCGGCTTGTCGTTTTACAAGGTTATACATCGGCTGAATTGCGTCAATCTTTGTGCCCATACGCACGGCAATCGCTTGTGCTTTCATCACCGCCCAGCTTGGAAAGTTCGACAGCCCAATATGTGCAATCAACCCGCGGGATTGAAAATCAGCAAAGGTTTCAATGGTTTCCTCTAGCGGCGTGATAGGGTCATAACGGTGCAGGTATAACAAATCAACACCATCCATCCCAAGGCGGTGTCGCGAGCCGTCAAACTGCGCCGTCATATTCGCGCGCCCGCCGCCGCCCACATAGCCCACCTTCGTGGCGATATACAGACGCCCGCGATGTGGTGCTGCCAAGGCCCCCAGTATGGTTTCCGAAGCGCCTTGATTATACCCACAAGCGGTATCAAAATGTGTCAGCCCCGCGCCAAGGCAGGCGTCAAACATCGCCGCGCTGGCCGCCGCATCTGCGCGCGCGCCAAATTGCATTGTGCCAAAGGCCATTCGAAAAGGTGAAGTATGTTCCATACCCTGCAACTTGACACGGCGCAGCAAAACAAAAAAGCCCCCAGTTTCCTACCTGCGTGCTGGCATGTAAGCACACACCTAGGGCCATTTTCAATAGGTTGCTTAAAAAACAACCTGACAGGTCAATCCATTTTCCAAAGCAAACCTTGCCCTGTCGGCAACATCATGATTTGGGTGCCCAACTCTTTGGCAAGTTCGTCCAAAGCGATGCGCTGCGCTGAATGACGCGGGAAACCGTAATCGTCAAAAATCACAGGCGCACCCGGCAACAGCAACGGCCAGAAAAATCGCAAAGCAGCGACCTCCGGCAGGACAACATTCATGTCTATATGAAGATAGGCAACTGGCTGCCCGTCATAGTGGATCAACGATTCAGGCACAGCGCCCTGCACAATACTTACAAAGTTGTATGGCGCGAATGTCTGCCTGACGATTTCCACAACTGGAGGATATAACATGTTATCATGCTTTAACTTGCGCTCAGCCTCGCTTAATTGTTCTTCGACCAAGCCGTTGAACGTGTCAAAAAGAAAGAACTTACGATTATCGAAAGCAGCAGGTGAAACATATGTCAGCACTGCCATGGCCGTGCCGCCGCGATTAGCACCGCATTCGACAAAATTACCGTTCAGCCGTGCTGCGGCCTGTGCAGATTTCACCAGCGTATAGACGCGCCATCTGATTTTGCTGCCCCAAACAGAAATATTTTCCGCAGCCGCGTAGGCATTTTGGAAATCAGGCTCATCAAGCCAATGGGCTTCCGCGCGCGTTGCGAACAAATCTTCAGCACAGGTGGCATCACGAACCAATTTTTCTATAAAGGCTTTTTTTCTGTCATCTTCTGACAACGGCGCTTTAATTTTTGGTTCTTTATCAATGTCCATCATCCTATAAGCACCTTTTTATACGCTACATAGCGCCCATCCAATTTATTACTCCTTATCATTGCGTGTTTTGATCTGATTGTCCGAAAGAACAACTGTAATGCTGACAGTTTATCGCGCACTGCCGACAACGGCAACCATAAACTTGGATGGTCTAAAGGCAAAACTTACCCTAATGAGCGCGGACACGAACTCCACAAATATCTCGGTGAGGAGCGCAGCGAAGGGGGGCTGCCCCCTGCCGCCCTATCCTTTGGTCACCTTCTTCAACTTGTTAATCCCCATCGCTTCCATCGCCAGCTTTTCATAAAATGGCTCGGAGGTGCCCTTTTTGATCTTGCGTAGGAAATATTTCTCAAACCCCACTTTCGCCAAATGAACCCATTTGCCAGAAGATGACCAATTTACATTTCGGGGCGGTATTTGGGGTTGAGCGACAAAGGCAATGCCACTGTCGCCAAAATCTGCAAGGCAAACCGCGTTCCAAGTGCCCACCCGATCAGGCTGCTTGCCGCGCACCATATTGCCGATATTCTGCGCCGTGGCGGTGACCATCGATTCAATCATGAACCCCGTTTTCGGCACACCGCAAGGCACGGGGGTTGGGCCCATCGGCGGGATCGCCACGCAAACCCCCACGGCGAAGATATTCTTGAACTTCGGGTTCTGCTGATGCCGATCCACAAGTGTAAATCCGCGAGGGTTAGACACCCCTTCGATCCCTTGCAAAGGCTTAATCCCGCGAAAGGCGGGCAGCATCATCGAAAAAGCAAAGGGCAGTTCTTTTTCCGCCTTCACGGTGCCATCGTCATTGATTTCTTCAATCGTCATGCGGCCTTCTTCCACCTTTTTCACGCGGGAAGAGGTATGCCATTTAATGTGCTTGGCCCGCATTTCGCTTTCCAAAAGGCCTTTGGTATCGCCCACCCCATCAAGGCCCAGATGCCCGATATATGGCTCGGACGTGACATAGGTCATCTTCACACGATCGCGAACTTTCGCGCGGCGCAACGCGGTTTCCAAAATGAACAAAAACTCATAGGCAGGGCCAAAGCAACTGGCCCCCTGCACCGCACCAATGATAACTGGGCCAGGATTGGCCAGCAGCTTATCGAACGCCTCTTTGGCCGCCAAAGCGTGATCGACGTGGCAAACACTTTGCGTAAAGCCGCCATGCGGGCCAAGTCCAGGGATTTCGTCAAAGGCAAGTTCTGGCCCGGTGGCGATCACAAGGTAATCATAACTGACCGAAGTTCCATCGACCAAATCCACCCGGTTCTCTTCAGGGTGCAGGCGCTTGGAAGCGACGGCCTTAAACGCGATTCCCTTTTTCGCCATCGTCGGGGCCAGATCAATGGTGATATCCGCGCGCGCGCGCCATCCCACTGCTATCCATGGATTTGAGGGCACAAAATGATAGTATGGGTCTTTGGTGATAACCGTAATCGTATCTTCGGCCCGAAGGCTATTTCGCAACTCGTAGGCCATGATCGACCCGCTCAGTCCCGCGCCCAAAACAACAATATGTGCCATAGCCCGCCCCTGATGAATGTGTAATGCACCCAATATGGCAGGTAGCCTGGCCTAAGGCCGTGATCTGGATCATGTCCAATAAAAAAGGCCCGCCACAACGGCGGGCCTTTAAATTGGATAATGCCTGCGGCTTATTGTGGGATATCGCCCGTGATGCCTTCGACGTAGAAGTTCATGCCCAGCAAATCGCCATCAGGTGCGGTTGCGCCTTCTGCCAGCCATGGGCTGCCATCTTGCTTATTGATTGGGCCCGTGAACGGATGGAAGGTGCCTGCTGCAATAGCATCGCGCATCCCTTCTGCTTCGGCCTTTACGTCGGCGGGAACGGCTTCGGTGATCTCGCCGATCTGTACTTCGCCCTCTTTAATGCCAGCCCAAATATCCACCTGCGCATAGGTGCCATCCATCAACTCGCCCACGCGCTTGACATAGTAGGGCGCCCAGTTGTCGATGATCGAAGATACCCGCGGCGTTGGCATATACTCTGGCAGCGCCATGTCCGATGCTTGGCCAAAGCCGATAACAGCGCCGTTTGTCTTGGCCGCTTCCGCAAGTGGCGCGGTCGAATCGGTGTGGCTTGCAATAACGTCAACGCCTTGGTCGATCAAAGCCTTGGCAGCGTCAGCCTCTTTGGCGGGGTCAAACCAGGTAAAGGCCCACACCACCGACAGTTCCACTTCTGGGTTGGCTTTCTTGGCTGCCAAGAAATAGGCATTGATGCCCATGACCACTTCGGGAATTGGGAACGATCCGATATAGCCTATCTTGTTAGTTTTGGTCATCTTGCCTGCGATGTGACCCTGCACGGCGCGCCCCTCATAGAAGCGGGCATTGTAAGTGGATACGTTGGCATGGTCGCGCTTGAAGCCCGTTGCATGTTCAAATTTCACGTCGGGGAACTTCGCTGCCACTGCATTGGTTGGATCCATATAGCCAAACGACGTGGTGAAGATAATCTTGCAGCCACCCAGCGCCATTTGCGTCAATACGCGCTCGGCATCTGCGCCTTCGGGCACGTTTTCCTGAAACTGGATTTCCACCTTGTCGCCATAGGTCTCCTGTACGGCCAAAGCGCCTTGGTGATGCTGGAACGTCCAGCCGCCATCGCCAATTGGGCCTACATACACAAAGCACGCCTTAAGCGTGTCTTGCGCCATCGCGTTGCCCGACGCCATCAGCGAAAGGCCCAGCGCAGCGCTTGCCAGCAAAGTTCTTCTTAGCATTTCCGTCTCCCCGTTGTGGGCGATTTTGCCCGTTATGATGCGCCCTTCGATCAGCGCACCAAATGAAAGTTTTGGCCCAAGGCAGCGGGCGCATCGGTTCTGCGCCCTTTTCCCGCCGAAATGGCGACCAACACCGCAATTGTTACCAGATATGGGGCCATCGACAAGTATTCGACTGGGATAGACGACCCTGCTGCCTGCAAATTCAGCTGTAACACCGAGATGCCGCCAAATAAATAGGCGCCAATCAGCACACGCACTGGCCGCCAGCTAGCAAAGACCACAATCGCCAGCGCAATCCAGCCCGCACCCGCCGTAATCCCGTCAGTCCACTGTGGCACGCGGATGAGGCTGATATAGGCACCGCCCATCCCCGCCAACGCCCCGCCAAACGCGATAGCCCCAAGCCGAATGCGCGCTACCTTATAGCCCAGCGCATGGGCTGCTTCGGCGCTTTCGCCCACGGCACGCAGCACAAGCCCAGCGCGGGTGCGGGTGATAAACCACCAAATCGCCGCTATCATAAACAGGCTAAAATAGACCACCCAATCATGGCTAAACAAAACACGGCCCAAAAAGGGAATATCGCCAAGTTGGCCAAAATCAACCGCCAAGGTCGTGGGCGGTTTGATGCCGTTATACCCCTGCCCCATCAGCGCCGAAAGACCCAGCCCGAACAGTGTCAGCGCAAGGCCGGTCGCAACTTGGTTCGCCAAAAATCCCAGCGTTAGCAGCGCAAACAACAGGCTTATCCCCGCGCCTCCCGCCGCCCCCGCAACAAAGCCAAGCAGCGGGCTGCCCGAATGAACAGCCACGATAAAGCCGCAAATCGCGCCCATAATCATCATGCCTTCGACGCCAAGGTTCAAAACCCCCGCGCGTTCGGTTATCATCTCGCCCAATGCAGCCAGCAGTATCGGCACCGAAGCGACCATAAGAGACGCGATCAGCACCGAAAGATTGATATCGCCCATCACGCACCCCCGCCAAGTTTAATCCGATAATTGGTCAGCACATCCACGCCCAAAAGGAAAAACAAAAGCATCCCTTGAAAGGCCTGAACAGCAGCGGATGGCAGGCCCAGATTGGTCGCAGCCATTTCGCCGCCAATATATGTCAGCGCCATAATCAGCCCAGCCAGTACAATGCCAAGCGGGTTCAGGCGGCCCAAAAACGCAACGATAATGGCGGTAAACCCATAGCCCACGTTAAAATCAATGCTGATCTGGCCCGCTGGCCCCGTCACTTCAAACAGGCCCGCAAGACCCGCCAGCGCGCCCGAAATGCCCATGCAAAGCACGATCAAACGCTGCGGCACCACGCCATGAAACCGCGCAGCGCGCGGCGCTTGGCCTGTAAGTTTTATCTGAAACCCAAGGATATGGCGCTGCAGCAAAACATACGCGGCAATGGCCACCACAATCGCCATTACCCCGCCCCAATGCAGCCCCGATCCCGCAATCAATTCAGGATTGCCCGCTGCAGGATAGCTGGAAAAATTACGGCTGCCAGGAAAGCCTGATCCTTCGGGATTGCGCAGAAACCCAGTCGCGGCCATGGCCAAAATCACTTGCGCCACATAAACCAGCATTAGGCTAACCAAGATCTCATTGGTATTCAGCCGCGTCTTTAAAATCGCTGGAATTATCGCCCAAGCCCAGCCGCCAAACGCCCCCGCAATCACCATCACAGGAAAAATCCAGCGGCTTTCCGTAGGATAAAACGCCAGTCCAACGGCCGCACCCACAATCGCCCCCATGATATACTGGCCTTCGGCCCCGATATTCCAAATACCTGCCCGAAACCCAAGGCTTAGGCCAATCGCAATCAAAATCAGCGGCCCAGCTTTCACCAGCAGTTGACCCCGCAGATACCACGCAAATTCCCCAAACAGCGGGTCATAAAAAATGGTGCGGATCACTTCAGCAGGGTCTTTCCCCAGCACCAAAAACATCAAGCCGCCAAAGACCATGGTCAGCGCCACCGCGACCACAGGCGTGGCCCATATCCAAAACTGTGATGCGATGGCCCGCCGCTCTAGCCTAATCATGCCGCGCCCCCCTGCACAGTTGCCTTACACATGGGCCACCTCTATCCCCCGAGGACTTAAATCATGCGCGCCGCCCATCATCAGGCCAATCTCTTCCATGCTTAGCCCCGCGCGCGGGCGCGGCACCGACAGCCGCCCTTCGTTCAGTGCTGCGAAATTGTCCGATATTTCCATCAACTCGTCCAAGTCTTGGGAAATCACCACCACCGCCGCGCCCCCTTCGGCGCAGGTCAAAATAGCTTGCCGAATAAAAGCCGCCGCCGCCGCATCCACGCCCCAAGTGGGTTGATTGATCACAATCACATCGGGCGACTGGCGCAACTCGCGCCCAATCACGAATTTCTGCAAATTCCCGCCCGACAGCGCCCGCGCCGCCACACCAGAATGGGGCGTGCGCACATCGAATGCCGCAATGATTTCTTCGGCAAAAGCCTTTGCGCCAGCCCAATCGACAAAACCGCGCCGCGCCAATTTTCGTTGCACAGCACCCGTGAGAAATGCGTTTTCCATTAGCGACATATCGGGCGCCGCCGCATGGCCAAGCCTATCTTCTGGCGCCACCACAAAGCCGCGCGCACGCCGCGCATTTGGCCCCATCGCGCCAATCGCTTCCCCTTTGGCGCGGATCATTTCAGGGCCACATGCAATCTCGCCCGATAGGGCCAAAACCAACTCGTCCTGCCCATTGCCAGCAACGCCCGCAATTCCCAAAACCTCGCCTTTGGCCACCGCAAAGCTGATGTCTTTCAAAGATGTGCCAAATTGAATAGCCGAGTGCGCAGACAACCCGCGCACCTCCAGCGCAGGCGCGCCCGCTGCAAATTCCTGCGCCTTGCCCGCGCGGGCCGGGCTGGCCAGCGCTGATCCCACCATCAATTCCGCCATCTCGCGCGCGGTGGTTTTGGCGGGGGTGGCAGTGGCCACAACCCTGCCGCGCCGCAAAATTGTCGCGCGGTCACACAGGGTGCGAATTTCTTCCAACTTGTGGCTGATATACAAAATCGCCGTTCCCTCGGCAGCCAGTTGCCGCAGGGTTTTAAACAAAATCTCCACCTCTTGCGGGGTTAGAACCGAGGTTGGCTCGTCCATAATCAGCAGTTTGGGCGATTGCAGAAGACAGCGGATAATCTCGACCCGCTGGCGCTCGCCCGCCGACAAATCCCCCACGCGCCGCGCTGGGTCAAGCGGCAGGCCATAATCAGCACTGATCTTGGAAATCTTCGCGGAAAGCTGCGTCATTGGCGGCGGGTTTTCCATGCCCAAAGCCACGTTTTCGGCAACATTCAGCGCCTCGAACAAGGAGAAATGTTGAAAAACCATGCCAACACCCGCCGCACGGGCGCGCGCGGGGTCGCCGGGGGCAAAGGGCGCGTCCATCCATTCCATATGGCCCTGATCGGGCTTTACCAGCCCGTAAATCATCTTGACCAAGGTCGACTTTCCTGCCCCGTTTTCACCCAGCAGGGCGTGAATCTCGCCGCGTTTGATCGCAAAATTCACATCATCATTGGCCCTTACACCTGGGTAAGATTTGCCAATGCCGATTGCGGCAAACAGGGTTGGTTGATCTGCGCTCATGCGCGCACCTCCTTGTGCAATGCGGGCACTGCGGCCATGTGCGCCATCATGCGGGCGGCCACGCCAATGGCAATGGCTTGGGGATGTTTTCCAAGGATTTGGTCACCAATTGGGCACATAATGCGCGAAATATCGGCAGGTGCATGGCCAAGGGCCGCCAGCCGCGCCCTAAACCGCGCCCATTTGGTAGCCGATCCGATCAGCCCGCAGGCGGCAAAGCCGTGCTTCAGCAATCCATCACACAGCGCCAAATCCAATGCATGGGAAAAGGTCAAAATGACGTGATGCGCGTCCGCTGGGGCCAGCGCAACGGCGCGGGTGATATCCGCCGCTGGCAGGGCGCGCACCCCGGCAGCAATAATATCTGGAAAGCGCGCCAAATCTGTATCGATCCACGTGATTTCCACATCGGGCAGGGGGGCCATAACGCCCACAATCGCACGCCCCACATGCCCCGCCCCCCAAACCCAAACGGGGGTTTTAGGCGCGAAAAACGGCTCAATAAACCAGCCCTGATGTAGCGCCGCTTGCACCTTTTGCCCCCGCCGTGCCCCCGCGAGCGCGCGCGCAATGGCCAGCGGCATCGGGCCAGCATTGTTTGAAATGGGCCGCACAAAGGCTAGACCATCTGCGGGGGCTTCGCAGAACACTTCAGTCAGCAAACGCACGGATCCGCCGCAACATTGCCCAAGGTTGGGGCCAAGCGGCACGGCATCAATGCGTGATACCTCGCCAGCGGACAGCATCTCTCGCGCGGTCGCCGCCGCCTGAAACTCCAGCGCGCCTCCGCCAATTGTGCCGTCCTGCCCGCCCTGCCACACCATCATCCAAGCCCCCATTTCGCGCGGGGCACTTCCCTTGACTTCAGCCACGACAACCCGCGCTATAGGGCCCCGGGCAGCAATTGCACGCGCAAGGGCCGCGCGGTCAAACATCTCGCTGCTCCTGCACGGCAGCCAAAATCCGCTCTGGCGTGGCAGGCGCGTCCATACTTGGATAGCGCGTCCCATCCCCGCAGGCCGCGACCGCATCCCGCAACGCAAAGAACGCCGAAATCCCCAGCATAAAAGGCGGCTCGCCTACAGCCTTGCTGCGCCCGATGGTATCTTCGCGGTTGGGTCGGTTCCACAAATCCACGTTGAAAACGGCGGGCCTATCTGCGCAGGCAGGGATTTTATAAGTGCTGGGCGCGTGGGTTTTAAGCGCGCCCTTGGCATCCCAAACCAATTCCTCCATCGTCAGCCAACCAGCGCCCTGCACATAGGCCCCCTCGATCTGGCCAATATCCAGCGCAGGGTTCAACGGGCTGCCGGTATCGTGCAGCATATCTGCGCGCAAAATACGGTTCTCGCCCGTCAAAGTGTCGATCACGACTTCGGTCACTGCCGCGCCATAGGCAAAGTATAGGAAAGGCCGCCCGCGCCCTTTCACCCTATCCCAAGTGATTTTGGGCGTAGCGTAATAGCCCGTCGATGACAGGCTAACCCGCGCCTGATAGACCCAGGCGGCCACTTGGGCAAAGCCAAATACTTCGCCCCCCGCGCTGACCTGTCCAGCCTCGAACAGCACCTCATCTGCGCCCACGCCCACCTTAGCCGCCAAAAACTCGGCCATCCGCGCGCGGATGGTTTCGGCCGCATTGCGCGCCGCCATCCCATTCAGATCACTGCCTGAACTGGCCGCCGTGGCAGAGGTATTCGGCACCTTCGCCGTATCGGTTGCGGTGATTTTTATCGCCCCCACACCCAGCCCAAACACCCCCGCCACCACTTGGGCCACCTTTTGGTTCAGCCCTTGGCCCATCTCTGTGCCGCCATGGTTAAGTTGCACCGACCCGTCTTGGTACACATGCACCAAAGCCCCCGCCTGGTTCAGCCATGTCAGCGTAAAGGAAATCCCAAATTTCACAGGTGTCAGCGCTATGCCGCGCTTCAATATCGGGCTTGCTGCATTCCACGCTGCAATCGCGGCTTTGCGCGCGCCGTAGCCTGATGTCTCTTCCAGCTTTGCAACCAATTCCCGCCCGATGAAATCATCAACAGGCATATGAAAGGGGGTTGTTTGCTCGTCTTTCACATTGACGAAAATACCTTCGCCGAAGGCATCCGCCGTTTGCGCCTCCTGATAAAAGTTGGCACGGCGCACAGCGCTAGGGTCGCGCCCCACGGCAAAGGCGATATGATCCATCACCCGTTCCATACCAATCATCCCCTGCGGGCCGCCAAATCCGCGAAAGGCCGTGGCGCTTTGGGTGTTGGTTTTTAAGCGGTGGCTGATAATGGCGATATGCGCGATGTGATAGCAGTTATCGCTGTGTAGCATGGCGCGGTCGGCCACGGGTAGGGACAGGTCTTGCGCCCAGCCGCAGCGGAAATAATGGGTAAACTCAAGCCCAAGCAGCCGCCCCTCACCATCATGTCCTGCGCGATAGCTAATACGGCAATCGTGCCTCTTACCCGTAATCATCATATCATCATCGCGGTCATAGCGCATTTTGCACGCCTGCCCTGTCAGGCGCGCGGCAATGGCGCAGGCAATTGCCAGCGCGTTGCCTTGGCTTTCTTTGCCGCCAAACCCGCCCCCCATGCGCCGCACCTCGACCCGCACTGCCGACATTGGCAGATGAAAGGCATGGGCAACCTTATGCTGTATCTCGCTTGGGTGCTGGGTGGATGAATAAATATGAAAATCCCCGCCTTCCAGCGGCAAGGCGGCGGCGACTTGACCCTCTAGGTAGAAATGTTCCTGCCCGCCCACATTGAAAACGCCCGTCAGAACGTGCGGGGCGGCGGTGATGTTGGCACCAGCATCGCCCTTGGCCCAAACAATTGGGCCTTGCTCAAACCGAGAGTTTGCTGCCAACGCATCGTCTATGGTCAGCAGGGCGGGCAATGGGGCATAGGCAACTTTGGCTTTCGCCGCCGCCCGCCGCGCCTGATGGTGCAATGTGGCGATGACCAAAAACACAGGCTGGCCAATGTAATGCACACGGCCCGTGGACAAGAGCGGCTCGTCATGCGCAGACGGGCTGCAATCGGGCATCTCTGGCGGCAGGCTTTCGGGCCAATCCAAATAGGACAAAACTGCCACCACACCCTCGCTGGCGCGCACGGCGGACAAGTCCATCGCCGTGATCGTGCCATGGGCGCAAGTTGACAGGCCAAAGGCCAAATGCAGCGCGCCCGCGGGCAGGGGAATATCGTCGGTATAGCGCGCCGACCCTGCCAGTTGCATCAAAGCGGAATCGTGCGGAAGGGGGGCACCCACGCTCATACGCGCACCTCCATCACCGACGTTTTCGCGCCCGCCAGATCATGCGCATAACGGACAAGTAAATTCTGCGCGATGGTCAGCCGATAGCCCGCTGATGCACGCATATCCGACAGCGGCGTGAAATCTTGTTCCATAAGCGGGGCGATTTGGGCAGCGATTTGCGGGGTTAGAACCTGCCCAATCAGCGCCGCCTCGATTGCGCTGGCCCGTTTCGGAACCCCCGCCATGCCGCCAAAGGCGATGCGGGCCGAGGTAATTATGCCCCCCGACGCCTCGATATTGAAACAGCCGCAAACTGCAGAAATATCCTGATCGAAGCGTTTAGAAATTTTATAGCAGCGCAGGTATTGCGCTGTTTTGGGTATGGTCACGCCCACCACAAATTCGCCCGCGCGGCGATCTTGTTTGCGGTAGTCCAAAAAGAAACCCTCTAGCGGCAAATTGCGCGTTGTGTCCCCTTGGCGCAAATGCAGCACCGCCGCCAGCGCGATCAGCGCAGGCGGGCCATCGCCAATGGGCGAGCCGTTCGCGACGTTGCCACCGATGGTCGCCGCATTGCGAATTTGCGTGCTGGCATAGCGGCGCAAAAGTTCGGCAAAGCTGGGGTGATGCGCGCCCATAGCGATGCGCAATGCCTCAATCGTCACACCCGCGCCGATGTGCAGACCATCCCCCAAATCGGTAATCTGCGCCATTTCGGTGATGCCGCCCAGAAAGGCGGTTTTGGGCAAATCGCGGTGCAGTTTGTTCACCCACAGCCCCACATCCGTAGCACCGCCAATCAACGTAGCGTCAGGGTGGGCCAGATACCAGCGTGCCAGTTCGTCGATGGTCTGCGGTCGGAGGGAAAGGGGGCTGTCCGCCCCCTCGCGGCCTCCGCCGCTCACCCCTGAAGGTATTTGTGCCAATGTGAACGCGCTATCGGTTTTCATATGGGCAGGCACGGGCGCGGATTCTGCAGCGCGGGCGGCGCGGATGATGGGGGCATAGCCCGTGCAGCGGCACAGGTTGCCTGCAAGTGTGGTGTCGTGATCGGTGTCTCCATTCAAATGCGCTGCCGCCATCGAGGCGATAAATCCAGGCGTGCAAAACCCGCATTGGCTGCCGTGATGGCGGTGCATCTCGCGCTGCACAGGGTGGGGGGTGCCATCGGGGGCGGCGATACCTTCAACTGTGCGAATGGCTTTGCCGTGCAACTGGGGCAGGAATAAAATGCAGGCGTTCAGCGCCTTTGCGCCGTCGGCACCCGTGACAATCACCGTGCAGGCACCGCAATCCCCTTCATTGCAGCCCTCTTTCGTGCCGCATAGCGCGCGGTCTTCCCGCAGATAGTCCAAAAGCGTGCGTGTGGGGGACACACCCGTTAGCACAACCTGTGTTCCGTTTAGCAAAAACGCAACTTCGGTCATGGTCAGCCTCGCCGCCTTCTTTTGCGTTCGCCCTTTGGCCCCCATCCGATGCGGCGTAAAATGGGAGCGCGGCGTTGTGACATGAAGCATTGCAAAGCCGCTTCTGGCAAGCATTACCTTATCATCATTGCAGATATCACTTTTCGTAAATGCCGCATAATGATGCGCCTTTCCCTTGCCCTGCCCATTGGATAGGCTGGGCGCATGTCCCAATCCCGATTCATCCACCTGCGCACCCATACCGAGCATTCCCTATTGGAAGGCGCGGTTCCGTTAAAGGCCCTGATAAAGCTATGCTTAAAGCATCAGATGCCTGCAGTTGCGGTGACGGATACCAATAATCTGTTCGCCGCATTGGAATTTTCGGTATCGGCCAACGACGCGGGGGTGCAGCCCATCGTCGGCTGTCAAATCTCGCTGGCTTATGATCCCGCGCCGCTTGGCGCGCAGCCCCGCGCGCCTGCGCCAATTGTTCTGCTGGCGCAGAATGAGGCTGGCTATATGAACTTGATGAAGCTGAACTCGGCCCTTTATATCGGCAAGGGCGGGCAGTTGCCGCAACTGACGTTAGCGGAACTTACTTCCCATTCTGCTGGGCTCATTTGCCTAACCGGCGGCAGCGATGGGCCACTGGGGCGGCTTATCCGCGCGGGCCAAATGCCGCGCGCCAATGATTTGATGCGCGCGCTGGCGGCGGCTTTTCCGCAGCGGTTGTATGTGGAATTGCAGCGCCACCCGATGGGCGATTCTTTGCCCGATGCCGAGGTGAAAACCGAAGCGCCAATGTTGGACATCGCCTATGAAATGGGCCTGCCGATAGTGGCCACCAACGATGTTTATTTCCCCGAATCCAAAATGTATGAGGCACATGACGCACTGATATGTATTGCCGAGGGGGCCTATGTTGACCAGCAAACCCCGCGCCGCCGCTTGACCCCGCAGCATTATTTCAAATCCGAGGCCGAGATGGCCGCCCTGTTCGCCGATCTGCCCGAGGCGCTGGAAAACACCATCGAAATAGCCCGCCGCTGCGCCTTTGCTGCCTATAAACGTAAACCAATTCTACCCCGCTTTGCCGATGACGAGGTCGAAGAACTTCGCCGCCAAGCCCATGCAGGTCTTAAGGCGCGGTTGGCTGTGATCCCCCACGCCGCCAGCGTCGAAGACTATACCGCCCGCCTAGATTTCGAGTTGGACGTTATCATCAACATGGGCTTTCCGGGCTATTTCCTGATCGTGGCCGATTTTATCAAATGGGCCAAAGAACAGGGCATTCCCGTTGGGCCAGGGCGCGGTTCGGGCGCGGGCAGTTTGGTGGCCTATGCGCTGACCATCACCGACCTTGACCCGCTGCGTTATGCCCTGCTGTTCGAGCGTTTTCTTAACCCCGAACGCGTGTCGATGCCCGACTTTGACATCGACTTTTGCATGGATCGCCGCGAGGAGGTGATCCAATATGTGCAGGGCAAATACGGGCGCGACCGTGTGGGCCAAATCATCACCTTTGGCGCGCTTTTGTCCAAAGCCGCCGTGCGCGATGTGGGGCGGGTGTTGCAACTGCCATACGGACAGGTTGACCGCCTGTCTAAGCTGATCCCGCTGGAAGGGGTCAAACCCGTATCCATCACCAAGGCGCTGGCGGATGAGCCGCGCCTGCGCGATGCGGCCAAGGAAGAGGTGGTCGCACGCCTATTGAACTATGGCGCGCAATTGGAAGGGCTTTATCGCAATGCATCAACCCATGCCGCAGGCGTGGTGATTGGCGATAGGCCGTTAGACGAACTTGTCCCCCTATATCAAGACCCGCGATCCGACATGCCTGCCACCCAGTTCAATATGAAATGGGTCGAAGCGGCGGGGCTGGTGAAATTCGACTTTCTGGGCCTTAAAACCCTGACGGTCATTCAAAACGCGCTGCATCTTTTATCGCGGCGCGGGGTGAATATCGATATAAGTCTTATCCCGCTGGACGATCAGCCAACCTATGATCTGTATGCCAGCGCAAAAACGGTCGCTGTGTTTCAGGTGGAATCCAGCGGCATGATGGACGCTCTGCGCCGCATGAAACCAACCTGCATCGAAGATATCGTGGCACTGGTCGCCCTGTATCGCCCCGGCCCCATGGAAAATATCCCTACCTATTGCGAGGTGAAAAACGGCCAGCGCGCGCTTGAATCGCTGCACCCGACGATTGACCATATTTTGGCCGAAACCCAGGGCATCATCGTTTATCAAGAACAGGTGATGGAGATTGCCAAGGTGATGGCGGGGTATTCCCTTGGTGGGGCTGATTTGCTGCGCCGTGCGATGGGAAAAAAGATCAAAGAGGAAATGGATAAAGAACGCCCCAAGTTCATTGGAGGGGCGCTGCAAACCCATAATGTGCAAGCTGCCAAAGCAGGCGAAGTGTTTGATCTGCTGGAAAAATTCGCCAACTACGGCTTTAACAAATCGCATGCTGCGGCCTATGCGGTGGTGTCTTACCAAACCGCCTATCTTAAGGCCAATCACCCCGTTGAATTCATGGCCGCCGTGATGAATTGCGACCTTCATTTAACGGATAAACTGGCGGTTTATAAACGCGAAGTGGACAAGCTGGGCATACCCATGCGCGCGCCATGTGTGAATGGCAGTGAGGCGACATTTTCGGTGCGCGATGGGGCCGTGGTCTATGCCCTTGGAGCGCTAAAGGGAGTGGGCGTTGAGGCGATGCGCCTGATTACGGCTGCGCGGGGGGACGCTCCGTTTGCCACCCTGTTCGATTTTGCGCGGCGGGTGGATTTGAAACGCGTGGGCAAGCGCCCGTTGGAAATGCTGGCGCGGGCGGGCGGGTTTGACGTGCTGGATGCAAATCGCGCAAAGGTGTTTGATGCATTGGACGCGCTGGCGGCCTATTCGGCGGCGGTGCATGAGGCGAAGGCATCTTCCCAAGTCAGCCTGTTTGGAGAAGGCGGCAGCGACATTCAGGAACCGCGCCTGCCGTTCCGCGATGATTGGTTGCCCTTAGAACGCCTGTCGCAGGAACATATGGCGGTGGGATTCTATCTGTCGGGCCACCCGCTGGATGACTATTTGCCCGCCCTAAAGCGCCGTGATGTCAAGACCTTAGCCGAAGTTATCCGCCTTGCCGAACGCGGCCCGATGGTTGCCAAAATGGCGGGGTCGGTTTCGGCCAAGCAAGAACGCAAATCGGCCAAGGGCAAGCGTTTTGCGTTTGTTTCTCTGTCTGATCCGACGGGATTGTACGAAGTAACCGTTTTTTCCGACACTTTGGAAGCTGCGCGCGACATTTTGGAGGTGGGGCGCAATGTGGTGTTGACGGTGGAGGCGAATTTGGAAGGCGAAAGCCTGAAACTGCTGGCCCGCGCCGCGCAACCTGTTGATTCTGTTGCCAATACCGCCGAAGCCGCCGACCTGCGGGTGCATATCAATCGGCCAGAGGCCGCAGCATCGCTGGCCAGCCTTTTGGGCAACCTGTCTGGCCCTGCCAAGGCCAAGATTTTCCTGTGTGTTCAGGATGATACGGGCCGCGAGGTGGATATTGAACTGCCCAAAACCTATCCCATCACGCCGCAGATCAAGGGCGCGATCAAGGCGATGGGCGGGGTTGTGCTGGTGGAAGAGGTTTAGGCAGGTTTGCCCGCGCCGCAGCCTGAAATGGCTGATTTTTTGCGTATTGTCTGTGTATGTTTTGCGTATTGCATCCGTCCCTACACGCGCCGGGATGTGCAGCGCATGGTGGGCTTGACCGACCCCACCTAATCCCTACTCAGCGCCACCACAGGATCCAGCTTACTCGCCGCCCGTGCGGGCAGAAACCCGAACGTAATTCCAATCAGCGTCGATGACAAAAACGCCACCGCAACCGACGCCCCTGAAAAGATCAGCGGCACTTCGGGAAAGGCCCAGATTGCCAGCGTGCCGCCGCCAAGGGCCAGCGCAATGCCCAGCACACCGCCTGTTATGGACAGCAGCACCGATTCAATCAAAAACTGGCTGACAATATCAGACCGCCGCGCGCCGATTGCCATGCGAAGGCCAATCTCGCGCGTGCGTTCGGTGACCGATACCAGCATGATATTCATCACCCCAATCCCGCCCACAATCAGCGAGATCACGGCGATCATCGCAACTAGCGCGGTCAGCGCGCGGGCGGTGGATGTGATGGTGCTGCGGATCGTGTCGGAGTTGGACAAAAAGAAATCGCGCGTGCCGTGCCGCGCCAGCATCAGCGCATCAATGGCGGCTTCGGCATCGGCGCTGGAATAGCTATCGGCCACCTGCACGGCGATGTTGGACAAATGGCTTTGCCCCGTTAGGCGTGACATAACGGTGGTATAGGGCACCCAAACCTTAAGGCTGTCTGGCCCAAAACTGGCCCCGCCCGCCTGCACAACCCCAATCACCCGCATCGGCACGCGGCCCAAAATCAGCACCTGACCCACAGGATCGCGGCCATCGGGAAAAAACCGCGCGCGGCTGTCGGCGTCTATCACGGCGACTTGGGCGCGGGTTTCGACATCATCCGCGCTAAAGCCTGTGCCTGCAATCACGGCAAAATTCGTGGCAGCGAAATAGCCCGCGCTGACGCCATTGACCTGCGCCGTGGCGCTGACATTGCCCGACACCACCGTGGCGCTGCTGTTCGCGGCGGGCGAGACGCTAACGGCGAAATCCTGCTGCGACAGGGCAAGGGCATCGCCAATGACCAGCGTGCGAATGCGGCTGGCATCGCGCGATCCAAACCCAGTGCCTGCGCGAATGGTGATGGTGTTACTGCCCAAACTGCTGATGTCTTGCAGCACCTTTGCCTGCGTGCCCGACCCTAGGGCCACAACCAACACGACCGAGGCGATGCCAATGATAATGCCCAGCATGGTTAGAAAGCTGCGCAAGGGGTGCGCGCGCATTGCCCCCAGCGCGATGCGAAACGCCTCAACCACGCGGCCCAGCACTGCGCCTGTGCTTGCTGTGCTGCGCTGCACTTCGATACGCGGGGCAGGGGCCGCATTGCCTGACCCGCTATCGCGCACAATCCGCCCGTCTGATATTTCAATCGTGCGGTTGGCCTGCGCGGCAACGCCAGGGTCATGGGTTACGACGATAATCGTATGGCCTTTGGTATTGAGGTCTTTCAGCAGCGCAATCAGATCGGCCCCGCTTTTGGTATCCAGCGCGCCTGTGGGTTCATCGGCAAGGATAACCTCGCCGCCGTTCATCAGCGCGCGGGCGACCGAAACGCGTTGTTGCTGCCCGCCTGACAGCGCATTTGGGCGGTGATTTAGGCGGTCTTGCAGCCCCAGCGCGCCCAGCAGCGCGGCTGCCCGCGCGCGACGTTTGCCCCCGTCCATGCCTGCGTAAATGGCGGGTGTGGCCACATTGCCAACCGCGTCCAAATCGCTCAAGAGATGATAGCGCTGAAAAATGAATCCAAAATGTTCGCGCCGCAGTCCTGCCTGTGCATCGGGTTCAAGAGAGGCCACATCCTGCCCGCCAAAGGCGTAGGTGCCGCCCGTCGGGCGGTCAAGACAGCCCAATATATTCATCAGCGTTGATTTGCCCGACCCTGACGCGCCGATAATGGCAACAAATTCGCCTGCGGCAATGTCCAAATCCACATCGCGCAAGACGGTGATGAACTGATCGCCAGCGGTAAAGCTGCGCGATATGCCGCGCAGAGAAATAAGGGGGGAAATAAGGGGGGCGCTGGTCATGTCACATGCCAACGGGTCGGCCCATGCGGCGGCCCCCGCTTGACCCCGCTTCATTGCTGCCCGTGCCAATCACAACCTGATCGCCTTCGGCCACCCCCTTCACGATCTGCACTTGCACCTTGTCGTTCAGGCCCGTTTCAACGGCCCGCGTCTCGGCACTCTCGCCCACCCACACCTGCACAGACGGGCCATCTGGCCCATCGGTCACGGCGGCAACGGGCACGCTTAGGGCATTATCGACCGCCTCTAGCACAATTGAAACCTGCGCCGTCATCCCAATGCGCAGCGTGCGGTCTTGGTTCGCCACCTCTAGCAGGCCATTGTAATAAACGGCTTTATCTGCCGAAATGGTGTCGCCTTCGGCCAATTCGGATGGGGCCGGCTCTATATCGCGCACCACCGCGTCAAAGCGCGCCTCAGGTTCGCCCAAAATGGTAAAGCTGGCCGCTTGGCCCGCGCGCACCCGCACCACATCGGCCTCAGATATTTCAGCCTTGACGATCATCGTGTCCAGGTTGGCGATTTTCACAATCGTCGGCGCGTTTTGCGCGGCGGACACTGTCTGCCCCTGTTCAACAACAATCGCCACGACAGTGCCGCTGATTGGCGCGGTCACTGTGGCGCGTTCCAAGGCAAGCTGGCTTTGCGCCACAGTCACTTCGGCCGATGCCTTTTGTGCAGCCAGCGCCGCCAAATCGGCCTTTAACACGTCAACCTCTGCCGCTGCATTTTCCAGTGCTTCTTTGGACACAAGTTCAGACGCGCTAAGCTGCGTTTGCCGCGCCAGCGCAGTTTCGGCCTTGCGCAAACCTGACGATTTCGCGGTGCTCTGCGCCGCAATCTGCGCAAGCGCCGCCTTGGCCTTGAGCAGATCGTTTTCCTGTTCTTGGGCATCAATTTGGGCAATGACATCGCCCGCCTTCACATCTTGGCCCAAAGTCACGGCAAGACGTTCCACCTGCCCCGAAACGCGCGCCCCGACCGAGACAAGCTGTTTTGCCTCAATCGCGCCTGCGGCCAGAACCGTCACCTCAATTCTGCCGCGCTGCACCTCGGCAGTGCGATAGGCAACTGGATCGCCCCTGACCCAGAAATACCACGCCCCCGCACCAATAGCCGCGAGGGCGGCGGCGATTAAAGCCAGTTTGACGGCAGACAGCTTTGGCACGGCTTGCATGAGACTTGCTTTCAGTTGGGCGCATCAAGGCTGAAACGCCAGCGCGGCCGAATTCCGCCGTGCATCCATCCCCGATAACTGGGGGATGTGAAACGCAAATCAAGCCCCACGCGGCAGATGGACGCGTGGCGAAGCGCGCTAATTGCCCGCACCTCTGGCATGGGTGCAACAATATAGGGTCTATTCATTGCCCCATCTGGCACAATGCCGCATCATAGCATAAGTTTGGTGGGAGGAGATATTTGATGTTTTTCGCGCAAACCGCAGATTGGACAGAACTGGGCCGCGCCGTCTTGGGCGACATTACGGCCCAATTTGCCGCCGTTGGTTTGACCGAGGCAAAGCTGGCGCTGGTCATCAGTGCCCCCACCGGCTTTGGTGCGGCGGGCTTTGCCCATCGTGGCGGGGCGGGGTATTATCCCGCCGATCTGACTGCGCCGTTTCACATGCTGCACGGACTGGCCGCGCTTGAGGCAGGCCGCATTGCCGCCCATCCCGATTTGGAACGCGCCTTGCGTGAGATGGTGCTGTGGCCATCTGACAGCGCCACCAACTATGTGATTGATTGTCTGACGGGCACCACGGGCGCAACGGCGCTAGAGGGGGCAGAGTATTTGGATTGGGCTGCCAAACGCGGGCGGCTGGATCTGTTCTTTTGGCAAATGGGCTGGCCCGAATGGGAAGTCTGCCGTATTACGCAAAAGCAAGGCAGCGATCTGCGCTATGGCCGCGAGGCGCGTCTGGTGGGCGCATATGGCGAGGGTCTCAATTCCCTAACCGCGCTAAGTGCCGCGCGCCTGCTGTGGGAGATGTTCGAGGGCGATTTGCCCGTGAGCAGCGAAACCCTGCGCCGCGCGCAATTTCATATGCAGCGCGACCCCGCCAGCCCTGATGCCGTGTTTCCCAATTTTGGGCTGGCCGAGTTTTTGGGCGGCAGCCTGCCAGCGGGGCTGAAACTGTGGTCAAAGCCTGCGCAAACGGGCTGGACGGGAGATGCAAAAACCGCATGGGTCAAGCATGATATGCTGCGCATCGTGGCGCGGGGGATGCGGCCTTTGCATATTGTCGCCATGGTGCAAGGCCGCGCCTTGTCTAGTGACGCCGCGCTGTTGCCCGCGCTTGGCCGCATGATTTGGGATCGTGCCGCGCCGCTGCTGCACATGCCAAAGCCGCCCAAAACGGCCCCAATAGAACATGACTGATTTGGGTCGTGCAGAGTTTGGTGCAGGGTTTGCCAAACCCGCGCTGTGCGCTACCACTCCCTTATGAATAGCTTTGAACTTCCCGCCCTTATTGTCTCGCACGGCCAACCCAGCGATCCCGCCGCTGCAGCGCAGGAGTTGGACCTGCTTGCAGGCTCGGTCGCCAGATTGACAAGCGGGCGCGCAGTGTTGGCTGCGACCTTGGCACAAGAAGGGGCCTTGGTGCGCGCTATCGCGCAGCTTGGCCCCAAGGGTATTGTGTTTCCAATGTTCATGTCGGGTGGTTGGTTTACCCGCGTTGCCCTTGGAGAAAAACTGCGCGCGGCAGGCGGGCAGGGCTGGCAGGTGCTAGAGCCCTTTGGCTGCGAGGCGGCGGTTCATCATCTTGCCCGCGATGTGCTCGCCGAGGCTTTGACGGGGCAAGATCTATCCTGCTCGCAGGTCTTGATCGCAGCCCATGGCAGTTTCAAATCACCCGCCCCCAGCGATGTGGCCGCTTCACTTGCCAGCAGTTTAAAGACGGGCCTTGGCCTTGGCCGCTGCGAGGCCGCCTTTATCGACCAAACCCCCCAACTTGCTGAAGTGACAGGCTTTGGCACTGGGGCAATCTGCCTGCCCTTTTTTGCGGCGATGGGCGGTCATGTTACCGAAGACATCCCGCGCGCGCTGGAGGCTGCGCGCTTTGGCGGACGCGTGCTGCCCCCGTTGGGCCTACACCCCAATGTGCCCGCCTTGATCGCCGCCGCTTTGGTGCGCGCGACACCCGTCTGCGCGCAATCCTGCCGCTATTCTGCGGCCAAGGTATAAGGGGGCTTTGCCCCCTCGGCCTATGGCCTCACCCCCAGGATATTTGCAGAGTTAGGAAGGCGCAGACCTTTTGCCTGCTTCCTAACTCTGAAAATATCCACAGGGGGTGAGCGCGTAGCGCGAGGGGGCGCGTGCGCCCCCTTAGGTCCGATGCAGATAATGCGACAAATCCATTACCGAGACATGCCGCGCCACGCGGTCATATTCGGCCCATTTGATCGCGACAAAGGCGCGGTGCAAATCTGGGCCAAGGGCAGTCTTTAGAAACTCTGACCCTTCGGCGGCCACAATTGCGCTGCGCCAATCGGCGGGCATTTTGGCGTTTGACTTGGCATCATACCCATTGCCTGTTATGGCAGGCGCGGGCTGCATCTTTTGCGTCAGACCATCGCGCAGGGCGGCAAGAACGGCGGTTGCCACCAGATAGGGGTTGGCATCCACCCCCGATGGGCGATGTTCAATGCGGCGCGCGCGCGTATCCCCTGCTGGCACGCGCAGCGCGACCGAACGATTGTTGACCCCCCAAGTTGGTGCCACGGGTGCATAGGAATTTGTTGCAAAGCGCCGCCACGAATTGGCATGGGGCGCAAAGACCAGCATGCTTTGCCCCATATGCGCGGACATGCCCGCAATCGCATGGCGCAGGGCGGGGCTGGATGTGGGATCTTCGCCTGCGGCCTCGCTAAAGATATTGCGGCCGTGATCGTCCAGCATCGAGACATGCATATGCATTCCCGAGCCCGCCATATCGGCATGGGGTTTGGCCATGAAACAGGCTACTGCGCCATGCGCGCGGGCCGCCGCGCGCACAATGCGTTTTAGGCGGATCAGATCATCGGCGGCTTGCAGGATGTCTTCGCGGTAATGCAGCGTCAGCTCATATTGCCCGCGCCCGTATTCGGAAATCATCGTTTCGGCGGTAATGCCTGCCTGCGCGCAACCCTCATAGATTTGGTTAAAGATCGGCAGCATGCCGTGCAGGCTGTCCACGGAATACACATCGGTTTGGGCGCCGCCGCGCCCATCAAGCGCATCGCGCGCAGGGAGCACTGTGCCATCTGGGCCAAGATCGGGGTCAAGCAGGTAAAACTCCAGCTCGAACGCTCCTGCTGGGCGCAGCCCCATATCGGCCAGCGCGGCGATTTGGCGGATCAGCGCATGGCGGGGGTCGGCCAGCATGGGCGATCCGTCTAGCTCGTACAGCATCACCATGACTTCGCCGCGCGCGGGCTGCGCGGCGTACAATGCGCGCAGGCTGCCAGAAATAGGCCATGCGCGGCGGTCGGCGTCGCCCTGATCCCAGACCAGCCCTGTATCCGTCACATCCTCGCCTAAAATATCCAGACCCAGAATCGAAATTGGCAAATGGCGACCTGCGGAATACAGGCCCAACAACTCGTGCCGCCGAATGATCTTGCCGCGCGCCACGCCGTTGGCATCTGTCAGCACCAGATCGAGGGCTTCGATTTCGGGATGCGCGGCAAGAAAAGCCGTAGCCTCATCTGGCACAGCAGCATCAGCGGGGCGGTGGGTCATAGGGCGGGGCTTTTGGGGGCGAAAAGTTCGGCCATCACTTCGCCAAAGGCGGCGATCAGGCGTTTGACTTGGCGCTTTTCGGTGGCGGGGGAAATCAGCATCATATTGTGGAAAGGCGCAATCAGGCTGCCGCGATTGAGAAGCGCGATATGCACGGCAGCCTCGGCCTGCGGGCAATGGGCTGCAATCGCCTCGCGCCCGTTTTGCAAAGGGCCGCGCGCGCAGATAAATTCCACCCGCGCGCCCACGCGCACCGCATGCCACGGCGCGCGGTTTTTGGCGATGACGTCGGCAAGGCCTGCGGCCAGTGTATCGGCAAGTTTGTCCATATGGGC
>CAMAXX010000015.1 GCA_945862435.1 Pseudorhodobacter antarcticus
TGATCGTCCGTCGTTCGGCGGCGAGCGCCGTCGTTGATCCCAGACAGAAAGGCATAAATCATGGCGACCAAACCATTTTTCCGCCGCCGCAAAGTTTGCCCCTTCTCGGGTGAAAACGCGCCAGCGATTGACTACAAAGACACGCGCCTTCTTCAGCGCTATGTGTCCGAGCGTGGCAAAATCGTGCCATCGCGCATCACCGCCGTTTCGGCCAAAAAGCAGCGCGAATTGGCGCAGGCGATCAAACGCGCCCGCTTTCTTGCCCTGTTGCCCTATGCTGTGAAGTAAGGAGAGAAAAATGCAAGTTATCCTACTTCAACGCGTGCCCAAACTGGGCCAAATGGGCGAAGTCGTAAACGTCAAAGACGGCTACGGGCGCAACTATCTGCTGCCCCAAGGCAAAGCGCTGCGCGCCAACGCAGCCAATATCAAGTCTTTTGAAGGTAAAAAGGCGCAGTTAGAGGCTGTTAATCTTGAAACCCGCAAAGAGGCCGAGGCGGTTTCCGCACAATTGGATGGACAGACTTATGTCATCATCCGTTCGGCATCCGATGCGGGCGCGCTTTACGGCTCGGTCACCACGCGCGACGCGGCTGATGCTGCCACCGCTGGCGGCGTAACCGTGAACCGCAACCAAGTTGTGCTGGATCGCCCAATCAAGGAACTGGGTCTGCACCCTGTTTCGGTGCAGTTGCACCCAGAAGTTTTGGCGAAATTTACCGTCAACGTCGCCCGCTCGCCCGAAGAAGCAGAGTTGCAAGCATCCGGCAAGTCGATTGCCGCGATTGCCGCCGAGGCCGAGGCAGAAGCAGAGTTTGAAATTGCAAACCTGTTTGACGAAATGGGCGCCGCGCAAGACGGTGAAAACCTAACGCGCGACTAAGTTTCGCACTGTTAATGGGCCGCGCGGGGGCAACCTCGCGCGGCTTTTTTACGCGCATTTGTTCGGGGTCGGTATCGGGCACAGTGTAGCGGATCCACCAGATCGCATGTGCACAAACAAAAAGCCGCACCAGATGGTGCGGCTTTATACTTTGCCAAATGGCTAAATTTACATTTCGTCCAAAGCTTCGACCAGCTTTTGCAGGTCTTCCTTCGACACTTCTTTATCAGTCACATTAGCGCTAGACACGATGTGATCGACGACCTTATCTTCAAACAACGGCGCGCGCAGTTGCTGCTGCATTTGCGGGTTTTTCTGAATGAATTCAAAATACTGCCGCTCTTGCCCTGGATACTGACGCGCCTGCGCCAGCACGGCTTGGGTCATTTCGGCGTCCGAAACGGTCACTTCTGCCTTGCGGCCCACCTCGGCCAAAACCAGACCTAAGCGCACGCGGCGCTCGGCCAATTTTTTATGCTCGTCGGTGGTTTCTACATTGCCGTGGTCATGCCCTTGCACATGCGGGTTTTCTTCATGCCACAACTGGTGCGCAATCTGCGAGGCCTCTGCATCAACCAAAGCCGCCGGCAGATCAAATTTGACCATCCCATCCAACTGATCTAGCAGTGCGCGCTTTAGCACCGCGCGGGCTGCGCCTTTGTATTCCGCCTCCAGCGACGTCGCGATTTGCCCCTTCAACGCGGCCAGATCTTCGGCGCCGTATTTTTTGGCAAGCTCGTCGTCGATCACAGCAGGCTCAGGTGCCTTTACCGCTTTGACTTTGCAAGCGAAAACAGCAGCTTTACCCGCCAGATTTGCCGCGCCATAGCTTTCGGGGAAGGTAACGTTCACTGTCACATCATCGTCAGTACGTGCACCAACCAATTGGTCTTCGAACCCAGGGATGAACGAATTGCTGCCCAGCACCAACGGATAATCCGTGCCAGCGCCGCCTTCAAATTCCACGCCATCAACCGAGCCCGTGAAATCAATCACCACTTGGTCGCCATTTGCCGCTTTGGCGGTCTTTTTCTTATCGGCGAAATTCTGCGACGATTTCGCCAGATTCTCTAAGGCTTCCGTCACAGATGCGTCATCCGCCTTTACCGACAGACGATCCAAAGTGATTTTGCCAGCGTCTAGGTCAGGAATAGGCGGCAGGCATTCGTAGGTCATGTCAACGACCACATCCTTGCCTTCTTTCCACGTTTCGCCGTTTTGCATTTTGACATCGGGTTGCAGCGCAGGGCGGTCGCCCGAAGCGTCGAAATGCTCTTTCATTGCACCGTCGATTGCATCTTGCATCGCATCGCCCAGCAGGCGCGGGCCAAACTGCTTTTTCAAGATTGCCATCGGCACCTTGCCTTTACGAAAGCCCTTAATCTCGACATCGGGCTGCGCTTCTAGCAGCTTTTCCTGAACTTTGACGTCCAATTCGGCTGCCGTCACCGTGATGGTGTAGCCGCGCTTAAGGCCGTCTTTCAGGGTTTCGGTGACCTGCATCGTCGTGTCCTTTTCCATATCTGGTGCGGGTGGAGGGACTTGAACCCCCACGCCTTGCGGCGCCAGAACCTAAATCTGGTGCGTCTGCCAATTTCGCCACACCCGCATAACAAACAAAACACCGCCCCGCCCAAGCTAGGCAAGCCGCGCCTCGAATTCGGGCCCTTCTAGCAAAGCACGCGCGGGGATGCGAGAGGAAAAACGCAAGGATTTTGCCGCAATCTGGCAAAAATTCACACTGATGCGCCTGCAAAGCAGCTATTTAGTTTTCGTTTTGCCTATTTTTTAATCACAGCGGTGTAAAATAAGGCAAATATCATCAAGCTAACGCCAAAAATCGCGACAATGATCCTATCCCAAATTGTCTTTTCCTTTGACAGACTTCAAGAAGACATTGCAACGAAGGGAGCCCGCCATGAAAAAGATTGAAGCGATCATTAAGCCGTTCAAACTGGACGAGGTGAAAGAGGCGCTGCAAGAGGCGGGCGTTCAGGGCCTTTCGGTGACCGAAGTAAAGGGTTTTGGCCGGCAAAAAGGCCATACCGAACTGTACCGCGGGGCCGAATATGTCGTGGATTTTCTGCCAAAGGTGAAAATAGAAGTTGTCCTGACGGATGACATGGTTGACGCCGCCATTGCCGCCATTATCAGTGCCGCGCGCACTGATAAAATTGGCGATGGCAAGATTTTCGTCTATCCCGTAGAACAAGCTATCCGCATTCGCACTGGCGAAACTGGTGATGATGCTGTTTAAAAGCCAGAAAGCGCACGTCAGCTAAGGTGCTGATATAAATGCTTTCTAACCGAAACACCAACCCGAAAGGCAGCATGATGAGCGCGATTGCAAAAGCTCTGAAACTGATTAAGGACGAAGAAGTCGAATACGTCGATATCCGCTTCACCGATCCCAAAGGCAAACTTCAGCACGTGACCTTGGTCTCTGACCTTGTTGATGAAGACTTCTTCGAAGAAGGTTTCATGTTTGACGGCAGCTCGATTGCGGGCTGGAAGTCGATTGACCAATCCGACATGAAACTGATCCCCGACGCAGAATCGGTTTACCTGGACCCCTTCTATGCCGAAAAAACGCTGTGCGTGCATTGCAACGTGGTCGAGCCTGACACGGGCGAGGCGTATGATCGTTGCCCACGCCAAACCGCGATCAAGGCTGAAGCATATCTGAAATCTTCGGGCGTGGGCGACACCGCCTATTTCGGCCCCGAGGCTGAATTTTTCATCTTCGACGATGTGCGCTTTGCTGTGACACCGCGCAAAGTGTCGTATGAAATCGATGCTGCCGCAGCCGCATGGAACACCGACACTAAGCAAGAAGGTGGCAATTACGGCCACATCGCGGGCCACAAGGGCGGTTATTTTCCTGTAAACCCCGTGGACGAAGCGCAGGATTTGCGCGGCGAAATGCTGTCGACGATGAAGCGCATGGGTATGCGCGTGGACAAGCACCACCACGAAGTGGCGACCTGCCAGCACGAACTTGGTATGATTTTTGGTGGTCTGGTCGAACAGGCCGACAATATCCAGAAATACAAATACGTGATCCACAACGTTGCCCATGCCTATGGCAAGACAGTCACCTTCATGCCAAAGCCAATGAAGGGCGATAACGGATCGGGCATGCATGTGAACATGTCGATTTGGAAGGGAGGCAAGCCTTTGTTCGCAGGCGATAAATACGCCGACCTCTCGCAGGAAGCTCTGTATTTCATCGGCGGCATTCTAAAACACGCCAAGGCGCTGAACGCGCTGACCAACCCTAGCACCAACAGCTACAAGCGCCTGATCCCTGGGTTCGAGGCACCGGTGCTGCGCGCCTATTCGGCCCGCAACCGGTCGGGCTGCGTGCGTATTCCGTGGACAGAATCGCCAAAAGCCAAACGCGTCGAGGCCCGTTTCCCTGACCCTTCGGCCAACCCCTATTTGGCCTTTGCCGCCCTGCTGATGGCAGGTTTGGACGGGATCAAGAACAAAATTGATCCTGGCCCAGCATCGGACAAAGATCTGTATGATCTGCCGCCCGAAGAGTTGGCCGCGATCCCAACGGTTTGCGGTTCCCTGCGCGAAGCTTTGGAAGAGCTGGAAAAAGACATGGACTTTTTGCTGTCGGGCGATGTGTTCACCCGTGACCAGCTTGGATCCTATATGGCGCTAAAGTGGGAAGAGGTTTACGCCTACGAACACACGCCGCACCCAATCGAATATCAGCTATATTATAGCTGCTAAGCTGAATTGGAACGATACAAATTCCAAAAGGGCGCTGCAATGCGCCCTTTTTTTATGCGCGGTTCTTGCAGCCAGCGCCCTGCCCGTTTACTTTGGCCCAAACGGAGAATACTATGCCCTTTGGTCTCACATACGCTGAATTTGTGATCGGTATTGGCCTATCGATGCTATACGGCCCTGCGGATCTGGCCCCTCAAAGCCAGCAAAATTCGGTCAGCATTGGTACCGCTGTGCAGTCGTGGGACGAAGCTTGGACAGAAAATTTCGTCACCTTCACCCACCGCAGTGATGGTGTCGTGTGGGGCAAATTCACCCCCATTTATGCTGTGGGCCTGTCCAACCAAGGCACTTCATTTGTGTCGGCGGGCCTTGGGCGGCCTTTGGCAATTTTGGGTATTAAAGTGATGCCCTTTACTGGGCCCGCGCTGTATTTTGACAATAGAAACAATGACATCGTTCAGTTTCGTACAGGGTTTGACATCACCCAAAGCCTAGGCGACAACTTGGCCTTGTCGGCTGGCTTCTATCATATTTCCAATGCCCAAGCCAACGCGCCCTCGGCTGATATTGATGTGGCGCATCTTGGGCTAACCTTGCGGTTTTAGCACAGTTGTTAAAAATACGGTCAGCGGCCCCGCGACCCCAGATGCGTTGAATTCTGACGTGCCGTGCCCGGCCCCAGCGACCAACGCAAAGTCGATTGGCGCGCGAGGGTCACTTGCGCGCCACGCATCTACCAATCTCTGCGTTTGGGTATGTGCAATGAAGTTATCGGCATCGCCATGGCGCGCAAACAGGGGCGCAAGCGAAATTTTCTTGCCCTCTAGCCGCCCCACAGGCCCCATCGCGCGCGCCGCAGTTGGATTACTGGCCACGTCAAATCCCAGCAGAGCCGATTCGGGGCTATCGGGCACGCTGGTTTGCCCCATCGCAGCCGTCAGCCCCAATGCCGCCATATCGGCGTCCATGGTCGAAAATTCCACAGGCCCGTAGAAATCCACCAAGGCTTGGGCGGGTTTGCCCGCTTCGGCCAAAGATATCACAGTGCTGGCCGCCAAGAATCCGCCCGCTGATTGCCCCCAAACCGCCATCCGCGCGGCATCCAGCCCGTAAGCCGCTGCATTTGCGCGTAAAAACTCCACTGCCGCAAGGCAGTCCTGTCCCTGCGCGGGCCAAATCGCGGTGCTTGAAAAGCGGTAATTTATCCGCACAATCGCAATGCCTGCGGCCAGAACCTCGGTCTGAACTGGATTGGCGGTTTTATCGCCCAGCTTGAATGCGCCGCCATGAATTTCCAGCACAAAGGGATGCGGCCCCGCCCCTGCGGGCAGGTAAATGTCCAAAATATTGCGGGCATCCGTGCCATAGGCCAAATTTGCAAAGGTTGGCGGTAGGGTCGTGGTCTTTTTCCAACCCCAATATCCAGCACCAGCCAAGGCAATCGCCCCAATCCCATATGTTAATCCGCGACGTGTGATTTTCATGTAACCTCCTGTTTCGCAAATTTAAACGCGCCAGCACACTCTTTCCGTCGCAGCTAATGACTGATTTTTTCCAAACTTTCGCGCGCATCAGGCGGCAGGGCCGACATGGGCATCAGATAGGTGTGGATGGTAAAGACAACCGCGCGCGAAATGGGCAGGCGAATCAGGCATTGCCGTTCGCAGCGTACAAAGGGTTTCGCAATCGTTTTGCTGCGGTCGCGCGGGGCTTCCTCTGGCCTTGGATGGTGCAACTTATCGGTGGCATAGGTCAGATAGTTCATCCGCCACAGCCCTTGTTCCACGCGTATCGCATCAAACATCCGCTGCACGCGCGCGGCCATGTCGGGTGTATAGCTGTCCACGGGGATATGGATCGATGTCATCGCGCGGCCCAGTTTCTGCACAAGCGTCCAAGAGGCGGGAAAGCACAAGATAGCGGCTGTTAAATGATGCTCGCTGTCTTGGGTCTGCAAAATACACAGGTCTTCTTGCACCAAACGGCCTAAGCTAATCAGCGGGTTGGAACGATCTAATTCCACCTCCACCCCATCGGGGCGCAGCACAGAATCGCCAAAGCGGCGATAATCCGAATCTTGTGAAATCCTTTCCAAAACAAGGTTATACAGTTCTTCTGCCGCCGCCCTCGCCTGCGGCAGCAGTCCATGTACGACGTCACGTTTTTGCGCAATCAACCCATCCCGCAGCGCCATTTGCCCTGCGTATGCCTCATCACGGCGCAGGTAATCGCCCGGCAGTAGTGGTTGCACCCCAGGAAGGCGGGCCAAAGACGGCTCCATCCATGGAAAATGCGGCAATCTATCCTGAAATACGCTCATTTATTCAGCCTGCCCTAGGTCAATCTGGCCCGCCAGTGCGCGCAGCGCCAGCGCGCGCACTGGCGGGATGCGCGAAACCTCGACCCCTGTAAAGACATGGATCGTTCCAAGTGCGAAATCCTGCACAACATGATCGCTGACCCAGCCGCCAATTCCCAAATAACTGCGCAGCAAGGGCGGCAAAGCACGCAAGGCTGCCATCGGATCGCTTGGCGCAGAGATGTCACTCAAATCAATGATATGCGGGTTTTTTCGGCCTACGGCCCAATGCGGGCTGATATGCGGCTTTAGTGCCCCGAGCGCGGGCAAATGCGGGCCAACTTCGCTGCCCGCAAACGAGGCGCAGCCAAACAGCAGCGCCGCGCCAATGCGATCGACCATTGCTGCCATGGCCGCAAAGCACAGACGCAGACATTCAGCCTCGCGCCCTGCAGTGCCCGCATCCAAACAAAACCGACCCAGTTCTAGGGCGGGCTTGCCTAATGCAGAAAACCCAGCCAAATCATAGAATTGGCCCGAATACCCCGACACCATATCCGCGCTACAGCCAAATTCAATCAGGCGAAAAGTGGCGCGCAGGCAATCGCCCTCTAGCACCATAATCTGCGTCGCCCGCGCATCAAATTCGTCGATGCCAGCGCCGAATCGCGCAAGCCTTAGCGCCATGACACGGCTGATATCCTGCGCCGTTCGCGCCCTGCGCACGTGATATTCTGCCGCCACCCTGCCTCACATCTTCTTTCATCGACAAATGCCGCCGATGCCCTACATTCGACGTATTCCGCCCCCCAACGCAAGAGGCAGCTATGGCATCCGCACCACAAATCACGCCAACAATCGTCAAAACGGATGAAGAATGGCGCAGCCAGTTGTCCGATTTGTCCTATAAAGTCACGCGCCAGCACGGAACCGAACGCGCCTTTACCAATGACAATTTCCCAAAGGCACAGGGCATGTTTCACTGCATTTGCTGCGATGCGCCACTGTTTTCAGCCGATACTAAGTTTGATTCGGGCACAGGTTGGCCCAGCTTTTACGCACCACATGGCACCCAACACGTGGGCGAATCCCAAGATACTTCGTGGTTTATGCGCCGCACCGAGGTTCATTGCACCGCTTGCGCCGCGCATTTGGGCCATATCTTTCCCGACGGCCCGGCCCCCACGGGCCTGCGCTATTGCATCAATGGGGTCGCTCTGGCGTTCAAGCCAGACCAATCAGCGTGAAACCCTTCACTGTGATAGCAATTGGTCTGTGCTGATGCGGCCTATGTTGCCAAACAGTTGGCGCAAAAAGCCTGCGCTTTTGACATTTGGCTCGGTGACACGGCGCGACAGGGCAACGACGTTGCCCTGTTCCAGCCCGAAGCGTTCCACGTTGGAAACTGTGCCCGCCTCATCAAAACTGATCGCCACGACTTGACGATCCACTTCTACAGGGGCCAGCGCGCCAATCTGCTTCCATTTGCTTTGCACATAGAACCAGCCAACATCATTCAAAAGCCCCGATGTGGACGGGCGCCCTACAATGGCTGACACCGTCTCGCGGGTGTCAATTCCCAGTTCAATACGATCAAGATCAGCCACCTCTGGCACATAGCCATGGCGCTGATACAGGGGCGTGCAGGCCGCCAAAGCCAATACCACCAACGCCATACGCAGCCCGAATTTGCCCATCATTCCCCCCAGATACGCAAGCATCTTGCCCAAGTCTGTGAAAGCCTTTATCGCCATACATGCGCCCGCCCGCAAGCCCTGCCATGCGCGGCGGGGAAATTCTGTAAATTTGTTGAAAGCGCCCATGCCCGCAGCCGAGCCTGATCCTGACCTGCCAAGCCAAACCTACCGCTCTGCCGCCGTGGTGGGGCGAAAACCGCTGCATTTTACCTTTTCGCCGGATGCCACCGCGCGCAGCGCAATTGCGGCGCATTTGGGCCTGCTTGGGCTGCACAGCTTTGTTTTAAAAGGGGCGTTCACCCCGCAAGGGCGCGGTGATGTGGTTTTGCGCGCTGAGCTGTCTGCCGCCATCACCCAAGCTTGCACCATCACGCTGGCCCCCTTGCCCGCCAAAATTTCCAGCACCATCGTCCGAGATTACCTGCGCGAATTTGCCGAGCCTACCGCGCTCGAGGCGGAACTTGGCCCCGAAGACCAAGAACCGATCCCCGAAGAATTTGACGTGGCCGCAATTGCCATCGAAGAATTGGCGCTTGCCTTGCCGCTGTATCCGCGCGCCGCAGGTGCCAGCTTTGCCCCTACACTGGCTGCCCCTGCCGGCAGCGCCCCGCTGACCGATGACGCTTTGCGCCCCTTTGCGGGCCTTGCCAGCCTTGCGCAGGCCATGAAAGCAGGCCCGAGCGATAACGCGGCTGATGAAGATACGCAAAACAAAGAAGAGCAGTCAAAATAGGGCTTGCGCCGCGCAAAAATCTGGCTATGTTCCGCGCCTCATTCAGGGCTGTTTTTTAGGCATAATTGCACTTGTATCAGCACTGGCTCTCTTAGAATTATCGTTTTAAATCAGGGGCCTGTCCCCCAACTGAAAAGGCCCAGACATGGCTGTCCCTCAGAACCGAGTCACCTCGTCCAAACGGAACATGCGCCGCGCGCATGATGCTTTGGTCGCAGGCAACCCCCAAGAATGCAGTAACTGCGGCGAGTTGAAGCGCCCGCACCACGTATGCCCCTCTTGCGGGCATTACGATGCGCGCGAAGTCGTGGCGACCAAAGCGGTGGATCTGGACGAGGATGCGGCGTAAGCCGCGCCCTTTCGTTTTTGCCATATGGCACCCCAAGACAAGATCGCGATATCACCTGATGCGGGATCTGCCCGTGTTGTGATTTCTGTAGATGCGATGGGTGGTGATAATGGGCCTGCGGCGGTTGTCGCAGGTCTTGTCATTTCCGCACGCGCGCTGCCGGATGTTGATTTTATCCTGCACGGCGATCGGGCACAGCTTGACCCAATATTGGCAAAATCGCCCGAACTTGGGCACCGCATTACCTTGCGCCATGCCCCTCGCGCCGTGACGATGGCCGACAAACCGGCGGCCATTATGCGTTCGGGCAGCGACACGTCGATGTGGGGCGCTGTTACATCGGTGCGCGACGGAGAGGCTGCCGTGGCCGTATCTTGCGGCAACACTGGCGCGCTGATGGCTGTATCCATGCTGCGCCTGCGCAAACTTAGCGGCGTCAACCGCCCCGCCATTGCCTGCTTTTGGCCATCGCGCAATGCGTCTGGCTTTAACATCATGCTTGATGTCGGAGCGGATATTAAGGCCGATTCCCAAGATCTTCGCCAATACGCGGCTATGGGGGCTGCCTACGCTGCCGTGGGACTTGGCCTTGCACGGCCCCGCGTGGGCCTTTTGAATGTTGGCACAGAAGAGCATAAGGGCCGCGCCGAACTGCACGCGGCGCATGATTTTCTGTCGCAAGATGCGCCTGGCCAGTTTGATTTTATAGGGTTTGTAGAAGGCAGTGATATTCCTTCAAACCGCGTCGATGTGATCGTCACCGATGGGTTTACGGGCAATATTGCGCTGAAAACGGGCGAAGGCACGGCAAAACTGATTGGCGATTTTATGCGCGAAAGCTTTACGCGCAATCTAGCATCAAAGCTGGCGGCACTGCTTTCCTTAGGGGTATTGCGCCATTTGCGCCGCCGTATTGACCCGCGCCGCGCCAATGGTGGGGTGTTTTTGGGGCTAAATGGCACTGTCGTGAAATCGCATGGCGGATCGGACGCGGTTGCGTTTGCGTCAGCTATCGCGCTTGCGCACCGACTTTCGCGCGGGGACTTCTTGGCGCGCCTTGCAAGTCGGGTTCGGGCAGGGCAAACTGATGCGGCAAGCGGCGGGGAGGCTGGGGCCAGCGTATGACGATCAGAGCCGTTGTTCAGGGCGTTGGCCATTATTTGCCCGCCCGCATTGTAGAAAATGCCGAATTTGCGGCCACAATGGACACGTCGGACGAATGGATCAAATCCCGTTCGGGCATTGAACGCCGGCACTACGCGGCCGAAGGGGAAACCACATCCGATCTGGGCGCGGCCGCAGCGCGCGCGGCACTGGCCCATGCGGGGCTGGCTGCCGATGATTTGGATGCGATCATCCTTGCCACATCGACCGCTGATCTAACATTTCCGTCTGCCGCTTCGATGATTCAGGCTAAAATTGGCATGAAAAGCGGGTTTGCCTTTGATGTGCAAGCGGTTTGTGCGGGCTTTGTCTTTGCCCTTGCTACTGCGCAAGGCATGATCCTTTCGGGCCAAGCGCGCCGTGTGATGGTGATCGGCGCGGAGACATTTTCTAAACTGATGGACTGGGAAGATCGCGCATCCTGCGTTTTGTTCGGCGATGGCGCAGGCGCGCTGATTTTGGCCGCTGAAGAAGGCACAGGCACCAGCAGTGACCGCGGTATTTTAGCCACTGATCTGCATTCAGATGGCCAGTTCAAAGACCTGCTTTTCGTCGATGGCGGCGTGTCCACAGGCCAAACAGGCCATCTGCGCATGCTAGGGCGCGAAGTGTTTCGTCACGCAGTCGAAAAATTGGCCGAAACTGCCCACGCGGCATTGGACAAAGCAGGCCTGAGTGGCGATGATGTAGACTGGATCGTGCCGCATCAGGCCAACATCCGCATCATCGAAGGCTGTGCCAAACGGCTGCAAGTGCCGATGGAGCGTGTGGTAGTGACAGTACAAGACCATGGCAACACCTCGGCCGCGTCTATTCCCTTGGCCTTGTCGGTTGGGACGGCGCGCGGGCAGATCAAACGGGGTGACTTGATTGTGACCGAAGCCATCGGCGGCGGTTTGGCGTGGGGCGCGGTTGTGCTGCGCTGGTAGTGAAGGCCCAGAATTGTAAAATTATACCATTGCGCGAGTAAATGCTGCAGATCTGTTGACTTAGCGTAAATCACTGTTCAAACTTGTCCAAAATCCGGGGGGATGAAATGAGCGAAAAAACATTGACGCGCATGGACCTTAGCGAAGCAGTCTTTCGCGAAGTGGGTCTTAGCCGTAACGAATCGTCTGATTTGGTAGAAGCGGTTTTGCAACATATTTCAAATGCGCTGGCCGCTGGTAATGCGGTAAAAATTTCTTCTTTTGGCACCTTTTCTGTGCGTTCAAAAACGGCGCGCGTGGGCCGCAACCCGAAAACGGGGGATGAAGTGCCGATCAGCCCTCGACGTGTTTTGTCGTTCCGCCCTTCGCATATGATGAAAGACAGCGTTGCGGCAGGCAAAAAGAAGTAAACTGCCCAAGTTATACGGCGTAAAGGTTAGCCACTGATGGATAAATCAGCCGAGGCATTTCGCACCATCAGCGAGGTGTCAACCATTTTGGAAACGCCCGCCCATGTCTTGCGGTTTTGGGAAACGCGCTTTCCGCAAATTCGCCCTGTGAAACGCGCGGGCGGACGCCGTTATTACCGCCCCAATGACGTGGCGCTGCTGACGGGTATCAAATACCTGCTGCACGCCGAAGGCATGACTATTCGAGGCGTTCAAAAAGTGCTGCGCGAGCAAGGGGTTCGCCATGTAGCAGCGCTGATTGGCGCGGAAATCTCTGACATCGACCAAGATGCCGAAGCCGCCCTTTCTGCCGCCCTATCCAGCAATTTTGGTATTGAACCAGAACCCGATATGCCGCCCGAACGCGCCGAAACGGCCACCATCGTCGCGTTGGAAACAGCCCTGCGCCGCAATGATCGCCGCAATGATCGCCGCCCTGCCCCAGAAACTGCTTTCAGCCCAACACCCTTTAGTGCCGTGATAGATACTGTCGATTTTACCAAACCGCTGGAAGAAGCCCCAACTTTCCCTGGCTTTGATCTGGGCCCGCCACAACGGCACCCACCGATCACCCGCACGACTGCCGCGAAAATTCTGCGCGGTTTGCCGCGCGGTACATTTGCCAAAAACACTGCTGCCGCTGCCCTTCTGGCCCGCGCCCACGCGCTGCTGGCCCGCATGGCGCAAAATGCCGAAAGCCACGCCGAGTGATGCGCTTTCCCGCTTGCCCTTGCCGCCCATTGCGCTATGAAGTGCGCGTGTCGGGCCGTAGCGCAGCCTGGTTAGCGCGTCCGTCTGGGGGGCGGAAGGTCGGGAGTTCGAATCTCCCCGGCCCGACCAAAGAAAAGGCCCGTCTGCCATTTGGGCATGCGGGTCTTTTTATTTTGATATGAATAACTTGGGGGCTGATATGACTGTGGGCGTTCTTCCCGTTCAACAGCTGCAACACCTGATTGCATCAGGTGCGATCACGGCTGATACGGCAATTTTGCCCGACCAATTACAACCCGCCAGTCTAGATCTGCGTCTTGGCACTATCGCCTACCGTGTACGCGCGTCTTTCCTTGTGGGCCGCGATACAGTTGAAAATCGCGTGGCCGAGTTCGAGATGCACCGCTTTGATTTGACCGCTGGCGCCGTGCTGGAAAAGGGCTGCGTTTATGTTATTCCCTTGATGGAACGCCTTGATTTGCCTGCCGAAATAACCGCAGTGGCCAATGCCAAATCGTCCACCGGCCGCCTTGATTTGCTGACCCGCTGCATCACCGATGGCGGGGTCGAGTTTGACCGAATTACAGCAGGCTACAAAGGCCCGCTTTATGCCGAGGTCTGCCCAAAAAGTTTTTCTGTTTTGGTGCGCGCAGGCCAGCGGCTGAACCAAATCCGCTTTCGCCGTGGTCAAGCGGCACTGGATGATACAGCATTGGAATCTTTGCATAAATCTGACAGATTGGTCACGGGCGAAGCGGTTATTTCAGGCGGTCTTGGCTTTTCGGTAGATCTGCGCCCAAGTGCCGATGATCTGGTGGGCTACCGCGCCAAACCGCACACGGGCGTGGTTGATATTGCCAAAATAGGCCATTATCCCGCGCCCGAGTTTTGGGAAGAAATCCGCACCACATCTGGCCGCATCATCCTTGATCCGGGTGCATTCTATATCCTTGTTTCCTGCGAGGCGGTGACTATCCCGCCCGATTATGCCGCTGAAATGGCCCCATATCTGGCGATGGCAGGCGAGTTTCGGGTGCATTACGCAGGCTTTTTTGACCCCGGTTTTGGCCATGCCAGTGCTGGCGGCGCGGGCAGTCGCGGCGTTTTGGAAGTGCGCTGCCACGAAGCGCCTTTTGTTCTGGAACACGGCCAAGTCGTAGGCCGTTTGGTTTATGAGAAAATGGCCGCGCGCCCAGACACCCTTTATGGGGCGGGAATTGCGTCCAATTATCAGGGCCAAGGGCTAAAGCTTGCCAAGCAGTTTCGCTCTTAACGCATTCGTAAAGACTGGCCGCTTGCGCGTTGCAAAATGCCGCAAATGCGCGCTGCTTTTGCGCCAATGCCTTTAATCTAAAGGCCAAAAGGGAACCTATTTTCGTGACCAGTCCAGCGGTAAGCCAACCCGTGCGCATCGACCAAGCCGATATTGCGCCTGCCCAGTGGGATGACCCTGCGCGCGGCACGATAGCTTGGAAAACCCTTATGTCGGGCGATGTGACCGCAACCGATAGCCTTGTCTGCGGTATTGCCATCATGCAGGCGGGCGACACTTTTGCGCTGCATTCGCACCCTCAGGCTGAAATTTACTTTGGCCTAGAGGGCGCGGTTGACGTCTGGATCAATGGGGTTACCCATTCGCTGACCCCCGGCGTGGCGCTGTTTATTCCGGGCGGCGCGGTGCATGGTGTGCTGCGCGCAGCAGGCCCCGTGCGGTGGTTTTACACATTCGCCGTTGATCGTTTTGATGCCATTACTTACACATTCCTACCCCCCGAAGACCCGAGGATGCCATGACAGAAGCTACAGTTATTTTCACCCCATCAGGCAAGCGCGGGCATTTTGCCATTGGCACGCCCATTTTGACCGCAGCGCGCCAATTGGGCGTTGATCTGGATTCGGTGTGCGGCGGGCGCGGAATTTGCAGTAAATGCCAAATCACGCCCAGTTATGGCGAGTTTTCTAAGTTTGGCGTCACGGTGGGTGGCGATGCGCTGTCAGAATGGAACACAGTTGAACAGCGCTATAAGGATATTCGCGGGCTGATCGACGGGCGGCGTTTGGGCTGCCAAGCACGCGTTATGGGCGATGTCATCGTTGATGTGCCGCCCGAAAGTCAGGTGCACAAACAGGTCATCCGCAAATCGGCAAGCGCCCGCGATATGGTGATGGATCCGGCCACCCGCGCCTATTTTGTCACGGTCGAGCAGCCCGATATGCACGAACCATCGGGCGATTTTGAACGGCTGAAAGCCGCCCTTGCCCGCGAATGGGGCATTGACGATATCACTGCAGACCTGCCCCTTCTGCGCCGTCTACAACCTGCCCTGCGCCGCGGCGAATGGTCTGTCACTGTGGTGCTGAATAAGGGCAACCATGATGCAAGCCACAGAATTTTAGATATTTTTCCAGGTTTTCATGAGGGCGCTTTGTACGGGCTTGCCATTGATTTGGGCAGCACGACCATTGCTGCACATTTGTGCAACTTGTCCGATGGGGCGGTTTTGGCATCGGCTGGCGTCATGAACCCGCAAATCCGCTTTGGCGAAGACCTGATGTCCCGCGTGTCTTACGTGATGATGAATGAAGGCGGCGATGTTGAAATGACCTCGGCCGTGCGCGCATCAATCGCGGCATTGGCCAGCAGCATTTCCGCCGAAGCGGGCATCGATGCGCGCGCGATTTACGAGGTGGTTTTTGTTTGCAACCCCGTGATGCACCATCTTTTGCTGGGCATTGATCCTGTGGAACTGGGCCAAGCACCCTTTGCTCTGGCCGCCAGCGAATCGCTGTCTCTGGATTGTGCTGATTTGGACATATCCACGATCAATCCCGCCGCCCGCGCCTATATTCTGCCCTGCATTGCAGGCCATGTGGGGGCCGATGCGGCGGCGGTTGCCCTTTCCGAAGAGCCTAATAAATCCAATGACATGGTGTTGATTGTTGACGTTGGCACCAATGCCGAAATATTGCTAGGTAATACCACCCGCGTGCTGGCCTGCTCTTCCCCCACAGGCCCTGCGTTCGAGGGAGCGCAAATATCTTCGGGGCAGCGCGCAGCGCCTGGCGCGATTGAACGGGTGCAGATAGATCCCATCACCAAAGAACCGCGCTTTTCAGTGATTGGCTGCGATAAGTGGAGCGATGAGGACGGCTTTTCCGCGGCGACCGCATCGACAGGGGTCACTGGCATTTGCGGATCTGGCATTATCGAGGCCGTGGCAGAACTGCGCATGGCGGGGCTACTCGATCAGGGCGGGCTGATCGGCGGGCCCGATCAGACAGGCACGGCGCGCTGCATCCCCGAAGGGCGCACCCATTCCTATGTTTTGCATGACGGCACCGCGCAGGGCGGCCCGCTGATTACGGTCACCCAAGGCGACATTCGCGCCATTCAATTGGCCAAGGCCGCGCTTTATGCGGGGGCGAAACTGCTGATGGATGAAATGGGCGTCGATAGGGTGGACCGCGTTGTGCTTGCAGGTGCCTTTGGCGCGCATATCAGCCCGAAACACGCGATGGTTTTGGGCATGATCCCAAATGTTCCGCTGGATAAAGTCATCTCGGCGGGTAATGCCGCAGGCACGGGCGCGCGCATGGCGCTGGCGAGCAACGCCGCGCGCGATACAATCGAAGAGGTTGTCCGCCATATTCACAAAGTGGAAACCGCGATTGAGCCTCGCTTTCAGGAACACTTCGTAAATGCCTCGGCCATTCCAAACGCGGTGGATGCTTTCCCCGAACTTGGGATGGTTGTCACCCTGCCCGACGTGTCGTTTAATACGTCAGGTGCGGGCAGCGCGGGACGCAGGCGCAGGGGATAAAGGGGATAATTTTGCAGTCTGGGGGTGACTTTTCCACGCTCTAGTCTAGTTTAAGGCCATGTATGATGAACACCTTTCCGCCCTGCTGACCCGTATCGCCGCCCAAGACCGCGCGGCCTTTGGCGACTTTTATTCTGCCGCAGCGCCGAAACTATTTGGCCTGCTGATCCGTATCCTTGGCACAAGGGCCGAGGCAGAGGACGCATTGCAAGAGGTTTTCACCAGAATTTGGCTGCGCGCCGCGCGGTTCAGCCCCGAAAGGGGCAGCGCAATGGCTTGGGCCGTGGCGCTGGCGCGCAATCATGCGATTGATCTGATCCGCGCCCGCAAACCCGCCCATTTTGGCGATGACGATGATGTTGCCACAGTCGCCGACCCTGCCCCGCGCGCCGAAGTGCAGATGATTGCGCGCGGCGAGGCGGCGCGCATTCATCATTGCCTTGGCCGGCTTGACCCGTCTGTAGCAATAGCAGTGCGCGGGGCCTATCTTTCGGGTCATTCGTACAGCGATCTTGCGCTTGCCGCGAATGTGCCATTGAATACGATGCGAACATGGCTGCGACGCGGCCTGATCTCTTTAAAAGACTGTATGGCCCAATGACCCCGCCCCCCGTATCAGAAACCGCGTCTGACCCTGTCGATGAGAACGATCTTTTGGCCGCCGAATATGTTTTGGGCGTGCTGGACGGCGCTGATCGCGCGCGCGCTGAAAACTTGGTCAAACAATCTTCCGCCTTCGCCGCCCGCGTCGCTGCATGGGAGGCGCGACTTTCGCCGTTAGCTGATGAGTTTGACGCCGTACCGCCCCCCAATCTGATGCCAAAGATCGAAGCGCGTCTGTTTGGCGCGCCCAAACTGCGGCGTTGGTTTGCCATGCCAACAGGCTGGCTGGGCGGGCTGATTGGTACGGGCGCAATGGCGGCGCTGTCGGTCGTGGCGCTGGCGCTGGCGCTGAATTTTGGCGGCACTGCGCCGCAAACGCCGATCCAAACCGCCACGCTTTTGGCCGAGGGCAGCGCGGTTGAATTTCTGGCGCAGCTTGAAGGCGGCAATCTGACTTTGACGCGCACCAAAGGCACCGCTCCGGCGCCTGACCGCAGTTACGAGCTGTGGTTGATTGATGGCGATAAGGCCCCTGTTTCGCTGGGACTTATTGATGCCGCGCTCACGCTGCCCGCGCCCAATTTGGCAATTGGCTATGTGCTGGCTGTCACAGAAGAACCTTTTGGTGGCGGGCCAAATGGCACGGCTACAGGGCCGATTTTGGCCGCTGGCATGTTTGTCGCAAATTAATTTAAAAAAATTTGCGCGGTCTGAAACTTTTTGCAGCGCTCTATCGTTTCCTAGGTAAGCGGCGGGAATGGCCCGCCGCGCTAACAGGAGACGGAAGATGAAATCAGTATTCTTTGGCGCAACCGCAGCACTGGCTTTGACCGCTGGCATGGCATTTGCCGAAAACCCCATGGTGGGCGGCGCAGCGATGATGGAAACCAAGAACATCATTGAAAACGCCGTAAATTCGGCCGATCACACCACCTTGGTTGCGGCCGTTCAGGCGGCGGGCCTTGTCGAAACCCTGTCGGGCGCAGGCCCATTCACCGTGTTTGCCCCAACCAATGACGCCTTTGCCAAACTGCCCGCAGGCACTGTGGAAACGCTGCTAAAGCCTGAAAACAAAGACCAATTGACCAAAATTTTGACCTGCCACGTCGTAGCTGCCAAGGCGATGGCCGCTGATGTTTTGGGCATGATCGAAGCAGGTGGTGGCATGCACAAAGTGGGCACTGCTGGCGGCTGCGAGCTGACACTGACCACGGCTGACGGCAAAGTCATGGTGGGCGACGAAATGGGCAATACTGCCACCGTAACCATTGCTGACGTGGTGCAATCGAACGGCGTGATCCATGTGATCGACACGGTTTTGCTGCCAAAAATGTAATTTGGCCGAAGGCCAAAACGATCCCCGCGCGTCCCTGCGGCGCGCGGGTTTGTCTTGACGTTACCAGCGCGTCATATTATCTGCGCCCATATGCGGGTGTAGCTCAATGGTAGAGCAGCAGCTTCCCAAGCTGAATACGAGGGTTCGATTCCCTTCACCCGCTCCAATCACCCCTTATAGATAAACCCGTTCACTGGGTTCACGCGGCCCAAAGACTCCCCGCTGTTTTCCACGCGCACACGGCTCCAATCGCCGTTTTCGGAAACATCGACCACGCGGTCGTCTAGGGTCACTTGCCCGCGCGACCAATTGGCGTGCACCACCAAAATCTCGCGTTCCGAAATGACACTGCTGACCACGGCGACATGGCCTTTTGGCATCGCGCTGCTGGCGGCAAAGGCCATGACAGCGCCCACTTTTGGCTCTTGGCTACGCTGATAGCGGCCTTTGGCCTGTTCCCACCACGTTTTGGCATTGCCACGCAACGACAATCCCGCAACCATCCGCGCGAAAGGCACGCACCACCAGCGGCCCTGCGGTTTGTTGTCCAGCGCATATTGCACGCCATGTTCCACTGCCGCGCGGCTGGCAACGTCTGCGCCGCCCACCTTTGTGCCGCCGACCGTGCGCGCTGCGCGCCTCGCCTCGCGGGCGGCGATGCGCTGTGCCTTGCGGTCTGCGCGCAGGGCCGCGCGTTCGGCTTTGGCCTCGGGGTTCGGGCGCAGCAGCGCAAGCAGCCCTTGTTTTGGGGCCGAAACCTGCACTTCGGCGGCTGCCGGATCGGGTTTTGCGGCAGGCTGCGCCAAAAGTGGTGCCCCCATCAGCCAAAAGCCCAGCATCATCAGCGAAATACATGCCCGCATTTTAACCTTCACACTTTGTTTACCATGTTTTGCGCTGCCTTAAGCGCGAGCTCAAGTCGAAAAAATCGCCTTAAGCGAAGCTTTGCCGATGCCCCACTTTTCTTTTGTGCTGCCTTGGGTTAGCCAAGGCCATCATTTGAAAGGAAATCGATCATGACCGATATCAAACGCTATGGCATGGGTGCTCGCATGTCCGAGGCTGTGGCCTATAACGGCATCGTTTGGGTGGCGGGCCAAGTTGGCACCCCAGGCGATGACATCACCGCGCAAACCAAAACCTGCCTTGCTGAGGTTGACCGCATTTTGGCCGAGGCTGGCACCGACAAAACCCGTATCCTATCTGCGCAAATTTGGCTGGCTGACATGGCCGATTTTCCAGCCATGAACGCGGAATGGGACGCATGGGTGCCCGCAGGCCATACGCCCGCGCGCGCAACAGGCGAAGCAAAACTTGCCGCCCCCGCCTATAAGGTAGAAGTGATTGTCACCGCTGCACTGGCGTAATCGCGCAGGCAGACTGCCCCGCGCGCTGTAACCTTGGTGCGCGGGCTAAGGCGGTTTCATGGAAATTTCCGTGTAAATTCAAGGTTAATCAAAGATCACTCTTTGCCAAGCGCAGCAAAACCAAGCGCAGCAAAACGTTGGCCTGCGCATAAAGTCACCATAGATTTCTGGCGCAAATAGCGGATTTGGGGCCTAGTCTTGGGGCCAAGTCTTGGGGCCAAGTCTTGGGGCCAGTTCTTGGGGCCAGGTCTTGGCCAGCGATTGGTGCCGTTTTTGGCCAAGCATGGCGTTAAAATATGATTTCAGCGCGCAAACCATCAACCATAAATTGAATTATACCGCAAAGCGGTCACAAAAAATGCGAATACACGTTGCGGCATATCCCTTTTTGTGAAAATTATATCTTATCGTATATAGTTTTCTCATAAGAATGCCAAAATGCGCAATCTGCCCAAGATACCCCTCATCCGCGCCATTCTATTGGCCAGCGCCATGTCAACCGCCGTCATGGCCCCCGCCGCCTTTGCCGAAACGGTCGAGGTGTCCATTTTGAACACGCGCGGCGCAGATGGCATTTACCGCCCCGCCCTGCGCGTGATGCGCGGCGGCACGGTTACCTTCTTTAATTCGGGCGATGCGGGCCTGACCGAAGAGATCATCCGCGATAGCGGCGCGCTGGGTGCATGGCTGGGCGCGAATGTGCCTGCGGCTGCTGGTGGCGAACCTGTCAGCTTTGTGGTGACAAAAATCGAATCCAGACCGCCTGTTGTGGAAGAAGAAGAACCCATGGTGGAGCCTGAACCAGAGCCGGAGCCAGAACCCGAGCCAACGGTCAAAGATTGCAGTGTCACAGAATGCTCCAAAGAAGAAGAATTTGATTACTGCGAGCCTCATAGAAAACCAAGCCGCCCTTACTCGCCCGAAGAATGGTGTAACAGGGATTTCTGAAGATGCACGATCAGCGCGGCGGTGGATGCATCTTTGCCATCCGTCGCCGCGCCTTCCAGCATCGGTTGCAGGGCATGGGCCAGTTCCTTGCCCTTTTTACGCATATAAAGACGGCCTGAAGCTCACCTGCACAACTTTAACGTGAATAAATCCTCAAATCGCGCGGCATTCAGATATTTCATTGCCTGAACTCTCTTTTGGTGCGATTAATATCCTATCGTATAGGTTATTTCCCCAAAAGGATTGAATCATGATTGCCAAACAAAAACTCCCCCTCATCCGCGCCATTCTTCTGGCCACAGCCCTGTCAACCACCATCATGGCCCCCGCCGCCTTTGCCGAAACGGTCGAGGTGTCCATTTTGAACACGCGCGGCGCAGATGGCATTTACCGCCCTGCCCTGCGCGTGCTGCGTGGCGGCACGGTTACCTTTTTTAATTCAGGCGATGCTGGCCTGACCGAAGACATCATCCGCGACGGCGGCGCGCTGAATGAATGGCTGGGCACCAATGTGCCAGCGGGCGAAGGGGCAGAGCCTGTCAGCTTTGTGGTGACAAAAATCGAATCCAGACCGCCTGTTGTGAAAGAGGAAGAGCCGCCCGTTGAAGAACCTACCGGTGAAGAACCTACCGGTTTTAAAGACTGCATTGCGACCAAAGGCACAGAGGAAGCTTGCGACATGGCAGAGGGTTACACCTATTGCAGCAACACATTTGACGATTGGCCTATTCGTATTGCGGGATTTATTCCATCCACGCCCAAAGAGTTTTGCTATGGGCCAGATTGATTTTTAACAAGGTGTAAATCCATATTTGCGCCACATCGCCCTAAGATTGGGCGCAAACAAGGTTACCCGCGCAAATGCGCGATCAGTGCGGCGGTGGATGCATCTTTGCCATCCGTTGCCGCGCCTTCCAGCATCGGTTGCAGGGCAAGGGCCAGTTCCTTGCCCAGTTCCACCCCCCATTGATCGAAAGAGTTGATCCCCAAGATCACCCCTTCGACGAAAACGCGGTGTTCATACAGCGCGATGATTTGGCCCAAAACGAACGGGGTCAGTTTTGGGTATAGCAGCGTGGTCGAAGGGCGGTTGCCTGCAAAAACCCTGTGGCGCGCTTGGCGTTCCAGTTCCGCGCCAGATAGCCCCTTTTTGCGCATAATCTCGCGCGCGTCGGCCAGCGAGCGGCCCCGCATCAAGGCTTCGGATTGGGCTAAACAATTGGCGGCCAGCAGCAGGTGTTGGTGGGCCAAGTTTTCCTCATGCCCCTGTTTTGCCAGCAAAAATTCACACGGAATCACGCGCGTGCCTTGGTGGATCATCTGGTAAAAGGCGTGTTGGCCGTTTGTACCCGGCTCTCCCCAAACCACGGGGCCGGTGTGGCGCGGCACATCCGTCCCATCCATCGCCACAGATTTGCCGTTTGATTCCATTTCAAGTTGCTGCAAATAGGCAGGTAGGCGCAAAAGCCGCTGTTCATAAGGCAGCACCGCGCGGGATGCATAGCCGCAAATCTGGTTGTGCCAAATGCCAACTACGCCCAGCAAAACAGGGATATTCTGACGAAAATCAGCACTGCGAAAATGGTCATCCATCGCCCGCGCGCCCGCCAAAAACTGCATAAAATTCTGCGGGCCCACGGCAATCATCACGCCCAAACCAATCGGCCCCCAGATCGAATAGCGCCCACCAACCCAATCTTCAAAGCCGAACACGCGCGCGGCATCAATGCCAAAAGCCGCCGTTTTATCGCCCGCCGTAGATAGGGCGGCAAATTGCGTGGCGGGGTTTTTCACCTTTGCCGCCATCCAACCCAGCGCGGTTTGCGCGTTGGTCATTGTTTCAATGGTGGTAAAGGTTTTGCTGGCCACGATAATCAGCGTTGTCTCTGGGTTCAGCGGGGCCAGCACATCGGCTATATGCGCGCCGTCAATGTTGGATACATAATGCAGGCGCGGCCCATCGTGATAGGGGGCCAGCGCAATGGTCGCCATCACAGGCCCCAAATCAGACCCGCCGATGCCGATATTGACCACATCGGTGATGCGCCCACCCTGCCCTTGGAAGGTTCCATTTCGCACATCATCGGCAAAGGCGGCCATCCGCGCCAAAGTGGCCTGAATGGCGGGAACCACATTTTCACCGTCCACCATCACTTGCGCATCGGGGGCTGCGCGCAATGCCGTATGCAGCACCGCGCGGCCTTCGGTTTCATTGATTTTCACGCCTGAAAACATCGCCGCGCGCTTTTCCACCAACCCGCTGGCCTGTGCCAAGTTCACCAGCAAATCCAGCGCTTCCGCGTTCAAATTTGTTTTGGAGTAATCAAACAGCAGCCCACCCGCCTGCGCCGAGAACAGATCAAACCGCTTGGGGTCATCGAACAGAGACAAGATTTTAACATCCGCCACCCGTGCATGGTGCGCGGCCAAATCGGCCCAAATTGGTGTCATGCTAACCTCACTCCGCCCAATGCACTTGCGCGCGGCCCAGCAAAATGCTGACGGGCGCTTTTTCTGGCAGGGGCGCGCCCATGCCTTCTACCACAGCGCGCTTATCTGCGCCCGTGATCATGATATGAATGTGCTTGGCCGCTGCCAAAACAGGCGCGGTTAGGGTGATGCGCGCCTCGGGCTGCGATTTGGGCTGCATAACCATCAGGGGCGGGGCATCATCGGCCATCGCAGCCTTGATCCCTTCAGCATCGGGGAAAAGTGATGCTGTATGCATATCTAAACCCATACCAGCAAGCAGCACTGTGATCGGCAAATGCGGGGCAAGTTTCTGTGTAATGCTGGCAATTCCTGACGCAGGGGTTTTGCCTTTGATGTAAAAGCTGATGTAGTTCGCCTTGGCCGCCTTGCCAACCAAAAGGTGCTTTTTCACCAGCGCCGCGTTCGACCGCGCGTCGTCTTCATCAACCCAGCGTTCATCGGTGGGAACCACCGTGACCTTTGACCAATCAATCAACGCGCCTGACAAAATGTCAAAAGCGGGCGCAGGGGTGGTGCCGCCTGCCACGCATAATGTGGCGTGGCCACCCTGTTCGATCGCCTTGTTCAATTCTAGGGATATGGCAGCAGATACGCCGTAGGCATGACGCGCGCGGTCGGCATAGGACACTAATCGCATTAATTAATCTCCCTCCAGCGTCGCCCATCGCGGTGCATCAACATCAGCGCATCTTCTGGGCCAGATGATCCCGCATCGTATTGTTTGGGCTTATCGCCGCGCGCTTCCCAGCCGTTGATAATCGGGTCTGTCCAGGCCCATGCCGCCTCGACCTCGTCGCCGCGCATGAACAACGTTTGGTTGCCACGGATCACGTCCATAATCAACCGCTCATAGGCCTCTGGCACGTCATTGGCCGCGGCCCCCAGCGCCTCGGCAAAGGACATATCCAAGGGAACATTCATCAGGCGCATCCCGCCTGGGCCCGGTTCTTTGATCATCACCGAAAGGGTCATTCCCTCGTTGGGTTGCAGGCGGATCACCAGAACATTTTCATTCCACCCCGTCACATCATCAAAAATTGCATGGGGCGGCTGTTTAAAGGTGATCGCAATTTCCGATGTGCGCGCGCGCAGCTTTTTGCCTGTGCGCAGATAAAATGGCGTGCCCTGCCACCGCCAATTGGCGACATGCACCTTTAGCGCGATATAGCTTTCGGTGCTGCTTTCGGGATTTTCGGAATGGGTGATGTAATCTTCGTCCCCCTCAGTTGCCCTGTACTGGCCGCGCACAATTTCATCGGGCTGCACTGGCCGTAAGGCACGGATCACTTTTAACTTTTCATCGCGCACGGCAGATGGGTCAAAGTGATAGGGCGGCTCCATCGCGATCAGGCACAAAAGCTGCATCAGGTGGTTTTGCACCATATCGCGCATTGCGCCCGATTTATCGTAATAAGCGCCGCGCCCTTCAACTCCTACGGTTTCGGCCACAGTGATTTGCACATGATCAATATACTCGGACTTCCAAATCGGCTCGAACAGAATATTGGCAAAGCGCACCGCCATCAGATTCTGTACCGTTTCTTTGCCCAAATAGTGGTCAATGCGGTAAATTTGGTCTTCGGTGAAATGCTGGGCCAGCACAGCGTTCAGCGCGCGCGCAGATGCCAAATCGCGGCCAAAGGGCTTTTCCACCACAATGCGACTGGTGGGCGTGGCAATGGCGTGGTCGTGCAGGCGCTGCGCGATATCGCCAAACAGGCTGGGCGCGACCGAGAAATAGAACGCGCGTACAACACCGCCCCGCATGTGCACGGCCAGTGGCGCCCAACCATTTGTGCCCGTGGCATCGACAGGCACATAATGAATGCGTGCCAGAAATTCTGCAATTTTTGCAGGGTCTTGCAGGGTTTTATCGCCAAATTCGGCAATCGCCCCCGCCGCCATATCGCGGAAACTGGCATCGTTCAAATCGGCCCGCGCAGCCCCAATGATGCGGCTTTCCGCGTTCATTTGGCCAGAAACAAAGCGCCGATACAGGCCCGGCAAAATCTTGCGCTTGGCCAAATCGCCCGTGCCGCCAAAGATCACCAGATCAAAGCTGTCGACGGGTATGACGCGCGATACCATAGTATATCCTTAAATTCAGACGCTGTTAGCGCTAACGCGGGCCTTTTACCGCCCCTTGCCGTCCAAGTCTAGCAGACCTGCCTAAATTTATCGGAAAATACTATTCCTTGCCAATCTTGCTGCCCACGCCTTAGGCATCCAGTTCAGCATCCCAGTAAAGGTAATCCATCCAACTGTCATGCAAGTGATTGGGCGGAAAGCGGCGGCCGATGGCCTGCATTTCCTGCGGATCAGGCCTGCGCGGCAGTTGCGCCAAATGCAGGCCCGAATGTTTCAGGCTGCGCGCGCCCTTTTTCAAATTGCAGGGCGAGCAGGCCGCCACCACATTTTCCCAACTTGTAATCCCGCCTTGGCTACGCGGCACCACATGGTCAAAGGTCAAATCGCCCTTACTGCCGCAATATTGGCAGCAAAACCCGTCCCGCAGAAAAAGATTAAAGCGCGTGAAGGCCACGCGCTTTTGAGGTTTCACATAGTCCTTCAGCACTACAACGGAAGGTATCCTAAATTCCAGCCTTTGGCTGCGGACGGTTTGGTCATATTCGGCAATGATCTGCACGCGGTCTAAAACGGCGGCTTTGATCGCCTCTTGCCAAGGCCACAAGGAAAGCGGGTAATAGGACAGCGGGCGAAAATCAGCATTTAGCACCAGCGCGGGAAATTGCCGCAACCCCACAGGATCGCGCACAAAAGAGGTGCGAAAATCCCCTGCCTTGTCAGATGTGTTCAGGTCACCGTCTAGCATAGTCAGAACCCCAATAAGACATACTTAGCATTGCTTTTTTCCACTATATATCGCGAAAATACCTGCGCAAGCCCCAGATTTCGCGCATCTGCCGTGCATTTTTGACATTCCTGTGTGACGGGCGCATGACATTTGGGCAGGATTTCGCCGCCTGCCTTTGCAATTGGCCGGATAGGATTCTAAGCAGAGCAAAAGGAGACGCCCATGATATCGCGCCGTACAACCCTGACCCTTGGCCTGACCCTTGCCCTAAGTCTGCCAATTTTGGCCTGTGCGCCAAAAGTGGAAACCCTTTATCATGGCGAGACGCCGCAAATGCGCGCGCTGATCCGCAAATGGGCGAAAATCCACGACATCCCCGAAAGCCTGCTGCACCGTGTTATTCAGCGCGAAAGCGATTATAACGCCGCCGCTCGCAATGGCCCCTATTGGGGGCTGATGCAGATTCTGCCGCAAACCGCCCGCGGTATGGGGTTTACGGGCGCGCCCAAAGATTTGCTGGATGCCGAAACCAACCTTGAATTTGCGGGGAAATATCTGAAAGGTGCGTGGATGGTGGCGGACGGAAACGAAAGCATGGCCGTGAAATGGTATGCGTCGGGCTATTATTATGAAGCAAAGCGGCTGGGCCTGCTACGGGAAACAGGCCTGCGTGCTTAGACACTTTTCTTTGCAGCCACCACATGTTCAGCCAGCCCTTTGGCGATCGCAAAGGCGGCTTTGATACGCTCGCCCTCGCCTTTCATCTCGCCCATTAGTACAATTTTGTTGCCCTGCACCTTTGCGGCTGGCCCCTGTTCTTTCAGGAAAGTTACCAGCCCTGCGGGATTGGCAAATTTGTCGTTGTGAAACTGCACCGTGGCACCTTTGGCCCCTGCATCAAGCCGCGAAATGCCCGCCCGTTTGCACATGGCTTTGATGCGCACAATCAGCATTAGCGTGTTCACCTCGCGCGGCAGCGCGCCAAAACGGTCGATAAGTTCGGCGGCAAAGCCCTCTAGTTCTACCTTTGTGGTCAGGCTGGACAGGCGGCGGTAAAGGCCTAATCGGATATCCAGATCCGGAATAAAGGATTCCGGGATCATCACGGGCACGCCCAAATTGATCTGGGGCGACCATTGGTCATCAACGGCCGTAAGCCCTGCAATTTCGCCCGATTTGATCTTGGCAATCGTGTCCTCCAGCATCTGCTGATACAGTTCATACCCAACTTCTTTGATATGGCCCGACTGTTCTTCGCCCAGCAAATTACCCGCGCCCCGCAGATCCAAATCATGGCTGGCCAGATTAAACCCAGCGCCCAAACTGTCCAAACTGGCCATCAGGCGCAGGCGCTTATTGGCCTGCGGGGTCAGCGGCGCGCGGGGTTTGGTCGTCAAAAAGCAATAAGCCCGCACCTTGGCGCGCCCGACCCGTCCGCGAATTTGATACAACTGACTTAGGCCAAACATGTCGGCGCGGTAAACGATCATCGTGTTGGCCGTCGGAATATCCAAACCCGATTCCACGATGGATGTGGCCAGAAGCACATCATATTTCCCATCGTAAAAGTCGTTCATCCGCTCGTCCAAATCACCTGCGGCAAGCTGGCCATGCGCGATCACAGAGCGCAGTTCGGGCACGTTTTGGGTCAGAAATTCTTCAACTTCGTGCAAATCAGAAATGCGCGGCACTACAAAGAATGATTGCCCGCCGCGATGGCGTTCGCGCAGCAAAGCCTCGCGCAATGTCACGCTATCAAACTCTGAGACATATGTCCGAATCGCAAGGCGATCGACGGGCGGCGTCGTGATTAACGACAGATCACGCACCCCTGTTAATGACAGTTGCAAAGTGCGCGGAATGGGGGTGGCGGTGAGCGTCAGCACATGAATTTCGCTGCGCATTTCTTTCAGGCGTTCCTTGTGCGAGACGCCAAAATGCTGTTCTTCATCAATGACTAGCAAGCCTAAGTTCTTAATGCGAATGGCCTTGGCCAACAGCGCATGGGTGCCCACAACAATATCGACGGTTCCGTCAGCAAGCCCTTCGCGCACGGCGTTTGCGTCCTTAGCCGAGACAAAGCGCGACAGGGGTTTGATATTCATGGGAAAGCCACGAAAGCGTTCGATAAAGCTGCGGTAATGCTGCCGCGCCAGCAAGGTGGTGGGGCAGACCACCGCCACTTGCATGCCCGCCATCGCGGCCACAAAGGCCGCTCGCATGGCGACTTCGGTTTTACCAAACCCAACATCGCCCACCACCAAGCGGTCCATCGGGCTGCCCTTTTCCAGATCGGCAACCACATCGGAAATAGCGGCCAATTGGTCTTCGGTTTCGGTATAGGGAAAGCGGGCTGCAAACGCCTCCCACAGGGAATGTGGGGCCTCTAGGATGGGGGCATGGCGCAGGGCGCGTTCGGCGGCGATGCGCATGAGTTTGTCGGCAATATCGCGGATCCGCTGTTTTAACTTGGCCTTCTTGGCCTGCCACGCGCCGCCGCCCAAACGATCTAGCAGGCCTTCTTCATGGCCGTAGCGCGACAAAAGTTCGATGTTTTCAACGGGCAGATACAGTTTGGCATTTTCGGCATATTCAAGTGCGACGCAGGCATGGGGCGCGCCTAGGGCGGTAATTACCTCTAGCCCCAGATAGCGGCCAACCCCATGTTCGACATGCACCACCAAATCGCCAACAGAAAGGCTATCCACTTCGCGCAGAAAATTGTCAGCTTTGCGCTTGCGTTTGGGCTTGGCCGAAATGCGGTCACCCAAAATGTCTTGTTCGGAAATGACAAGCAGCTTTTGTGTTTCAAAGCCTGCTTCTAGCGGCCAGATGATGAAATAAAGCCCGCCCTGACCTAGCGGAACATCGCGCAGGCTAGCAATATTTCGGGCGGCTAACCCCTGCTCGGCCAACAGGCCACTAAGCCGCGCGCGCGCGCCGTCAGACCATGCGGCAAGAACAACAGGAGCTGCTTTAGATTTTGCGACAATGTGCTGGGCCAATGCATTGAATAGGCTGGTATTTTCTTGCTGGCGTTCGGGCGCAAAACTGCGCCCAATACGCCCGCCTGCGTCCAAAACATTTGGGCCAGTTGGTTGCGGCAGCACGGCAAATTGCACGTGCCTGCGCTGGGAAATCGCCGCATCCCACGCCGCATCGCTCAAATACAGCAGGTTTGGCGCGCAAGGTTTGTAAACTGTGTCCAGCCTAGATTTGGAGGACATCGCCTCAAGGCGCGCATCATATTGATCTGCAATCCCTTCCCAGCGAGACAAGCGCTGGGCGGTCGCCCCATCATCCAGCATCACCGATGCATCTGGTAAAAAGTCAAATATCGTTTCCAGCTTTTCGTGAAAAAACGCAAGCCAATGTTCCATCCCTGCATGTTTGCGACCTGCAGACACCGCTTCGTATAATGGGTCATCGCTGCCACCTGCGCCAAATTCGACGCGGTAGTTTTGCCGAAAACGCGAAATGGCACTTGCGTCCAAAATCACCTCGGACATCGGTGCAAATTCGATGGCGGATAGTTTTTCAATGGTGCGCTGCGTGATCGGGTCAAACCTGCGCGCGCCGTCCAGCACATCGCCAAAAAAGTCCAACCGCACAGGCCCGCCGCCACCCGGCGGAAAGATATCGATGATCCCGCCGCGAATGGCATATTCGCCCACTTCGGCCACAGTCGATACGGGCGAAAACCCCATATTCACCAAAAAGCCCTTCAGCAGGCCCACGTCCACGCGACTGCCAACCGAGGCCACAAAAGAAGACCCACGCAGCACCGTGCGCGTGGGCATAAGTTGCGTTGCGGCGTTCAATGTTGTCAGCAGCACAAAGGGCGCAGGCAGCCCCGCCGCCAGCGCCGCCAGCGTGGACATGCGATGCGACATCACCGCAGGGCTGGGCGAGACGCGGTCATACGGCAGGCAATCCCACGCAGGCAAATCCAGCACGAAAACCGAAGGATCATGCGCCGCCAAGGCCGCGCGCATGGCCGCCAATCGCCTATCATCGCGAGAGACATGGATCACAGGTTTACCGCGCGCAAGTTCTGCCAAAATCAGCGCCGCGTCATAGCCTTCTGGCGCCGCAGAAAGGGTAATCTGATCGAATTTTTGCATCAGATTACCTGAAATATCCGGCGATCAGCAAATGAAAGAACGCGAATCCTGCAGTTAGAAAAATGAATATAAAACCAATCCCTTGCACTGCTACTCTAAAGCGATGCATCATCTGAATAAGCGCATCATCGCTTGTATTTTCCCGCAAAATGCGCAGCGCCAACCGAAGTTGCAATGCAAGTATCATCAAATACGGAAACACCAAAAACCACAGCGCTTGGGCCAATTCGATACCATAGAAAAAAGCCAGCAATGACAGGCTAACCAGCGTTGCTGCGGACAGTGCTACCCACATGACTTGCCATTTTTGCCATCCTGCAATCCATATCTGCGCGGAAATATAGGTCATCGTCTCTAGCTGCATTAGCGCTATGCCGCCTCCTTGGGCGCGGTTCACGCTGGCAAAAGAAATTCCCAAAACGCGCCCTGTTGAGGCGATCCAAAAAACCAACACTGCTATCCAATACCAAAGGCTAGAAAAGGATCTCAGGCTGATCGCCTCGCCTATCAACCCTAGCATTTTGGTTTCTCCCTTGGCAGCGACATTGCAAAACGTTCCTATTCGGGCCAGTATCGCAGAACATCGACAGAAGCAACGTTAGGTTCCTATGAAGCAGGTTCAAGCCCCCTATCCCGCCAATCGCCTGCGCCGTCTGCGCCGCACCCCCGCTTTGCGCGCGTTGGCGCAAGAAACAACGCTGTCTGTGGGTGATTTGATCTGGCCTGTTTTCGTGCGCGAGGGGGTGGATGTGATGGAGCCGATCGCCTCGATGCCTGGCGTTTACCGCCGCAGTATCGACAACATCGTCAAAGCCGCGCGCGAGGCGGCAGATTTGGGCATCCCTGCCATTTGCCTGTTTCCCTATACCGATGCCAGCCTGAAAACTGTCGCCTGTGAAGAGGCGTGGAACCCGCAGAACCTGACCAACCGCGCCATTCGCGCCATTAAGGCCGAGGTGCCCGAGATTGCGATCATGACCGATATCGCGCTGGATCCCTACAACGCACTGGGTCATGACGGCATTGTTTTGGATGGCGTGGTGCTGAACGATGAAACCGTTTCAGCACTGGTCAAGATGGCCTTGGCGCAGGCCGAGGCTGGGGCCGATATTTTGGGCCCGTCTGATATGATGGATGGCCGCATTGGCGCTATTCGTTCGGCGCTGGAAATGAAAGGATATCAAGACGTTGTAATTTTATCTTACAGCGCAAAATATGCCAGCAGTTTCTATGGCCCGTTCCGCGATGCGGTGGGGGCATCTGGCGCGCTGAAGGGCGATAAAAAGACCTATCAGATGAACCCCGCCAATCGTGCAGAAGCTTTGCGCCTGATTGAACGCGATCTGCGCGAGGGGGCCGATATGGTGATGATCAAGCCGGGCATGCCCTATCTCGACATCTGCCGCGAGGTGAAGGACGCCTTTGGCGCGCCGACCTATGCCTATCAGGTTTCGGGCGAATATGCGATGATTGCGGGCGCAGCCGAACGCGGCTGGATCAATGGAGATGCCGCGATGATGGAAAGTCTTTTGTGTTTTAAACGCGCAGGTTGCGATGGAATCCTCACCTACTTTGCCCCTGCTGCGGCGCGACTTTTGGGCGCAAAATAGGCGAATGGTTGCGTGCGGATCACGGCGGGCATGACACAGTTGCGCTGATCGGCTATACTTATCAAGACAGGCCGCAGAGCCTGCAAAACATGGAGGCAGCGATGGCAGTTTTACTTAATCGGCGCGCATTTGTGGCCAGCAGTTTGGCGGTTTTGGCTGGCTGCGGCGCAAGCGTGGATAGCAATGGCGTCGGCGGGCAAGGCGCATCGCAAATCGACGCGCGGGTCAAGGCGACGCGCGATTATCTATCTAGCAATTTTCCAGGCACAGTCGATTTGGAAAGCCGCGCCGCGGGCGTATTGATTATGCCGCTGGTCACCGAAGCGGGGTTTGGCCTTGGCGGCGGCTATGGGCGCGGCGCGCTGCTGATCAAAGGAGTGACGGTGGACTACTACGCCGCAGCCAAGGCCAGCGTTGGCATTCAAATTGGCGCGCAGCAATATGGCCATGCGCTGTTTTTCATGAATGATGCTGCGCTCGCGCGGTTTCGCCAAGGCTCTGGCTGGGCGGCAGGCGCAGATCTGCGCTATGCCACGCCAAAAGAAGGGGCCGCAGTGGGCCGCGATACCACTGAAATCGGCGAACCGGTCGAGGCGTTTGTTTTTGCACAGCAAGGGCTGATTGCGGGGGCAACCCTTTCGGGTTTGAAATACACGCGGATTATTCCCTAAACCTAATCTCGTAGGCGGCGGATCAGGGATGAGGTGTCATTCCGCGCGCCGCCCATCAGTTGCACATCTTTGTAAAACTGATCGACCAAAGCGGTCACCGGCAGGCGCGCGCCGATTTTATCGGCAGTGGCCAGACAAATCCCTAGATCTTTGCGCATCCAGTCCACCGCAAAGCCAAAATCATAGCGGTCTTCCAGCATGGTTTTGTGGCGATTGGCCATTTGCCACGACCCTGCCGCGCCTTGGGCAATCACCTCGACCACTGCTGCGCCATCAAGGCCCGCTTTCATGCCAAAGGCCAGCGCCTCGGACAGGCCTTGCATCAGCCCTGCAATGCAAATCTGGTTCATCATTTTCGCCAATTGCCCAGCCCCTGATGGCCCCAAATGGCGGCAAATGCGCGCATAGGCGGCCATAATGGGTTCGGCGCGGCTAAAATCAGCCGCCTCGCCGCCGCACATTATGGAAAGCTGGCCATTTTGCGCGCCCACTTGCCCGCCCGAGACTGGCGCATCGACAAACCCAATGCCAGCGCTGCGCGCAAGTTCCGCCAATTCGCGTGTTACAGTATCAGACACAGTTGTATGGTCGATAAACACACTGCCCGCAGACATGCCCGCAAAAGCACCGTTTGGCCCAAGGCACACTTGGCGCAAATCATCGTCATTGCCTACGCAGGCTAGCACAAAATCTGCGCCTTGCGCGGCCTGGGCACCTTGCGCACCTTGTGCGGCCTGCGCGGGGGTGTCTGCCATAGCGCCGCCATGCGCGGCAATCCAACCCTGCGCTTTGTGCGCGCTGCGGTTATACACGGTAACCTGATGGCCCTTGGCCGCCAAATGCCCTGCCATCGGCCCGCCCATCACGCCTAGGCCCAAAAACGCCAATTTTGCCATGCCTGCCCCGCCCTTTATTGCCCATCGCTTGGTTATCCTTTAGAACGCCGTCACGCACCCGCGTCAAGGATTGCTCAGAAAGACCCCCCGATGATTTTCGCCCTGCGTTGGCTGTTTCGCCTGATCTTTGCTGCCATGGTTCTTGGCGCATTAGGGGCGCTGCTGATGGTTTATATCCTTGGCCGTTCGATCCCTGATTATGAGGAAGATTTCACCTTGGCGGGCATCAGCGCACCTGTTGAGATTTTGCGCGATAGCCATGCCATTCCGCGCATTTCGGGGGCATCAGAGGCGGATGTTTTCTATGCCCTTGGTTTTGCGCATGCGCAAGATCGGCTGTGGCAGATGACAATGCTGCGCCGCACCGCACAAGGACGTTTGTCCGAAGTTTTTGGCACCCGCACAGTGCGCATTGACGAGGTGCTGCGCCGCCTTGATTTGTATGGTGCGGCGGTGGATTCGGTCGCCGTGCAAGATGCACCCACACGCAGCGCGCTGGATGCCTATGCAAATGGGGTGAATGCGTGGATCAAGCAGGTCAATTTGGGCGCGCGCGGGCGCGGCGCGCCCGAGATGTTTTTGTTTCCAACTGCTATTGCGGCATGGTCGCCCGCCGATTCGATTGCGGTGATTAAATTGATGGCGCTGCAACTGTCGGGACAGATCGACACCGAGGTGACGCGCGCCAAACTATCTGCCTTGCTGCCGCCCCCACGGCTGAAAGATATTCTGCCCGAAGATCCAACAAAGGCCACTGGCGGTTTGCCAGATTTCGCATCGCTTATGGGGGTGCCTTTGCCAGCCCCCCGCCTGCCTGCTTCCAGCCAAACCGCAAGCCTGTATGATATGCCCCTTGCGCCCTTTGCGCAGCGGGGTTTTGCAGGGGCTTCAAACGCTTGGGCGGCAGAGGCCAGCGTTGCTGCGGCAGGCGGCGGTCAACTGGCCAATGATCCGCATTTGGGGCTGACGGCCCCGTCGATTTGGTATTTGGCGCAGTTGAACCTGCCCACAGGGGCCATCATTGGCGCCACCATTCCCGGCATGCCACTGATCCTGCTGGGGAGGTCTGATGCGCTGGGCTGGGGCCTGACTTCGGCTTATGTTGATGATTTGGATTTGGTGATCGAACGGGTCAACCCATCCAACCCCGATGAATATATACGCGGCGGGGTGGCGCGGCCCTTTGTAACCAGCCAAACCTTGCTGAATGTCAAAGACGAGGCGACCATAACTCTAACCCTGCGGTCAACCGATGCAGGGCCAGTGCTGCCACCAGATGCCTTTGATCTGGGTGCGATAACCCCACCCGGCCACGTGGCAGCCGTGCAGTGGACAGCACTGTCGCGGCAAGATACATCGATGTCGGCGGCAATGGGGCTGATGCGGGCGCAAAGCATCGCGCAAGCCATCGAGGCTGGCAGCGGCTTTATCGCGCCCGCGCAAAACCTGTTTCTGGCAGACCGCGTTTCGGTCGCAATGCAGGTGATTGGCGCCATCCCGCGCCGTAATCTTGCCCACCAAACCAAAGGCCGCATGCCAGCCCCTGGCTGGGATGGTGCGAATATTTGGCAAGGTATAATGCCATATCAGGATAACCCACATTACGGCAGCGCCCCTTTTGGCAACCCTGCGCAAAAACTGGTCATCAACACCAATAACAAAACCTCAGATCGCCCCTTTCCAAACCATGTCAGCTTTGATTGGGGCGATACGCAGCGCATCCAGCGTGCGCTGTCACTTTTGGGCGCACGCGAAGTGCATACACGCGAAAGCTTTATCGAAGCGCAGCTTGACACTGTCTCGCCCACGGCGCGCGCGCTTTTGCCGTTGATCGGCGCAGATTTGTGGTTCACGGGCGAGCCATCCCCTGAAGGCACACCAGATAACATGCGCGAACAGGCGCTTAAGCTGCTGGCCAATTGGAACGGCGAGATGAACGAACATCTGCCCGAACCCCTGATTACCGAAGGTTGGTTGCGCGCCTTGCAAACGCGTATCGCCCAAGACGAGCTTGGCCCCATGATAGATTTGTTCACCCATCCGGATGCGGTGTTCTTGGAGCGCGTGTATCGCAATACCGAGGGTGCTTCGGTTTGGTGTGATGTGATCCAATCCAAAGCCGTGGAAACCTGCCAAGAAATGGCAAAGCTGGCGCTGGATGATGCCATTTTGGATTTGTCGCAGACCTATGGGCCTGATATTATCTCATGGCGGTGGGGCGATGCACATCAGGCAGCGCATGACCATCCGACACTGGGCGAAGTGCCCGTGCTGGGCAGCCTTGTGAATATCCGCCAGTCCACCAGCGGCGGCGATAATACGCTGCAACGCGGCCTTACCAAAGGCACGGGCGAGAACCCTTATTTGAACGTGCATGCCGGCGGCTATCGCGGGGTTTATGATTTTGCCGATCCTGACGCTTCGGTTTTTGTCATTGGCACGGGGCAGTCTGGCCACCCTTTGTCAGGGCATTATGACGATTTGGCAGGGTTATGGCGGCGCGGGGAATACTTGCCGATGTCGCTGGACGAAGGCCTTGCGCGGGCGGGCGCGCTTGGCAGCACTATTCTGTCGCCAGCGCCTGCGGTGCCCTGATGGCGGAAAACTGCGCAGAAAAACGCGCAGCATCTATATCGCGCCACAACACACTGACTTCCCAAGCCGTTTCGGTGATGTCTTCTTGCGAAATCAGCCCGGCGCTGTGCAAATAAGCGCGGGCTTGGCCTGCGCTAAAGGGAATGCTCAGATGCTCGACCCGTTTGGCCTGCGCCAATGCGCCGCTGATTTCACGGCGCAAATCGTCCATCCCCGTGCCTGTTAAGGCCGAAACAGGCACGCAGTTCTTGCGACGCTGGGCGGGATCGTTCAGCAAATCGGCTTGGACTGGCGGCACAAGGTCTAACTTATTCCAGACTTCAATCAGGGGCACATCATTGCGCGTGCCAAAGCTGGCCAGAATATCCTGCACATCGGCGGCTTGTTCGGCACTGTCAGGGTGCGAGATATCGCGCACATGCAAGATAACGTCGGCCTCTAACACCTCTTCCAGCGTGGCGCGAAAGGCGGCGACCAGATCGGTTGGCAAATCGGATATGAAACCCACCGTATCAGACGCGATAATTTTACGCCCATCAGGCAGAATGATGGCGCGCATTGTAGGGTCTAGCGTGGCAAAAAGCATATCTTTGGCCAACACGTCCGCCCCTGTTAGGCGGTTGAACAGGGTAGATTTACCCGCATTGGTATAGCCTACAATCGCGACCAGCGGAAACGGCACTTTGCGCCGCGCCGCGCGGTGCAATTCACGGGTTTTGCGCACTTCGGCGAGTTGGCGGCGCAGGCGGATCAGTTGCAAGTCAATGGCGCGGCGATCTGATTCCTTTTGAGTTTCCCCCGGCCCGCCAACAAAGCCAAACCCGCCGCGCTGGCGTTCAAGGTGCGTCCAGGCGCGCACCAGCCGTGTGCGTTGATAGGCAAGCTGCGCCAGCTCGACTTGCAGCACACCTTCGCGGGTGCGGGCGCGGTCGGCAAACACCTCTAGGATCAGCCCCATCCGGTCTAATATCTTGACCTTCCACGCCTTTTCCAAATTTCGCTGCTGAACGGGGTTCACTTGCCCATCAATCAGCACCAAATTGATTTTGTCTTGCGCAAAGATCGCGGCCAACTCCTCCACCTTACCTGTGCCAAACAACGTGGCGGGCATGGGGCGGGCAAGGCGGACAATCTGACCGCCCAAAACGCTGATTTTGGGCAAGGCTTCTGCCAGCCCCAACGCCTCGGCATAGGCGTTATCAACCATACGGCGGCGCGGAGCGGATTTCACATCTGGGCACAAGACATAGGCACGTTGCAGTTCGGCCGACGAGGCAAAACCCAGCAGGTTTCCTGCGCTGTCAATCCTTTGGGAGATTACTCTTCCCCTTCATATAGGTTCACAGGCCCACCTGGCATAATGGTGGAAATCGCATGTTTATAGACCAATTGCGATTGCCCATCGCGGCGCAGCAAAAGGCAAAAATTGTCAAACCACGTGATCGCACCTTGCAGTTTGACCCCGTTGATCAAAAAAATGGTCACGGGCTGCTTGGATTTGCGCACATGGTTCAGAAAGGCGTCTTGAAGATTTTGTTTGTCGGCGGCCATGGCTGTTCCCATTGTTATTGCTTTTCGATGCTGTAACCCTGCCTACGGGTGAGCCCGAACTGGCAAAAATCACACAAGTTTCTGCTGTGATGAAACTGGAAGCAGATTTTGTAGACTATGCCGCGAAAGGCAGCACGATTCCAGCACAAAATCAGCGCTTTGCATGGGAAAATGCGATGATCGCGGCGAAATACTATGGTTTACGCGTCTTCCTCATCGTCACCGCCTTTCCCGGGCGAGACGACGCCCAGCGATTTCAGCTTGCGGTGCAGGGCAGAACGCTCCATCCCAACAAAGCCTGCAGTGCGGCTGATATTGCCACCAAAGCGGTTGATCTGCGCAAGCAGATATTCGCGTTCAAACACTTCGCGCGCCTCGCGCAGGGGCAGCGTGGCCACTGTCCCGCCCAAAATCATCCGCCCAGATTGGTCTGACGCCACCTCTTGGCCTGGAAATTCGCGGGCCTCAATTGCGCCCGTACCTTCGCCTAAGATCAGCACGCGCTCGATCACATTGCGCAATTGGCGCACATTTCCCTGCCACAGCATGGTTTGCAGCAACGCGTCGGCCTCGGGCGTCAACTCGCGCAGCGGCAGGCCTTGAGCGCGGTTAAGTTGGGCGATAAAATGGCGCGTCAGCTCTGGAATATCCTCGCGCCGATCGGACAACGGCGGAACGGCGATGGGCACCACGTTCAGCCGATCAAACAATTCTTGGCGAAAGCGACCTGCGGCAATTTCACTGCGCAAATCGCGCGTCGTCGAAGATATCACCCGCAGATCCACCCGCACCTTATCGGTGCCGCCCACGCGGGTGAACTGCTGATCTGTCAAAACGCGCAAAATTTTTCCCTGCGTAACCAAGGGCATATCGGCCACTTCGTTAAAATAGATCACGCCGCCATGCGCCTCTTCCAACGCGCCGCGTTCCACGCCGCGCCCGCCCCCATCACGGCCACCAACCTCGCGGCCAAACAGCACTTCTTCCATGCGCTCGGGCTCGACTGTGGCGCTCGACACTGCCAAAAACGCAGCGCCTACGCGGTTAGAATTTGCATGAATATAGCGCGCGGCAGTTTCCTTGCCCGCGCCCGATGGCCCCGTCAGCATCACCCGCGAATTGGTTTTGGTTACCTTATCTAGCTGTGCCTTTAGCCCCTTTAAGGCCGCCGAATTGCCCAGCATATCGCTGCTGGTCACGTCGCGTTTGCGCAAATCGGAATTTTCGCGGCGCAGGCGCGATGTTTCCATCGCCCGCGTTACCACCACCATAAGCTGATCGATATTAAATGGTTTTTCGATAAAATCATACGCGCCTTGTTTTATGGCGGCGACCGCAATTTCAATATTGCCATGGCCCGAAATAATCACCACGGGAATATCGGGGTTATCGCGCCGCACAGATTTTAGAATATCGATCCCATCCATACGGCTGTCTTTCAGCCAGATATCCAAGATTAGTAAACTGGGCGCATCGGTGTTGATTTGCGTCATACATTCGTCCGAATTGGCGGCAAGGCGCACGGCGAACCCTTCTTCGCGCAGGATATCTCCCACAAGTTCGCGGATGTCTTTTTCATCATCAACGATCAGAATGCTCATGGTTGGTCGTGCTCCTTGGTCTGGGATGTGGCGGCGCAGGGCAGCGTGATGGTGGCCAGCGCGCCTGCATGGGCTGCCCCTACAAAGGGTGCAGCATCGGTCAAAGTCAGGGTTCCACCGTGTTCTTCGATGATTTTCTTAACGATCGGCAGGCCCAGCCCGGTGCCTTTTGCGCGCGTTGTCATATACGGCTCGAACAGGCGCGAGCGGTCTTCGGGCAGGCCAGCGCCATTATCGGCGATGGTTATCTGCACGCGGTCAGTGCCCTGCGTCAGGGCGATGTGGATTTCTCCCTTATGGCCAGGCTTTGATTTTTCTTTATATTCATCAATCGCTTCGCCTGCGTTTTTCATCAGGTTTGTCAACGCTTGGCCAATCATTGTGCCGTCAATCTCCAGCATAATCGGCGCGGACGGAATGGATTTCACAAAGCGCACCGATGGCTGGCCGTTTTCTTGCAACAGCACCGCCGCCCGCAGCAGCGCGCCAATATCTTGCGCGCGCCGATCAGGTTCGGGCATGCGGGCAAAGCGGGAAAATTCATCGACAATGCGGCGCAGATCATTGGTTTGGCGGACAATCACGTCGGTCAATTGGGTTAAATCGGCGGTATCTTGCACTTGGGGTAGAAACTTGCGCTTAATCCGCTCTGCCGAAAGCTGAATGGGGGTCAGCGGGTTTTTAATCTCGTGGGCGATGCGCCGCGCAACATCGCCCCAAGCGGCCATGCGCTGGGCTGAGACCAGTTCGGTCACATCATCAAAGGCCACCACAAACCCTTCTATCCCGCCAGTTGCGCCGCGCCTTTTGCTGATGCGCACCAAAAGGCTTTCCAATTTGCCGCGCCGCGTCAGGCGCACCTCTTCTTGCAAGGCGCTGCCGCCACCATCCACCAGCCGATCCAGCAGGGGGCCAAATTCTGGCACGGCAAGGGCAAGGTTTTGGCCGTGCTGATCCTTTGGCAAATCCAGCAGATACAGCGCGGCAGGGTTGGCAAAATCAATCGCCCCCGCATCATTTAGCCCAATCACCCCTGCGGTAACCGAAGAAAGCACTGAATCAAACAGCCTGCGGCGTTCTTCGGTGATGGCATTTGTGGCGCGCAAATCATCGCGTTGCGCCTTTAATTGCCGCGTCATTTGGTTGAAAACGCGGCCAAAGGTGGCAATTTCATCATCGCCCTGCTCTTCGGTGACTTGCACATCCAAATCGCCCCTGCCAACGCGTTCGGCGGCTTGCGCAAGCCGCCCCACAGGGCGCGACAGGCGTTCGGCAAACCACATGCCCATCCAAACCGCCGCAAGCACCAGAATGACGGCAAAGCCGATATAAATCAGGCCGAAATTGAACAGAACGCGGCCACGATCTTCTTCCAATTGCTGATAGAGGCGCACGTTTTGCTGCGCTTCGTCTAGCAGTTGTAGGATACGGCCATCAACAATGCGGGTGATATACAGATAGCGGTCGCCAAATTCGCTTAGACGCACCAAGGCGCGCATTTCATTTTGCGGCCAATCTTGCACAATGGCCACATCGCCCGCGTTCGCCGCTGCAAAACTGTTCGTATCGGGCATTTCAAAGCCAAACAAATAGCTTTGCGGCCCGCGCGCACGAATCGTGCCTGCGCCATCAATCAAATACACCTCTGACAGGCCGCGCTGCACCTGCGGCAGCAGTTGGCCCAAGGCATCGCGCACTTGGGTATCGGCCATCAGCGCGGTATTGCGCCGCGCGCGGTTTAGGCTGGCAGCAAAAGCGCTGGCATCTTGACGCAACGCGCTGGTTTGGTCGGCATCATAGGCGGTGGCGGCTGCCAGCGACGATCCAACCACATCGCGCACCCGCTGCGAAAACCACCCCTCTAGCCCGATGTTCAGCGTCAGCACAGCAAAGACTGCAACCAAAACTGTGGGCACAAGGGCCACCAGCCCGAACACCCCCGTTAGACGCAAATGCAGTTTTGATCCTGCCGAATTGCGCCGCCGCGCCGCCACCGTTTGCGCCACGCGCGCGGCCACTGTGGCGGCTACAATCAACACATAGATCATATCGGCCAGCAGCACCAAGCGTAGAGCATCCGACCCCGCCGAAAGCGCGAACGGTCCCAGCGCCAAAAAGGTAAGCCCTGCCAGAAGCGGCCCCAGCACAATCAGCGCCACCGCAGCAGAGCTGCGCAACTGCCTGCTGCGCCGCCAACGCGACAGCCTTGTTCCTACCTCGCTGCGAAAAGCGCCGTCCACGCCCTACCCCAATATTCCCCGCATGGCAGTTATGGGCAGAGTCACCCAAACGCCACGTCCTGTGGCGCTTTTACATCAGCTTGCGGCGCCTTGTCACGGAAATATCCAGTTCGGTGATCTTTTTACGCAAGGTATTGCGGTTGATTCCTAAAAGATCGGCACATTTTGCTTGGTTGCCCGCAGTGGCATCCAGCGCGATTTCAATCAAAGGCACTTCGATTTCGCGCAAAATGCGGTCATAAACCCCGTTGGGCGGCAGTTGACCATTGTGCAAATCGAAATACCGCCTGAGATGCCGCGCGACCGAGGCCGACAGCTTTTCCCCTTCGATCACGCCGCCATTGCGCGGGCTGGGTAGAGCCTGCGCGCCGCCCATGGCGATATCCAATTCAGATTTGGTAATTTCAGGCTCGGATGCGGTGACTTGCAGGCGCTTAAGCACATTTTCCAATTGCCGCACATTGCCGGGCCAAGGATGGGCGCGGACCACCTCCATAGCAGTGGTCGCAAGATGGCGGGCGGTGCCTGTGTCACGCTCACCCTTGGCCAAAAAATGTTCGGCAAGTAGCGGAATATCTTCGACACGCTCGCGCAGCGGCGGCACAGAAATGACCACGCCGCCAAGGCGATAATACAAATCCTTGCGAAAAGCCCCGCTTTCCATTTTGGCCTGCAAATCGGTTTGGCTGGTGGCCATGATGCGGGCATTAGGCTCGGCCATCACATCCAGCATCCGCACCAAACGGGACTGCGCGTCATCATCAAAATCACCCACCTCGTCCAGCAGCAAACTGCCGCCCTTGGCGCGCGCAAGCAGTGCAGAAATGCCATCCACCCCCGCCAAATCTGCAGCGCCCGCCACAACAAAGGGCTGATTGCGCCGATCTGAAAAATCATGAATTGCTCTGGCTATCAGGGATTTACCTGTGCCCGATTCTCCTGAAATTAGCACCGATAGATCGGCATTCATCACGCGCGCGACCAGACGATACAGCGCCTGCATCGCTGGCGTGCGCCCCACAAGCGGCAGATCATCGCCTGCATCGCGCGGCTTCGCGGCCACTTTTGGGGCAAAGCGCTTCATCTCCAACGCGCGGGCCGAACGCTTCATCAAATCGGGCAGATCAAAGGGTTTGGGCAGATAATCAAAGGCCTCTGCCTCGGCTGCCTGAATGGCCGTCATAATGGTGTTTTGCGCCGAGATGACAATCACAGGCAGACCAGGGCGCAGTTTGGAAATGCTGGGCAGGGCGTGCAGGCCGTTGCCATCGGGCATTATCACATCAGAAATCACCAAATCGCCTTTGCCTTCCTCGACCCAGCGCATCAGCGTCATCAGGGAGGATGTCGCATGCACCTTGCACCCCGCCCGCGTCAGGGCCTGCGTCAGCACCGTGCGGATGGTGCGATCATCGTCAGCGACAAGAACGGTTCCGTCCATTTATTTGGCCTCCTGAAGGGGTGTTGCGGGCGCAAGCGGCATTGAAATGCGAAACACAGTGCGCCCAGGGTGGCTGTCAACCGAAATCCAGCCTTCGTGATCGGTGATAATTTTTGACACCAGCGCAAGCCCAAGCCCGGTGCCATTTTCGCGCCCCGAAACGAACGGCTCGAAAATATCCGCCGCAATATCGGGCGGTATGCCGGGGCCATCATCAATGATTTCAATCTGCAAGGGCAAGGCTGCTTGGCTGCCATCACGGCGCTTGCGGCGCAGGGAATGGTCGTAGAACGTATGCAGGCGAATTGTGCCGCCTTTTGGCCCCGCAGCTTCGGATGCGTTTTTCAAAAGGTTCAAAAATACCTGCATCAACTGGTCGGCATCGGCAAAGGTCGCGGGCAAAGAGGGGTCGTAATCTTCGATAATCTTCATTTTCGCGCCAAAGCCAACCAACGCCGAACGGCGCGCGCGGTCTAGCGCATCATGCAGGTTCACCGCGCGCAGCACGGGCGGCGAGATGTTGCCAAACTGTTCAACTTGTTCCAGCAATTTCACAATGCGCCGCGTTTCTTCAACGATCAAATCGGTCATTTCAAGATCTTCCGGCGCTAGGTTCATCGCCAGCAGTTGCGCCGCGCCCGATATACCTGCCAGCGGATTTTTAATTTCATGGGCCAACATTTCCGCCATGCCAATGGCCGATTTTGCCGCCGACTTGACCCGCATCGCATGGCCCAAACGATCCGAAATATCGCGCGGGGCCATCATCATCAGCACAGCGCCCGCAATATCTTGCATGGGCGCCAGATGCAGTGCGCAGGTTTGGGGCGCACGCTCGCCTGTGGTGACTTCGGCATCGGCTATAACAACGGGCGACTGATGCAGCCGTACCCGCGCCAGCGCATCTTCCATCGGCGCATCAATAGACAGCCTGTCCAGCAAAGGTTGGCCCACCAGCGCGCGCTGCGACAGGTTCAGGAATATCTCGGCGCTGGGGCTGACGTCGGATATACGTCCGCCCTCGTCAATGATCAGCGCTGGCAGGGGCAACGCGGCCCAAAGGCCAGCTACGGTGGTTGGGGTCATGCCGCCACCTCGGCATCTAGGGGTTCCTCGCACAGCGCGATACGCAGCAAATCCAGCACCTTGGCGGGACTGGTTGCGGTCAAAATCGCTTCGCGCGCATCGGGGCGGCCCGCCTCGTCCAAATACCAGCCCAAATGTTTGCGCGCCACGCGAAGGCCCAAATCTGCGCCATAATGCGACAGCATTGCGTGGTAATGGGCAGAAATAAGACGATATAGATCAATGCCTTGCGGGATAATTGGGCAAGCAGTTCCCGCTAAATCAGCGGCAATTTGCGCCAAACGCCACGGCGCACCCTGCGCCCCGCGCCCCACCATCACCCCATCTGCGCCCGATTGAGCCAGTGCCATGCGGGCGCGATGCCCATCTACAATATCGCCATTGGCAATCACGGGGATGTTCACCGCCGCCTTAACAGGTGCAATGGCTGCCCAATTGGCCGCCCCTTTGTAAAACTGCTGCCGCGTGCGCCCGTGAATGGTGACCATCGCCACCCCAGCGCTTGCCCCCCGCGCGGCAATATCAGGCGCATTGTGGCTGGCATCATCCCAGCCCAGCCGCATTTTCAGCGTGACAGGCACGCGCACCGCCGCTGTAACCGCGGTAATAATCGACAGCGCCAAATCAGGCTCGCGCATCAGGGCACTGCCGCAGGCCCCGTTGCCGCCCGTTTGCGTGACGCGTTTGGCAGGGCAGCCCATATTGATATCAATGATTTGCGCGCCATTCGCTTCGACAAAACGGGCAGCTTCCCCCATCCAATACGGATCGCGGCCCACCAGTTGCACCGAAGTTGCAAAGTCCTCCAGCCCAAGTTCAGCGCGAGCAAGGGCCAGCGCGCCGCCTTGCATTACCTCTTGGCTGGCAACCATTTCGGATACCACCAGCCCCGCACCAAAGCCCGCCACCACCCGCCGAAACGGCAGGTCAGTTATCCCTGCCATCGGTGCCAACAGCACGGGCGAGGTCAGGGCAATATCAGCGATTTGCGGCGCGCGATAGGACATCATGCCATGTGTTTTGCGCCGCTTATGCCCCGCGCGCAAGGAAATGCGCGTGAGTTTCTGCCCGAAAAACATGCATTGCCTATTTTTTAGGCACTTTCGCGCGGTGGACGCCTGCTTTGCCTGCTGTTAAGCAGTGCGTAAGGGAGAGGCCATGACAACAGCCGTTATCATCACCGCCGCGGGGCGCGGCTTGCGCGCAGGGGGCGATCTGCCAAAGCAATGGCAAATGCTGGCTGGTCGGCCCGTCCTTGCCCGTACCATCGCCGCCTTTACGGGTTTTGAGGTGGTTATCACAGTGCATTCCGCAGATTTGGAACGTGCCAAATCGCTGTTTTCTGGCCAGATCGTGCTGGGCGGGGCCGACCGCGCGGCTTCGGTGCGCGCTGGTTTACAAGCATTGGCGGGGCGGGGGGTGACGCGCGTTTTGATCCATGATGGCGCGCGCCCTTTGATTAGCCGCGAAGTGATTGAACGGGTCTTATCAGCGCTGGAAACCCACCCCGCCGCAGCCCCCGCCCTGCCCGTGACCGATGCCCTGTGGCGCGGAGCCGACGGCCTTGTCGCAGGCACCGCAGATCGCGCGGGGCTTTACCGCGCGCAAACGCCGCAGGGCTTTAATTTTGAAGCGATTTTATCTGCACATTTGTCCTATAACATCCCCGCTGCCGATGATGTGGAAGTCGCCCGCGCCGCAGGGCTGAACGTGGCCATTGTCGCGGGGGATGAGGCCAATATAAAGCTGACCTATGCTGGCGATTTCGCCCGCGCAGAAGCGATGATAAAGGAGTTGGCAATGGATATTCGCCCCGATATTAGACTGGGCAATGGCTTTGACGTGCATGCCTTTTGCGAGGGTGACAATGTCTGGCTGTGCGGCCATAAAATCGCCCATTCCAAGGGGTTGCTGGGCCATTCGGATGCCGATGTTGGCATGCACGCGCTGACCGATGCAATTTACGGCGCGCTGGCAGATGGCGATATCGGCCAGCATTTCCCACCCACTGATCCGCAATGGAAAGGGGCTGCCAGCCATATTTTCCTGAAGCACGCCATGGCCCGCGCCCGCGCGCGCGGCTATAATTTGGCCAATTGCGACGTGACCCTGATTTGCGAGCGCCCCAAAATTGGCCCCCATGCAAATGCCATGCGCGCGGCGCTGGCGGCTATTATGGGGGTGGATGTGGGCAAGGTTTCGGTCAAGGCGACGACGTCCGAACGTCTTGGCTTTACAGGCCGCGAAGAGGGGATCGCGGCGCTGGCAACTGCCACTTTGGTGCAGGGATGAGCCGCAGGGTTGCCACAGTCTTTGGCCTTGGCTATCTGCGCCCCGCATCTGGCACTTGGGCCTCGGCGGCGGCGATTGTGGCCGGCCTTTTGATCGATCGCTATCTCGGCTTTCCCGCGTTGGTTTTGGCAACCATAGCGGCAACTGGGCTTGGGTTTTGGGCTGTAAACCTGGCCCTTGGCGATGACAAAACAGCCGATCCTTCTGAGTTTGTGATCGACGAAGTGGCAGGGCAATGGCTGGCGCTGCTGTTTTCATCGGCCGCCTTTTGGGCGCGCGGTTGGGAGGGATTCTTGCCCTACCCTGCACCGCTTGCCGCCTTTGTTTTCTTTCGACTTTTTGATGTTTGGAAGCCGTGGATCATTGGGCGCGCAGACCGAATGGGCGGGGCCAAAGGCGTGATGTTGGATGATCTGATTGCAGGTGTTTTTGCAGGGATTGCCACCATCATCGCGGCAGCGCTTTACCATATCGCGGCCTTTTCATGATTGCGCAGGTGCTAGACGCCGCCCGCGCCAAGGGCATCCGCATTGCATGCGCTGAAAGCTGCACAGGCGGGATGCTTGCCGCGCTTTTGACCGAGGTGGCGGGCAGTTCAGACGTGTTTGAGCGCGGTTTTGTCACCTATTCGAATGACGCCAAAATAGAGATGCTGGGGGTAAAACAGACCACGCTAGACGCCCATGGCGCGGTTAGCGAACAGATCGCGCGCGAGATGGCCTTCGGCGCATTAGAACGATCCAAATCACACATCGCGGTGTCCATTACGGGCATTGCGGGGCCGGGTGGATCGGAATTTAAACCCGAAGGGCGGGTGTGTTTTGCGCTGGCGACTGCCACTGGAGTTTTGGCGCAAACGGTTGAGTTTGGCCCGCTGGGCCGCAGTGCGGTGCGGTTGGCCGCGCGCGATCACGCGCTTGCCCTGATTCTAGCAGCGCTGCGCGCCTAAGTTATCGCGCTGCTGCTAAATCGTGCAGTCGCAACTTTTCGGCGCATAAGTTTTCACCATTATGAAAACTGCTCGCTATTTTGGCAATCATTTCTGCGATTGCCTCTTTTATGCGCAGCCCTCTGCCGCTTTTGTGCGCAAGTGCAAAAATGGGGATGCCAATGTCTGCTGCTGATACCGCCTTTATCCTGATCGCCACCGCGCTCGTGCTGTTTATGACCTTGCCGGGCCTTGCGCTGTTTTACGGCGGCCTCGTGCGTGCGCGGAACGTTCTGTCAGTTTTCATGCAGTGCTTTGCCATTGCCGCATTGATAAGCGTGCTGTGGCTGGCTGTTGGCTATTCCATCGCCTTTGGTGGGGAAGGTGTGGTTTGGGGCGGGCTTGGTAAGGCGTTTTTGAACGGCGTCACGGCAGAAAGTCTAACAGGCACCCTGCCCGAAACCTTGTTTTTTTCGTTCCAGATGACCTTTGCCATCATCACCCCCGCATTGATTGTGGGGGCCTATGTAGAACGGGTGGAATTTGGATTTGTTCTTGCCTTTTCAAGCCTTTGGATGCTGCTGGTCTATGCGCCTGTCGCCCATATGATTTGGGGCGGCGGGATGCTGGCCGATGGCGGTATCTTTGGCGATATAGGCGTGCGCGATTTTGCGGGCGGGATTGTGGTGCATGAGACCGCAGGCCTTGCCGCTCTGTTGCTGGCGTTTCTGCTGGGCCCGCGCAAACAGAAAAACATCCCGCCCCACAACCCTGGCATGGTGATGATTGGGGCGGCGATGCTGTGGGTCGGCTGGTTTGGCTTTAACGGCGGATCAGCGCTTGCGGCAAATGGACAGGCCGCGATGGCAATCACGGTGACGCATCTTTCGGCCGCTGCCGCCAGCCTGACGTGGGCGCTGTGGGAGCGGATTAAATTTGGCCGCGCTTCGATGGTTGGCCTTGTCACGGGCACGATTGCGGGGCTTGCCTCGATCACACCGGCCTCGGGCTATGTTGGGCCAATTGAGGCGCTTGTGATTGGCGCCATCGCGGGGGTTTTGTGCCAAGAGGCTGTTTTACTTGTGAAAAATCGTCTGCGTATTGACGACACTTTGGATGTTTTCGCCGTGCATGGCGTGGGCGGCATCTTTGGCACAGTTATGGTGGCGGTGTTTGGCGCTGGCACTTGGGCGGCGCAATTGGGCGGTTTTGCGGTAGTTGGCATTTGGACGCTTGTCCTAACCTTTATCATCATCAAGGCTGTCGCGCTGGTGCTGCCGCTGCGGGTGGACAGCGAGACCGAAGCCAACGGTTTGGACATTTCGGTGCATGGCGAGCGGGGCTATGATTTCAATTCGTGACCATACAGTTGGTGCGCGCGCGCCTCAAACGCGCGTACAATGCGCTGCATGGCCTCGTTAAACACAAGTCCGATAATCCCCGCCAGGATCGGGTTTTTGAATTCAAAATCCACTGAAAAGTCCACCTCGCAGCCCTCTGCTACTGCGCGAAACGCCCAAACAGATTTCAAATGGCGAAAAGGGCCTTCGATATATTCAGTCAAAATCCGATCTTGCCCCAGCAACGTGACGCGCGAGCCGAATTTTTCGCGAAACACTTTAAAGGAAATCACCAAATCCGCCTCCATCACCTCGCCCCCGTCAATTGGCGTGCGCGAACGGATGCGCGCCGCCGCCGCCCATGGCAGAAATTCAGGGTATCGGGCCACGTCGGCCACCAGCGCAAACATCTGCGCGGGGCTATAAGGCAGGGTTTTTACTTCAGCATGTTTGGGCATAACAACCTATCGCGTGACTTAGCCCCAGTTTTTGGCTAGCCTTGCGCCAAGATGCAAGAGGACAAGATGCAAGGCCCTAACCCCCATACCACCGCCGATGGCCGCGCATACGTTATTGACGAGATGCTGTCGGCCAAATCCATCGCAGCCCGCGTCGAAGAATTGGCCCGCCAAATCACCGCGCATTATTCTGGCTGTGATCGGCTAATTGTGGTTGGCCTGCTGCGCGGGTCATTCGTGTTTATCGCAGATTTGGTGCGTGAAATTGACCTGCCTGTTGAGGTGGATTTTTTAGAAGCGTCTTCATATGGCGATTCGATGCATTCATCGCGCGAGGTGCGAATCCTAAAAGATTTGCGTGGCGAAATTGCGGGGCGCGATGTGCTGGTGGTGGAAGATATTGTCGACACGGGCTTTACGCTTACGCATGTGAAAAAAATGCTTCTGTCGCGCGAACCTGCGCGCCTTGAGGTTTGCGCGCTGCTAGATAAACCCAGCCGCCGCGAAGTGCCCATCAAGGCGACATGGACCGGGTTCGAGATTCCCGATGAATTCGTTGTTGGCTACGGAATTGATTTTGCACAAAGAAACCGCAATCTTCCCTATATTGGTAAGGTGCGCTTTACCTGAAAGGGTTGTTATGGGGCCGAACTGGTTTATTCGGATGTATGGGTGGGCGCGCAATCCGCCTTCTCTCGAAAAAGTGAGGCTGGTGCTGTTGGTTGTGCTGGCCTGTTTCGCGCTTTGGGGGATAGAGCACATGGGGCTGTGGCCAGATTGGCTGACCGTAAACCCACCCGCCAAACCGTAAAGGAAGTGCGCAAAAATGAAATTCGCACCTAAACTACTGATCGGCCTAGGGTTTGCAGGCGTTTTGGCGGCAGGGGCGGCGTGGTTTATCAGCGCCCCGCGCGATTTTGATACCGCCGCATTTGCAGGACTGACGGTCGATCATATGGCGGGCGAGCAGGTTTTTTGGGCCTCTGGCTGCGCCTCGTGCCATATGACCGAGGGTGGCGATCCGATGGTGCTTGCGGGCGGGCAGGCCTTTGCCACGCAATTTGGAACCTTCCATGCGCCCAATATTTCGCCAGATCCCGTGACAGGCATTGGGGGTTGGACGCTAGAGATATTCGCCCGCGCCATTCAGCAAGGCGTCTCGCCCGAAGGAGCGCATTATTTTCCTGCCCTGCCCTATACCGCCTATGCCAAAATGGCCCCGCAGGATGTGGCAAATTTGAAAGCCTATATGGATTTGCTGCCTGCCAATGCCACGGCCAGCCTTCCGCATGAAATTGCCTTTCCGTTTAATATTCGGCGGTCTTTGGGCTTATGGAAGGCGATGTTTGCCGATGACAGCTATGTTATTGCGGGCGATTTAACCGCAGCACAGCAGCGCGGCCGCTATATTGCCGAAAGCCTTGCCCATTGCGGCGAATGCCACACGCCGCGCAATGTTTTGGGCGGATTGGATCGTTCCAAATGGCTGGCAGGCGCGCCAACTGCCGATGGCAAAAGTCGCGTGCCCAATATTGCGGGCATAGATTGGAGCGATGGGGATTTGATGACCTATTTCACCACAGGCTTTACGCCTGAATACGATTCGGTCGGCGGCCACATGGCGCGTGTGGTGGAAAACATGGGTAAATTGCCAGAAAGCGACCGTGAAGCCCTGATCGCATATCTGCGGCTGGTTCCGCCTGTTTCCCAGTAACTTTGGCCAATTACCCCTGCGCCAATTTCGCCAACCGAGCAGCGCGCAATCGTGCAAAATCGTCCCCCGCATGGTAGGATGACCGCGTCAGCGGTGTGGCCGAAACCATCAAAAACCCTTTACCATAGGCAGCAGTCTCGTATCCCTTAAACTCGTCTGGGGTCACGAACCGGTCAACACGGTGATGTTTTGGGGATGGCTGCAAATACTGGCCAACGGTCAGAAAATCCACATCCGCCGCGCGCATATCATCCATCACTTGCCCCACGCCGCTGCGGTCTTCGCCAAGGCCCACCATGATGCCCGATTTGGTAAATATGGTAGGATCAAGTTCCTTAACGCGCTGCAGCAGCCGCAGCGAATGGAAATAGCGCGCGCCAGGGCGGACGGTTGGATACAGGCCCGGCACGGTTTCTAAATTGTGGTTAAACACATCGGGCTTGGCCGCAACCACCATTTCCAACGCCTTTGGCCCGCATTTCAGAAAATCGGGTGTCAGAATTTCAATCGTCGTTTCGGGGCTGCGGTGACGAATGGCGCGGATGGTTTGGGCAAAATGGGCCGCCCCACCATCGGCCAGATCATCGCGGTCAACTGACGTGACCACCACATGCGCAAGGCCCAGTTCGGCCACAGCATGGGCAACCCGCCCCGGCTCGAACGTATTCAGAGTGGTGGGCTTGCCCGTGGCAATATTGCAAAATGAACAGCCGCGCGTGCAAATATCGCCCATAATCATCATGGTGGCGTGGCCCACGCTCCAACATTCGCCAACATTTGGGCAGCCTGCCTCTTCGCAGACAGTGACCAGCTTTTTCTCGCGCAGAATGTCGCGGGTTTTCTTATAGCCTTCCGACGTGGGGGCCTTAACCCTAATCCAATCGGGCTTTTTCGGTTGGGCATTGTCGGGGCGATGCGCCTTTTCGGGGTGGCGCTGGCCTGGTATCTTCAAATCGCGCATGGGGACTCCTGACATTGGCATTTAGATAGCCCCGTGCACGCGATTTTGCAATGCGCCCTACCCGATCAGCGGGCCAGAGCGGCCGTAAACCTCGGCGTAATGGCGCGCCAAACGCCGCAGGGCAATGCGCAGCACCACTTTGCCAGACCGCGCCGCCCAGCCCATGCGGCGTTCAGCCTCTTCCACGCCTTCCAAATAGCAGCACACCCGCAGGGCGATATGGCCCAAATCGGGGCCAAGGTCGGTCAGCGCGGCGGACACGCGCGCGCGCGCATCGCGTGGGGCTGTTTGGCCGTGGCCAGCGCCCCGCCCACCATAAACGCCGCCCGTCAGAAACCCTTCCCAATTTTGCGCAACCGACGTGCCCATCTGCGCCAGTTCAAAATCTTCGCGCAGGCGTTCGGCAGCGCGCACAAAATCGGGGTGCAGATAAGGGCTGCCATCCTTTTCGCGCCGACGCCCCAATACTGCCACAGGGCTTTCGGCCAAGTTATAGCGGATACGGCGGCTTCCTTCGACCTTGGCATCCAAAGCGTCGCCCTCGTCCGCGCCCGCAAATCGCGCGCTTGCCTCGTTCATACCGCGCGGCGCCGCTGCAATGCGCGCTTTCAATTCGGCCCGCCCTGCCGCTGTCAATTCATAAGTGTCAACTTTGCCGCCAGTGCCGCCCGCGCGCGGGTCGATCCATTCCTTTAGCGCAAAGACCTGCGCGAGCGCGCGGTCCACCACCGCCATGCGCATCAGCCGCCCATCGGGCAACGCGCGCATTACGGCTGCTTTTTCCATGGCAGGGGCGATGGCCAAAAACGCCCCCGTTTCGGCCAAGCGGCGCAAAAGGCGCGGCGCTGCTTGTGTAAACTCTGCGTCGTCCATACCAGTGCGGGAAATTGGGCTGTGATGCATGATATCCTCGGGAATATGGGGGAAATCGCGGCGATGACCGCGCTGAAATCTGCAAAGGGCTTCATCAATAAGCGGATCGTCGCGCCGCAACTCGCACCGGCGCACATGACGCAGCACAGTCGAGGCGTGCAGCCCATCTTGCCGCGCCAAAGCACGGATCGACTGGCCCGCCTCGGTATGTTCCAGATACAGCCGAAACGCGTTTGGCAGCCAGTTTGGCAACTGCACCGCTAAGGATAGATTGGAAACATCCCGCCCCATCTGCGCCATTTGCATTTGCCTATGTGCCGAATATTGCATTGCCTATCCTAAAGCCGTTACGCAGCATTTACATAGAATTGTTGATAAATGCTAAACAGTGCCCCACCTGCGCGCACGCTGAAACTGCGCGTTATGTAACGATAGGTTGAATAACGCTAGCCTTCAATCACAAGTTAAGGAGGCTTCGATGACTGATTATACAGACGCCGTACAACAGCTACAGCGCCCCAAGATGCTAATCCATGCCGCAAGGATGGGTTTGACGGACTATCGGCGAGAGCGTGATCTGCGCAGATTGGGCCATATATCGTTACCGCCCGAACTGGCCCTACCACATTTGCTGCAAGCAGAAGAGCGGGCCGAGGATAAGCGGCGAAGGGGCGATCTGGGTTATTCGTCACTACAGCACATTGATTTGCTGATTGCGGTCTTGGCTGAAATGCGCTTGCTCCCGCGCACTGCAGCAAATTAATCACAGGCAAGACAGCGCAATGCAATCTTAAGGCGAATAAACGCAAGGCAGTGATTCGCAGAAAAACATAGCTCAAACAAGCCTGAATAGGCCGCCCCCACAGTGAATTTGGGGCGGCCTATCACATTTTAGATAAATGCATCAGGCATTTCGGATTTACGACGCGCCACATAGTCCTCTAGGCTTTCACGGATGCCTGCGTCCAAGGCGGGGGCCTGATAATCGCCTAAGCTTTTGGTGACACGTTCGCCCGCCAGCGCCTGTGTGTCGCGCGCGCCTTCCTCGAACCATGTCTCAAATGGCTTGTAGTCGAACAAATCACTGCGCCAGAACGCCGATTTGAAATTGGCTTGCGTGTGCTCGCAGCCCAGAAAATGCCCGCCTGGCCCCACTTCGCGCAGTGCGTCCATGGCTTGGCCGTTGGTATCCATCGAAATGCCTTGCGCTAAATGATGCAGCGTTCCCAACTGGTCTGCGTCCATCACGAATTTTTCATAAGAGGATACCAGCCCCCCTTCCAGCCACCCGCAGGCGTGCAGCATGAAATTCACCCCCGCCAGCAGCGCCATGTTCAGGCTGTTGGCGGTCTCATAGGCCGCTTGCGCATCGGGCAACTTGCTGCCGCAGAACGACCCGCCCGAACGGTATGGCAGGCCCATCCGCCGCGCCAGTTGCCCCGCGCCATAGGTGATATGCGCGGCTTCTGGCGTGCCAAACGTGGGTGCGCCCGAATTCATGTCGATACTGGTCACAAACGCGCCAAAAATCACAGGCGCACCTTTGCGCACCAGTTGGCTATAGGCGACGCCTGCCAAAACTTCGGCCAGCACTTGGGTCAATGTGCCCGCTACCGTCACAGGGGCCATCGCGCCGCCCACGATAAAGGGGCTGATGATCGCAGCTTGGTTCGCGCGGGCATATACCTCTAGCGCGCCCATCATAATCCCGTCGAATGTCAGCGGGCTGTTGATGTTAATCAGGCTGGTCATGACCGTGTTTTGATCAACAAAATCATTACCAAACAGCAGCTTGGCCATTTCCACTGAATCGGTCGCGCGACTGGGTTCGGTCACCGATCCCATAAACGGCTTGTCTGACAGCGTCATATGCGCCAGCAGCATATCCAAATGCCGCTTATTCACGGGCACATCGGTAGGCTCGCAAACTGTGCCGCCGGAATGGTGCAGCCACTTGCTCATATAGCCCAGTTTCACGAAATTTTGAAAATCATGCAGCGTGGCATAGCGACGCCCACCTGCCGCATCGCGTACAAAGGGCGGGCCATACACCGGGGCCAATACCAAATTGCGCCCGCCAATATCGACATTGCGTTCAGGGTTGCGCGCATATTGGGTATAGGTTTTGGGCGCGGTTTCGCAAAGTTTGAGCGCCAGTCCGCGCGGGATATGCACCCGTTCGCCGCGCACATCGGCCCCCACCGCGCGCCAAAGGTCTAGTGCAGCAGGGTTTTCAATGAAATTGACACCAATTTCTTCCAAAACCGTATCGGCGTTCCATTCGATGATGGCCAAGGCCTCATCGTTCAGAATTTCAAAATTGGGGATATTGCGCTGGATGAAGCGGGCAGTTTCAAAAGATACCGCCGTACGCTCGGCCCGCCGCACAGACCCGCCGCCGCCCCGAACCCGCCGCCCTACATCTTCGTTCATCGCAATCTCCTGTCATTTTTTGCCCTTATGCCCAATCGCGCCCCCGCATCGCCCCCCAAAATCGCCACTTAAGCGCCGTTTGCGACATATACGGCAATCAAAACCGACATCAGCTTTCATACTGACAAAAATACCTAAAAACCGCAGGGGCAATCCCCAAATTCGCCTCCCTGCTCTTGCGAATTACAACCTCAAAGGCTAGGCAAAGGCGCATGATACACCATGACAAACTTCTGATTATCGACTTTGGCAGCCAAGTCACCCAATTGATCGCCCGCCGCCTGCGCGAACTTCGCGTTTATTGCGAAATTCACCCCTATAATAAGGTGGACGCGGCCTTTTTGGCAAATTTCACCCCGCGCGCAGTGATTTTGTCGGGTGGGCCTGCTTCGGTGTTTGCGACAGGCGCGCCCCTGCCCCCACCAACATTGTTTGACATGAACATCCCCGTTTTGGGCATTTGTTATGGCCAACAGGCGATGATGCATATGCTGGGCGGGCGCGTCGAACGTGGCCACGGCACGGCGGAATTTGGCCGCGCCTTTATTACCCCTTCGGGCGGCGATGTTGCTGTGCTGGACGGCTGGTTTTCAGATACGCGCGAACAGGTTTGGATGAGCCATGGCGACCATGTCAGCCAAATCGCACCGGGCTTTCAGGTGTATGGCACATCGCCCAACGCGCCTTTTGCCATTACCGCAGATCCTGCGCGCCATTTCTATGCCGTGCAATTCCACCCCGAAGTGCATCACACGCCCAAAGGTGCGAAATTGTTCGAAAATTTCGTACGCCTTGCAGGGTTTAAAGGCGATTGGACGATGGGCGCTTATCGCGCTGAAGCCATTGCTAAAATCCGTGCGCAAGTTGGCGATGCCAAGGTGATCTGCGGGCTGTCGGGCGGGGTGGATAGCTCGGTCGCGGCTGTGCTGATCCACGAGGCGATTGGCGATCAGTTGACCTGCGTGTTTGTCGATCATGGCCTGCTGCGCCTTGGCGAGGCAGAGCAGGTCGTGGAAATGTTCAGTGGCACCTACAATATGCCGCTGATCCATGCGGACGAGTCGGACATGTTCCTAACCGCGCTGCAAGGCGTGTCTGACCCGGAGGTGAAACGCAAAACCATTGGGCGGCTGTTTATTGATGTGTTTCAGAAACATGCCACTGCCATCGGGGGCGCAAAATTTTTGGCCCAAGGCACGCTTTACCCCGATGTGATCGAATCGGTGTCGTTTTCGGGCGGGCCTTCGGTAACCATCAAATCGCACCACAACGTTGGGGGACTGCCCGAAAAAATGGGGCTGAAATTGGTCGAACCGCTGCGCGAGCTGTTCAAAGACGAGGTGCGCGCCTTGGGGCGCGAGCTCGGCCTGCCGCCTGCCTTTATTGGCCGTCATCCATTTCCTGGCCCTGGCCTTGCCATCCGCTGCCCAGGCGAGATTACCACGGAAAAACTGGATATCCTGCGCCGCGCCGATGCCGTTTACATCGACCAAATTCGCAAACACGGGCTTTATGACGAAATCTGGCAGGCTTTCGCTGCGATTTTGCCGATGAAAACTGTGGGCGTTATGGGCGACGGGCGCACTTATGATTATGCGCTGGCCCTGCGCGCGGTCACATCTGTGGATGGGATGACTGCCGACACCTACCCCTTTACCCATGAATTCTTGGGCGAGACCATGACTCGCATCATCAACGAAGTGGGCGGCGTGAACCGTGTGTTTTACGACATCACATCCAAGCCGCCCGGCACGATTGAACTAGAATAATTAAGCAAAGTTGCCCTTCGCTGCCCAAGTGCCAACAGCGCCCCGTCCATTCGGCGCTTCGCGCGCGCTCAGGGCTTCGGGCAGGTCGGCGGCATCCCCAAGGTAGCCGACCGCAATCACAGCGTGCAGGGTAAAATCGCTGGGCATATGCAAGCTGGCTGCCAGCTTGGCAGCATCAAACCCGCCCATTGCATGGCTAATCATCCCCATTTCCTGCGCCTGCAAGGCCAAATACCCCCAAGCCGCGCCAGCATCAAAGCCAGCCCACGCATTAGGCGTATCCGCGCCGTCGCGGGTGACGACGCTGCGCGAGGCCCAAGCAATTAGCCCCGCCGCCTTGGGCGCCCAAACTGCGTTAAAATCGGCCAAAGTTGCAGCAATATGTGCAAATCCCGCATCCCCGCGCAAACCATATGCTGCGCGCCACGGCTGGTTGTTGCTGGCCGAAGGGGCCCAGCGGGCGGCCTCTAGCAGTTGGTGCATCTGGCCCTCACTCATTTGCGTGCTGGCAAAGGCGCGGGGCGAATGGCGGGTTAGAAACTGCGGGTGAATAGGGTGATCGGCGCTGCGTGTCATGGCTTTGGTATCCTTTACATTCTTGCCCGCTATGTAAGGCAAGGCCACGCCAAAGCAACCCAATTGCGCATCGCTCTTGCAGCCGCTTGGGGCCTGCAGTATCGCTTTGTTATGTTAAATCCCGCAATCAACCAAAATCGCAGCGCCTTCCTGCTGCATTTCCCAGATTTTGGGCGGTTTTGGGCCGGCACGTTTCTAATCAACATCGGCGTGCAAATTCAGAACGTCGCAATCGGCTGGCAAGTCTATAACGTTGCGCGCCAAACTATGTCGATGGGCGAGGCCGCGCTAATGATTGGGCTGGTGGGGCTGGCGCATTTCTTGCCCCTTTTCGCGCTGACCCTTTATGCAGGATCGCTGGCAGACCGCCATTCGCGCCTGCGCATTTCGGTTTTGTCGATTGCCGCGCAGATTTTGTCGGTGGCATGGCTGGCATATATCGCAGCCAGCGACCCGCAGCATTTTTCTGCCTATTTCATCGCCGCTGCGGTTTTTGGGGCAGCGCGCGCGTTTTTGGCGCCTGCGGCCAGCGCGCTTGTGCCAATGTTGGTCACTCTAGACGCTATGCCGCGCGCGATTGCGATCAAGGCGATCTCTTGGCATCTGGCCACAGTCGCGGGCCCTTGGGCGGGCGGGATCGCGATTGCCGCAGTTGCGGCGCAGGGCGCTTTTGCATTTGCTGCGGGTTTGATGGTGGTAGGGCTAATCTTGCTGATGCTGATCAAATCCCCCACCACGCCGCAGCGGCAGGCAGGCGGCAAATGGGCGCAGATCAAAGAAGGTTTGGCCTATGTTTTGGAAAATAAGCTGATTTTGGGCGCAACTTCGCTGGATTTATTCGCGGTTTTGCTGGGCGGGGCTACAGCGCTGCTGCCCGCCTTTGCCGCCGATATTTTGCAAGTGGGGCCCGAAGGATTTGGCCTTTTGCGGGCGGGGCCAGCCATTGGCGCGGTGGCAATGGGGCTGGTGTTGGCGCGCTGGCCGCTGAAACGCCATGCGGGGCAGCGGATGCTGTGGTCTGTCGCGGTGTTTGGCATTGCGACCATTGTCTTTGGCCTGTCGCGCAACCTGTATCTGTCGCTTGCCGCGCTGACGGTGCTGGGGGCCGCCGATATGATTTCAGTCTTTGTGCGCCAAACACTTGTCCAAGTTGTCACGCCTGACCATATGCGCGGGCGCGTCAGTTCTGTGTCTGGCCTGTTTATTGCGGGCAGCAACGAGCTGGGCGAATTTGAATCGGGCTTTGTTGCGCGGTTCATTGGGCCTGTTGCGGCGGTTGTTGTGGGCGGTATTGGCACCATAGCCATCACGGGGCTGTGGGCCTATTGGTTCCCTGCCCTGCGCCGCGCTGACCGCTTGGATGGGAAAGACAGCTAAACCCTTCCACCCCTTCCCCCTAACCGCCCTATTCGCTATCAATGCCAAAACGAGGGCGACATGATCTATTCCAGCGGCGCAGATTATTTGGCATCAGGCACAAAACGCGTGCTGCTGTTTGGCATGTCGGGCCTTGGTAAAACCACCCTTGCAAGTATGCTGCGCACGCAGGCCAGTTGGTTTCACTACTCGGTCGATTACCGTATCGGCACGCGGTATATGGACGAATATATCAGCGATAATTTCAAGCGCGAGGCGATGAAAGTGCCGCTGCTGCGTGAATTGATGCTGTCAGATTCGGTCTATATCGCAAGCAATATCACCTTTGATAACCTTGCGCCCTTGTCCACGTATTTGGGCAAACCTGGCGATGCGGCGCGCGGCGGCCTGCCCTTTACTGAATATCAGCGCCGCCAAGAACAGCATCGCGGGGCCGAAGTGTCGGCCCTTTTGGACACAGCCCGTTTCATTGACCGGGCGCAAGATATCTATGGATATCGGCATTTTGTCTGTGACACGTCGGGGTCTATCTGCGAGGTGGTGGACGGCGCCGATCCCAATGATCCCACAATAAAAGCCATGGCAGAAAACATGCTGCTGGTCTGGATCAAAGGGTCGGACGATCACAGCGCAGAACTGGCCCGCCGCTTTGATCGCGCACCAAAGCCGATGTATTACCGCCCCGAATTTTTGATGCAAGTCTGGGGCGAATTCTTGGCCCAAACGGGAGCCAGCGCTGAGGCCGCTGATCCAGATGCGTTTTTGCGCTTTGGCTACGCGCGGCTTTTGGATGCGCGTGGGCCCCGTTACCACGCGATGGCGCGCTGGGGCGTGACGGTGACCGCAGGTCAAGTCGAGGCAGCCCGCACCCCCGCCGCCTTTGACGCAATGATTGCAAGCGCCATTGACCGCGCCGCACACGATTTAATGTAAGGCTCGCCCATGCCAATTACCTTGCCTCAAAACCTGCCTGCCTATGACGTTCTATCGCGCGAAGGTGTGATGGTGATGTCGCCCGAACGCGCCAGCGCGCAGGAAATCCGCCCGCTTCGCATCGGGCTGCTGAACCTGATGCCCAAAAAAATTCAGACCGAGAACCAATTCGCCCGCCTCATTGGTGCAACCCCTTTGCAAATTGACTTTCAACTGATCCGGATGAGCGAGCACCAAGCCAAAAACACCGCCGCCGATCATATGGAAACCTTCTACCGCCCGTTTAGCGATGTGATGGCGACGGGTGAAAAGTTTGACGGGATGATTATAACAGGCGCGCCGATTGAACATTTGCCCTTTGAAGACGTGACCTATTGGGATGAACTAAAACGTGTGATGGACTGGACGCAGACCCATGTGCATTCGACCTTTGGCGTATGCTGGGGCGGCATGGCGATGATCAACCATTTCCACGGCGTTGATAAACATATCTTGCCGCATAAAGCCTTCGGCGCGTTTCGCCACCGCAATATTGCGCCGACCTCGCCCTATTTGCGCGGGTTTTCTGATGATTTCGTCATACCCGTCTCGCGCTGGACAGAAATGCGGCAGGGCGAGATTGATGCGGCAGCAGGCCTGCGCACCTTGCTCGCCTCTGAAGAGGTTGGCCCCTGTTTGGTAGAAGATGCAGGCCACCGCGCGCTGTATATCTTCAACCATTTTGAATATGACAGCGACACGCTAAAACAGGAATATGACCGCGATATCGCCAATGGCACGCCCATCAACGTGCCGCTGAATTATTACCAAGGCGATGATCCGGCGCGCGCACCGCTGAACCGCTGGCGCTCTCATGCCCATTTGCTGTATGGCAATTGGATCAATGAGATTTATCAGACCACCCCTTATGCCTCTGATAAAATTGGGCTTTAGTGCAGCGATCCTTATTGCAATCGGCGTAGGGCTTTGGCTGCGCCTGTGGGTCAGGCGGCGAAGCATTGAGGCGCGCTTTCCCCCAATCGGGCAGTTCATCAGCGTGGACGGCGCAAAGGTGCATTACAAAACCAGCGGCCACGGGCCAGACATCGTGCTGATCCACGGCGCATCGGGCAATTTGCGCGAATGGGAATTCGGACTGCGCGCGGCGATCGAGAAACGCTTTACTGTCACCGCATTTGACCGCCCTGGACATGGATATTCCGATGCCATTGCAGGCAGCGACCATCTGGCGGCACAGGCAGAACATCTGCGCGCAGCTTGCGCGGCTCTTGGCATCAGAACGCCTGTCCTAGCTGGCCACAGCTATGGCGGGTCAGTCGCTCTGGCTTGGGCTTTACAGGAAAAACTACCCGCGTTGCTGCTAATATCGGCACCCAGCCTACCTTGGCCGGGCAAGCTAGACCCCTGGTATCGCGCGACAAATTCGCGCCTTGGCCGCGCAATCGTTCCCTTTCTGGCATCTGCGATTGTGCCAACATCATACGTCCGCAGCGCCACAAATGCCGTTTTTGCCCCGCAAATCGCACCAGAACCCTACCTGCAAAATTTCGGCGCGATGCTGGCCGCCCGCGCGCCAAGTCTTGCCGTAAACACCGCCCAAGTGAACGCCCTTTTGCGCGATATTGGCAACCAAATGGCGGGTTACCCTGCCTTGGACATGCCATGCGCCCTAATCCACGGCGATGCCGACACCATCGTGCCGCTGGCGATACATTCGCAAAAGCTGGCCCTTATCCTGCCCCAAGCCCGCCTGACTGTTTTGCGCGGCGCAGGCCATATGCCGCAGCAAAGCCACCGCGAGACCATCGTGGCCGCAATCGCAGGACTGTTGCCTTAACAAAAAACACTGGCATACTGGACAAAACAACCCAAAGGATATGCCATGCCGACCCTGCCCTTTGACGGCGCAATCAGCGCCTTTGCCGCAACTGGCGCGCCAGAATCTGTGCGCCGCACCTTGTCCGAGGCCAGCGCAGATGAAATCCTATGGGCAGGCTACCCCTATCGCGTGGAAATGAAGAAAAAAGCCTACGCCGAACATATGGACGCGCTGCAAATTCAAATGGCGCGACTACAGGCCGATATTAAAACCACAGGAAAACGGCTGGTTGTGGTGTTTGAAGGGCGCGATGCGGCGGGCAAGGGCGGCGCGATTGACACTGTGCGCGCCTATATGAACCCGCGCCAAGCAGCCGTGGTCGCCCTGTCCAAACCCACGGAACGCGAGGCGGGCCAGTGGTATTTTCAACGCTACATCGATCATCTGCCCGCGCGCGGCGAGGTCGCTTTGTTCGACCGCAGTTGGTATAATCGCGGTGTGGTCGAGCATGTGTTTGGTTTTTGCAAACCAGATCAGCGTCAAAAGTTTTTCCGCCAACTGCCCGAATTTGAAAACATGCTGGTGGACGAAGGCATTACCCTGATAAAGTTCTGGCTCGAGGTCGGCCAAGCGGAACAGCTCAAGCGCTTTTTAGACCGCGAGCAAGACCCGCTAAAGCAATGGAAACTGTCCCAGATTGATATTGACGGGCTCTCAAAATGGGATGCCTACACCAAGGCCATCGAAGAGACGCTGGAAAAATCGCATTTTAAAACAGCGCCTTGGACTGTGATCCTGTCTGACGACAAACTGCGCACGCGCATAGCCGTGATGCAAACCATTCTGCGCGCGGTTGATTTTGAGGGACGTGAGGATAAGATAATCGGCAAGCCTGATGAAAAAATCGTAGGCACGCCAAAACTCATCAAACGCTAGGCTCTGCTTGCTTCCTTACTCTGCAAATATCCTCGGGGGTTTAAGGGGGCGGAAAGCCCCCTTTCTTTCAGCGGAACAAAACCAGCGCGCCCGCCGACCACGCCACGCGGGTTTTCGTGCCAATATCCAAAACGGGGCGGCCAAAAACGTTGCGCATCGATAGGCGCACAGCCGTATCGCAGCCTTTGATTTTAATGTCGTAATAGGTCATGTCGCCATAATAGACGACCTCTTCCACCACGGCTTCGCTTTCAAAATCGCTGCCCGTTTGGCCATCAAACAAAATGGTCAGGGTTTCGGGGCGGAACCCAACTGTGGCGCCCCCTTCGCTACCTTCCGCGCTCATCACTTGCGCGCCATCAAGGGTTATTTTACCAAAGCCTTGCGCGTCAACCTCTACCTTGCTGCCTGCCTCGTTCAAAATTTTGGCGGGCAAAAAGTTCATCGTGCCAATAAAATCGGCCACTTTGCGCGATGCAGGGCGGCGATACAGGGTTTCAGGGTCGGCCAGTTGCGCGATTTGGCCTTCAAACATGACGGCAATGCGGTCTGACATCACCAAAGCTTCTTCTTGGTCGTGCGTGACTAGAATAAATGTAATGCCCACTTGGCGTTGCAACTTAATCAGTTCGACCTGCATTTGTTCGCGCATTTTTTTGTCCAGCGCAGACAGCGGTTCGTCCAAAAGCAAAACTTTCGGCTTCAAAATCAGTGCCCTAGCTAGGGCCACGCGCTGACGCTGCCCGCCCGACAGCGCATGTGCGGCCCGCGCGCCAAAGCCCTTTAGCCCGACCATTCCCAGCGCATCTTCGACGGCTTTGGCCTTTTCTGCCTTGGACCTCGGGTCTTTGCGCAGGCCAAAGCCCACGTTTTCCTCAACCGTCAAATGCGGAAAAATCGCGTAGGATTGAAACACCATATTGGTTGGGCGCTGGTTGGCGGGCACATCGGCCATATCTTCGCCGCCAATCATCACCGCGCCCGAAGAAATCCCTTCGAACCCTGCAATCGTGCGCAGAAGCGTGGTTTTTCCGCAGCCCGATGGGCCAAGAAGCGAGAAAAACTCGCCCGCGCGGATGGTGGCATTGATGCCGCGCAGCGCGTGATAATCGCCATAATATTTATGAACGTCCTTAAATTCGATCATCACGGGTTTTTCGGAACTCATAGGAAGCCTCCAGTGTCTTTCCCGCCCGTTTTGGCAATGCCGCGGCGGCGGAAATATTCTGCAATGGTCAGAAGGATGATCGATGCCACCACCAAAACCGTGCCAAGCGCCAAAACCACGGGCACAGATTTGGGGAAACGGAATTGCGAGAAAATGTAGACGGGCAAAGTTGACTCGGTTCCCGCAAGAAAGAAGGCCATCAAAAACTCGTCCAAGGAAATGGTAAAGGTCATCAGCAATGACGAAATAATGCCAGGCGTGACCAAGGGCAGGATTATTAAGCGAAAGGTCGATGCCGGTGTTTCGCCCAAATCATAGGCCGCCTCTTCCAAAGATTTGTCCAACGATTGAAACGCTGCTGTCAGAACTGCAATAGAAAACGGCGTGCACACAAGGACATGGCCTAAGATGACAGTATAGATCGACAAGGGAATGCCAACGCCAAGCAGCACGACCAGCAGTGCAATGGCAAGGATAATTTCAGGCAGCACCAAGGGCAGCATTATCATGCCAATGATGCCGCCCTTGAACGGGAAGTTATAGCGTGTGCTGGCGCGGGCCGCAAAAATGCCAAGGCAGGTGGATAAGATCGACGCCGACACCGCGATAATCAGCGAGTTTTTCAGCGCCTGATGCAGGGCAGGTTCCACCCATAACTGATCGAACCATTTTGTTGTAAAACCCGCCAAGGGGAATGCGACAATTGCGCCGTCGTTAAAGGCAAAAATGGGCAGCAATAGGATGGGGGCATACAGAAACAGCAAAAACCCATAGGCGTAAATGCGAAACCAACCGCCGTTCATAGCGCGCTCCTTTTACGGCGCAGGGCCAGCAATGCCACCACATGCACGGCTGTGCCCAAAACAACTGTCAGCGGCGCATTGCCCGTGACCAGCCACAGCGCGATGACAACCGCCAGCAAGGCTTGGGCCGCAGCCAGCGCGGTGAAAATGGCCAGGATCAGCTGCGTTTGTCCCGCTATGCGCTTGAAAACATATCCAAAAATGGCAAGCTGCATCGTCGCCATTACCAGCACAAGCCCCACCAGCAACATCGAAGACACCGCCAGCGCGCTGCCCAGCGGGTAATTGTCCAGTTTCAGATACAAAACCTGCACCAAATTGGCGACCATCTTGCCTTCTGGCCCGCCGACCAGATGCGGTGTGACATAATCGCCAATGGTGGGAATAAACACGATCATCACCGCCGAAATCACCCCCGGCATTGCCAAGGGAAGTGTCACGCGAAAAAATGTGACAAAACTGCTTTCGCCCAAATCGCGCCCCGCCTCAAGGAAAGAGCGGTCGATTTTTTCCAATGCCACAAAAATCGGCAAAATTGCAAAAGGCGCGTAGGCATGGGCCAAAGTGATGACGATGGCATTGGTGTTATAAAGGATAAAGGTCAGCGGCTCGTCGATAATGCCCAGTCCCAACAGCCCCGAATTGACCACGCCGTTAAAGCCAAGGATCACTTTCCACAGAAAAACGCGGATCAGATAGCTTGTCCAAAACGGAATGGTAATCAAAAACAGCCACAGCGATTTACGCGAGGGTTCGACGTAAAAGCTGACGTAATATGCGATGGGAAAGGCCAAAACCACCGTCACCAGAGTAACTGCCATGGCCACGCCAAGGCTGCGCAGCATGACCACGCGGTAAACCTCGTTTGTCCAAGCCTCGACGTAGCTGCCGATGGTGGGGGTCAGTTCCACCGTCAAATAGCCGTCGGTTAGGAACGAATAAGTGAAAATCGTGATCAGCGGGGCGGCAAGCAGCAGCAGCGCATAAATTGCTGTCGGGCTGACCATCAATAGCCCACTCGCAGCCTCTGACCGCTGCTTTGGCGCAGCGCGGGCAGGCAAGTTGGACTTTGTCGCCGCAGTTTGCGCCATATTTCCCCCTATAGAACGCGCAGCTTGTCGCTGCTGCCCAAATTTTGATCATATAATGCGAAAGGATGGCCCAAGCGCAAGCTTAACCTTGATCAAACTATAGAAGTTGGCCAGCCAAGGGCAAGCCGTCTGCAGCAAAACTGTTCGCTTTACGCAATTTCCAACTGAAGTGCGCGTTTTTTCATCTCATCATACAAGGCGGTCAGAACGCGCGGGGCTTGGGCTGCGATTCGCAGGCTGTCAGAAAGCGCCTGTTCTTCGCGCGAGCTAAGGCTTGCCGCCCCCTGCCCATCGGCAATCACCCGCCAAACACGGCGATCGCGCGCGCCGCCATCATACACAACCTCAACCTCGCCGCGCCGCGACAAGCGCATACCCAAAAATTCTTGGCCCTTGAGGGCATGAAAACTGGTTTGAATGGTCATAATGAAACCTCGAAAAAACTGGATACTTCTGCATCTTTAATCAACCTAAAGTAAGAAGTCTAAATGCAAGGTTAACAAAACGAAAAAGGCCCGCAGAGTGCGGGCCTTTTTGCAAGATTTTTTGCGCTTAACGCTTAGCTATTCGGAACCATTATAAGCACACGTTATTGCTTAGGAATTCGAAGCCGCACCAATTCTGCTGCAAAACTGCTATTTCCCCTTGGCCTTAAACACCAGTTTTCGCAGCCCAAGAGCAGTAGAAATCTCAGCATCCAACTCACCAGCAAGCACCGCCAATCTCACCTTGCCAAGCACTTCTGCCACCTCTTCTGTCGAGGCCAATTCAATGGCGTTCTTGCCTTCAGCCAGCTGCAAAACTTTTGCTCCGTAACGGATTGTAAGCAGTACTTTACCGCCATCTGTTTCGTCCCACCAGCGTTGTATCCGCACGGCCTTGTTTGTCAGTTCCTGCTGCCCTGCCTCGTTCTTGACCCATACAGACCTGATGGGGCGATACGCAGCATCAGCACACAGCTTTAGCTGTTGATCGATCTTACCCGCCAACTTCATGCGACGTGCAACAGTTGGGTTGCTCTGCTGCTTTCGCTCATATTTGGTCAACGTCAAATTTGAAAAATAATTCATATTGCTCTCCCTTTCACTTTAACAAAACTGTTGTCAGTGCATTCAAAGAGCAAGACAAATTCATGCCAATACCAATAGAATTCAGCTCAAATCCAAAACGCAGAAATTGATTTGGTGAAATTCCCCTAAATTCTCCATTTATTACGGTAATTATTGCTTTTTACTAAATATGTAGTAATATGTATTAATTAGAAAGATATATTCATGAAACTAAACAATAGAAATAAATCAATAACGAAGAGACAAGAGCAGAATGCCATCAACGATTGGCTACTTCCTCAAATCAAAGACAATCCCAGTGCTGTCTTTATGACCCTGAAGTTCCGCCACAAGCAAACTGCGTCTGAGGAGTATGAAGGTATAACATTGGAACATGCAGAAAAGCTGCTTAGGGTATTTCTTCGCAAGGTGGATATTCATTACCACGGCTATGCAGCAGCAACCAAACGACGTGCTGGTGTACCTCGTTTTGTCTTCAAGCACATGGGCGTGTTTGGCGAAAACGTGCATTACCACATCGTTGCGCTGCCCCATGTTGACCCGCATGAGTTTGCTAAGGTTGCTGATCTTGAGTGGCAGTCGTTAGACACAAACGGCTGGATTGATTGCAACAACAGCTGGTTTGAAGTAGTTGGTAACAATTTTGACGACCTCAAACAGGTCACTTTCTATTCTGCAAAAGAAGTTCAGAAGATTGGGTTAGAAGACAGCTGGCTCATCTTTCACAATATCCCCCGCACCCCCTCCATAGAACAGACGCCTTAACACTACGTGCCTTTGGCGGTGCGCCCCCTTGCGGCGCTACAAATATGCCTTTCTCGCTTTTGGGGGCTTATTGCTTACGCATGGAAAAATGAAAAATATCAAATAATAATAAAATTCAACTTCAAAAAATCCAAGCTACAGAGAAGATCGATTAAATGAAATCAGATAGATATCCAAAGTAAAGACTTTTTACTAAATGAATATGTGAATAAAATGCAAGTGATGCTTGCGAAGCAAGAGGAAACTTGCTGCTTGCTGCAAAGCAAGCATGACCGTCAAGGATAAATATCTCCATACAAGGAGCACTACATGACATTCATTGAAGAAGTTTACACTGAACTGACCAAGCGAACACCAATTAACACAGATAACTTTAGCACGGATTGGTTGGGTCAAAGCCGCAGTTATTACACCAGCATCAAATCACGCCACATAGATGCCAGCAGTCAGTCCCTCGTCCATTTGATGAACAAATTGACCCTGCTGCAGGAAGCAATGTCCGTGGGACGGCATGACTTGCTCAGAGCCACAGCACATGAACATGGGCAGCTATGTGAGCGTATTGCAGCGGAACTGGCACAACGCAGCTGCCGCAAGAATGTTGCTGATCTGCCTGTTCGTCGTATGATTTGGACTGCTATGGGTGATGTGCTTGGGCGTGCTGAGATGAGCATCATGCCCGTGTTAATCTTGTGATCTTGCCTGTTCCGCTCTGGCGTGCACCTGACGCCAAAAGTCTTGCTCTGACAGCTTGTAGTTCAAGCCAGCCAGTTCAAACACACGCATCAGCTCTGCTCGATACTCTTCCAGTTCAGCAGCACGTTTGATTTCACGTATCTGATCTAAGGCGGCTTTGTCCCATGCCGTAAGATCGTTGGGGTTCACATCTGGCAGTTCTAGGGCAACGGCAGCTATGGCGGATTTGGTTAATTGCCGTCTGTCGTCTTTCCGCCCTGGCTTATCATCAATCATGTGCTTTCTCCCGCTACGCTTTAACGAAGTTGATCTATTTCATTGTATTTATTCGTTTTTTATTCAGAAAATTTCACTTTGAAGTTTTTCCACTCGTGTTAACCTGCTCCAAAGATCCGCAAAACCCAAACGACGACCTTATAGCTCAGAAAGGTTAAATCGGGCTCAAAATGAAAAAACAGGGGCAGTTGAACGACAAGCTGGCAGACCTGAGGTCTGATGTTGCAGAGCAGACCAAAGTCTACGAAAGCAGCAAGATCTTACTGTATCGCAACCTCGCCAAGTCTTACCTGTGGTGGCGTGAGGCGCAGTCAGAACTGGGCTATTTGGATACCCTGTATAAAGAAGAAAACATCAAGTATCGCATTCAGTTAAACCGACAAAACTTCAACCCAGTCATACGCTTGATCTTCAAAATGCAAAACAGCTTACATGCTGTTCAGATCAGCAATTGGGCGTCGGCGTTGAATGCTATTGATGATGAATACATCAACAACCCGCACATCTACAAAAACAGGGACGCTGTTGATGCACTTGTGGACTGGATCAGGGACAGTGGCGGGTTGGCCTCAATTTGCGGCAAAACTGCTGAGAAAATCGAAGCCTATGGGTACGACAAGGAAATCAAGTCCAAAAAGCGTCCAAGCAAAAAGCAAAATGAACGTGAGAAGCTGACGGTACTTGGGCTACGGCGACGTGCGGCGGCTGAGATTGAAACAAATACCAAGTTTGATGTTGGTCCTGTTGGTACAGGCGACGATAACTTTGTGGTCCTGCTTGCCAAGGCCACTGGGGTTGGCTCGGAACTCAAGTTAATCGGGACCACGGCACAGGAACATATCATTGATGCTGCACTCAACCAAACTGCAGCACTTGACCTGGCAAATCTAAAGCCAACGTTTCGGGCCTTGTGCGAAGCGATCAAGCTAAACACAATTCCTGCCGCCCTTCAGCTCTACGGCGCTAGAAAGAACTTCTATCAAAAAACTACCCTTGCGATAGAAAAAGACGAGGAAAAATATACTGTTACTGAAAACTCACGTGTTGTTGTGCGCTCGGACGGCACGTTGCTTGTGTCGAAAATGCACAGCCGAGCAAGCCTTACGACCTACTTAACACCTAAGGCTAAGTTTACCTTGGCCGAGGACGTTTGGCTTCGTGGGTCGGATCGGTTCTGGTTGGAGACAGAACTGATCAACGAAAGCACAGCTGTGCTCTACACGTCAGCGGAAAACATAGGTTTGGCCCAAGCCGACAGACGCAAGGTTAAGGCCGTAAACCAACTGAACCTGAAGAACACCGTCACTAAACAAGAACGCAGCATTTACTTCTACAGCTTTGACGGCGTTGACGACCGCACCTCAAACCAACACTGCATTGCATCAGGCAAGATCGATTACGATTGGTCCGTGCAAGGCAATTCTGCTTTCT